>NZ_AUGA01000095.1:0-15040 GCF_000426785.1 Bradyrhizobium sp. th-b2
GACGCCGACCGGACCGATACCGGTCATCACCTCGCGTTCCGGCAGGTGACCGTGGCGCACGACGCGCTGGTGGCCGTCCGCAGTCTTCAAATCGGCATGCTTGCCGAGAAAGTCCGCGACCTCGGCCTCGACCGCCTGGGCCAACAGAGCACGCGCCCCATTGCGCAAGATTTCGGTGAGTTGATCGTCGACGTTTCCTGGCTGAATCAACTTGATGATGTTATCTTTGGCCACGGCATATCGCTCCTTCGGTGGAGAAGTGGAGGCGTCAAGCACCCCCACGATATGCCGCCTTCCCGATTCCCGCCGTCACCAACTTTCAGCGATAGCTCGGCTATCATTGACAGGCTCGCTGACCGGCTCGTCGTCCGCCGGCTGCAAGCGGTCCTGCAAATCGCGCTGCAACCCCCGTGCGCCCGATTCCTCGTCCTTGCTGACGGACGTATGATCTTCGGGAACGGGCTTCTGCTGTTCCTGATTCATGATGACCGGACCTGAACTGTCAGTGCGCGCGGGGTTCAGAAACCGTAATCCTGAACGGCCAATGTGCTTTTGGGGTGCCCCTTCGACATAGGCGCACCGTCCCACCGAACGGGGGCGTTATACGCTGGCCCATTGATGGCCACTGATGCTATCTTGGGTTTCTGAGGTCCAAGCCGAGGCTGGACGCAACCTCGACGTGCGCAACAGTAATTTTCTACTTAGGGCGCGACGAAACCGCGCGCTCTCGTAAAGCGGTTGCAAGGCTCGACGCTGACGGAAGACACTGTGAATCGGCGTGGAATCCGGACGCCGATCGGCGTCCCAAGTGCTTGATTGACTTCGCGCGTGCGGGGGCAATGTTCAGCGTCGATTCACAAACAGGCAGAGCGCTTGTCGTCTCCCTCACACCTGTGAGCGTGCCGCGCTCGATGCCACTTGCAGCGGCCGTTCTCGATTATCAGAAGCACCCAGTGAAGAAGCTCAAGAAGCCGGGCCGGAGGTAAAATAGAAATGGTGCACGCGATTATCCGAGGAAAGAATGGTCGCCGATATGAAGTGGATTTTGACGACGCGCCGGTACGCGTCGAAGTTCATGCCAGTGAGGAGACCGTCGAGATTTTTGTGGAGGCAGATTTTGAAACGCACCCGGAAGAACGGCGGCGTTTTGCAATAATCAGCATCCCCCGCCACCTGTTCAGCGAGGCCACGGGTCGGACTGCGCGACGCGCAGCGACGGATCGTTAATGCCGCTGCCGCGCACTCTGTGGCGCCTCCCCCTTCAGGCCGCAGCCATGCGCTCCCTACCGCGGTAGCGGTTTAGTGCAACATTCATTCTGGCAACCTCGGCCCGACATAGTTCAACAGCGATCGGGACATCCCCGAGTGCGCCGTTTCCTGGCACTTGCTCGGGTTGCCTTTTTTGTTCCCGAACTGACCCGAGTCGCACGATGTAAGGCGACATCTGTCTTCGCTGCTCGTTTGGTCTTTCTGGCAGATATCTTGCCTTTTTGCGCCTTGGACTGTTGGGGTCTCTTTGCGACTGTTAAGGCAGGATTTGGGGTATGCGGAGTTTCGGCCATCTCCAGCCCGAATAGAGCGGCGACATCGCCTTCATCAAGCACCTTCGCCGCGCCTGACGCCGTTGTTAGCGGAGAATCCTGTCCAGCGCTGGCGAGCATTTCAGTTTCATCCACATCACGCAGCACAAAAAGAAGCTGAGGCTTTTCATCTAGCCGGGCGCCGACACCATACAGTGCTGCCGCAACGTGCTTGCACACGTCCGCCCAATCTGGACAGCTGCAGGACAGCTTGATTTCCGTCGGCGACGGAAACAGGCCGTCACCCTCTCGACAGACCCGGTCCATCACGCCTTTCGCCAAGCGGCCCTGCAGGAGCTCAACTAGCGAATCGACGGTCCCGGCGCAGTCCCGACAGATGGATTTCCAGCGTGCCCGCGTAACCGGTGCAATGACAATTTTGATTTGGTAGAGCTCAGACCCGGCGACCATTGCCGATATCTCGCCCTTGGCAATTTGCAGGTCGATAACGGAGCCGTTTCGGACATAGGTCCGGCCGCGCGGCAAGCGGTTCTCATAGTCGCTGTATCGTTCAAGGTTGACGCACCAAGATCTGCCCCAGAAGCTCTTGGTAATTGTGCGGCCCTCGATCCTCACGGGCGCAACGGATCGTCCCTGCTTCTTGAGCTTGGCCAACTTGCGTTCTGCCTGTCGCCGCTTCTCAGCTACCGGCACGTAAGCATGCCACCCGTAGTAGCTCATTCATCCCCTTCCTTCATCGCCGCACCCAAATCGAGAGTCACGAGTCTAAGCAACTCCTCATCTTTCATCTCAGTCAACAGGATGTCAGCTCCGCCGCTAAGAAAATCCCCAGCCAATTGTTTCTTCGACTCAATCATATGGTCGATCTTTTCCTCCACGGTGCCGCGACAAACGAACTTGTGCACAAGCACGTTCTTGGTCTGTCCGATCCGGAAGGCACGGTCGGTAGCTTGGTTTTCGACAGCCGGATTCCACCACCTGTCGAAATGAATGACATGCGAGGCCGCTGTGAGATTGAGCCCGGTGCCGCCTGCTTTGACCGAGAGCACGAAGAACGGGACGTCTTCGTCTTCCTGAAATTGGCGCACCAGGTCCTTGCGCTTCTTAACCTCTGTCTCACCATGCAGGACGAGGCCGGGCCTTCCGAATACGGAGCCCAGGAACGCCACTAGTGGCGCCGTTGACTCCTTGAACTGGGTGAAGATAAGTGCCTTCTCCTGCCGGGCGGCAACCACTTCCGCGATGTCGCGCAGACGCACAAGCTTACCGCTATCCTCCTCATTCCACGCACCGTCGCCGAGCCACTGTGATGGATGGTTGCAGATCTGCTTCAAGCGCATGAGAAAAGCTAGGACGATACCTCTCCGCTTTATTCCATCGACCTCTTCGAGATGGCCGGCCAGTTCCGCCACTGCTTGCTGATAAAGCGCCGCCTGCTTGCGGCTCAAGGGGCAGAAGGTTTTCACCTCGGTCTTGTCGGGCAGGTCGGCAATGATGCTCTTGTCGGTCTTCAGCCGTCGCAGGATATAGGGGCGCACCAGTTGGCGGAGCGGACCGTAAGGGTTATGTGGCCGGTCGGCGAGGCGTTTGACGAATGCCGAAAACTCCTTCGACGATCCCAACAGGCCAGGATTGATAAAGTCGAAGATCGACCATAGGTCGCCGAGCCGATTCTCGATGGGCGTGCCGGTCAGCGCAATGCGCATTTCTGCCTTGAGCCTCTTGACCGATTTTGTCTGCTTAGCGCCCGGGTTCTTGATGGCCTGTGCTTCATCGAGCACCACAAACCGCCATGATGTAGTTTCTAGCCAAGGCGTACGCGTCAGAAAGCCGTAGCTCGTGATTACGAGATCGACATCTGCGCATCTGTCCGCACTGTAAGTGTTCAGTTTCTCGGACGGCGCAGCCGATGGATGGACCACGACTGTTTTCAAAGTTGGCGCAAATCGGGAAATCTCGGCGGCCCAATTGGCTAACAACGAGGCGGGGGCTACGAGCAGGCAAGGTTTCCGAATTGCCATGTCCTCATTCTTGATCACCAGCAGCAGCGACAACACCTGGATGGTTTTGCCGAGTCCCATATCGTCGGCAAGGCAAGCCCCAAGCTTGAGCTGCGTTAGCAGATAGAGCCATTGCACACCCGACTGCTGATAGGGTCGCAGCGTACCCTGAAAATGTTGACCGGGGTCGACCCGCATGAGCCAATCGGGATGGCGCAGGGTCGCCAGCGTCTCCGCCAGCCAGGGGCCGGCAACGGTCTGGCTCCAATCGATGTCGGCTGGTGCGGCAGTTTTATCTCCGGCAATGCCAGCCCCAGCCAGCAGACGCATCGCCTCACCGAACGAAAGACCATCGGCGGCGGCGCGGCGCTCGATGGCCTCAAATTGCTCGAGTGTGCGATGCAGTCGTTCATGATCGACCTCGACCCACTTGCCACGGATTAAGGTCAATCCATCGGAATGCGCCAGGAGTCGCTTGATCTCGGCCTTCGAGAGGCTTTCGCCCTCGAGCGTCACCTCCATTCGGAAGTCGAGCAGCGCGTCCATCCCCAGCTGTGATGGCGCATTGCCCCCGACCGTTGCTTTCACTTGCGGGCGTGCGGGGTGGTTCATGCGCCAACTCGCTGGCATTCGCACGACCACCCCGGCGCTTTCGAGCGCGGGAACATCCTTCAGGAATTGCAGAGCCTGTTGTGGGCTCCAGCGCAGCGGGTGAAAGATATCGCCGGCATCGACCATGGTCTTCAACCAAGGGCAACTTTCGGCGGCACGCTGGACGGGCATCAGCAGCGAGAGCAGGCGTTGGCGGTTCCTCGCACCGGAATACTCCTGCAAGGCCTTGCCGAGCGGCAGATGCTGGGCCTTGGCCTCAGCCGAAAGTCGGGTCGTGTAGGTCGCAAGAAACGCGAACGGGGCTTCTTCGTCCTTCCGGTTCTCCGCGAGGTTGAAATGAACGCGCCCAACCAAATTCCATGCCGGATGACGGCTCTTGAGGAACTCCTGCACGGAGAGCTTGGCCTGCACCAACTCGGCATCAAAGGCCGCATCCATACCTCGCCAAAGATTGGCCAGGACAGACGTCGTCAGGTATTCCGCGCCGGTCATCGGCGGAACGGCCGCTGCCATCGTGTCCAGCTCGCCATCGGCGGGGATTGGCACAGGCGGCTTGGTCCGGCCGTCTCCAACACTAGGAAGAGCGCACAGTGCAGTCATGTAGCGCATTCCAAGCTCTCGCCAATACGACAACACCGGCGGGAGAACCGTCGCGACTTCGTCGGCGCCGAGCCACAACAATCCGTGCCCTGAGCCCCGTAAAAATGCTTTCTCCAGCCGCAAGCCCTGATCGGGCTCCAACGCAGGAGCTTGCGCCGTTTGTCGCAGCGTCAGCAAACCATGCGGGGTGAGAACGGGTTCCAGCGTCATCATGACGGTGGGACCTTACGACCCCACCGGAAATGTTGGCGATTTTGGTGGTGAGCGGCGCGCCACATCGAGAAGTAATTTGCCATTCTGTCACGAAGTACCGAGGATGGCGCGGTCAGCAATTCCCTTGACCAGAATGAACTGGAGAACGCACTCCGCGACTGCGGCCGGAATCTCAAGAAGAAAACCATCATCTTTCAAAACATCAACGTTCCTTTCGCTTTGCGAAAGCTCGATTTGCACCAACTTTGCGCCAATCTCATCCGGCGTGAACATGCGCCTCACCTCGGAAAAGAACCGCGGCAGTTCCCGCGCGAAGTCGGGGATGTCTGGAGGCAGTACTGGCAAAACTCATCAACTTCTCACCGACAAGGTAGTCGAAGGCCGCCGTGAGCCCGAATCGCGCCTTGATCGTTTGAGCCGCTTCGCACTGTTCGATCCAAATCTTATGCGCTTTGCGCACATTCATCGTCGGCCCTCATCTTGTCGGCATCGACGCTATTCTTGACGCCAGCCACTCGTTCAATTTCGACCACCTTCGCCGCCCCGAAACGTTGCGAACCGCGATGGCAACGGCCTTCTTCTGACCGACCAGAACTACCAGTTGTTTGCCCCGGGTGACGCCGGTATAGAGCAGGTTTCGTTGCAGCATGGTGTAGTGCTGCGTCATCACCGGGATCACTACGGCAGGGTATTCTGAACCCTGGCTCTTATGGATAGTTGCTGCGTAGGCCGGCACCAGCGTGTCGAGCTCGCCAAACTCATAAATGACCGAGCGGCCGTCGAAGCTTGCGGTGAGTTCGCTGTCTTCGGAACTGACATCGTCGATATAACCGATGTCACCGTTATAGACCTCCTTGTCGTAATCGTTTTCGATCTGCATCACTTTGTCGCCGGACGCGAACGTCGAACCGAAGCGTTCGACCTTGCGCTCGCCGGCGGGGTTCAGAGCCGTCTGCAGTTCGATGTTTAGCGAGCGCGCACCGACGCCGCCCCGGTTCATTGGACACAAAACCTGAATGTCGCGAATTGGGTCGAGGCCGAAGCGATTGGGGATCCGTGTCTTCACCAACTCGATGATACGCTGTACGGCGGTTTCTGGATCGCCTGCTTGCACGAAGTAGAAATCGCTATCCGTGCCGGGCAGGCTGAGATCGGGGATAGCCCCCTGATTGATGCTATGTGCGCTGATGATGATGCGGCTTTGCGCGGCCTGCCGGAACACCTCGGTGAGACGCACCACCGGCACAGCACCGGATGAGATGACGTCGGCCAGCACTTGGCCTGGCCCAACCGAAGGAAGCTGGTCGATGTCGCCGACGATCAAAAGGGCAGACTTGTCTGGCACTGCCTTGATGAGTGACTGCATCAGCATGACGTCTACCATTGAGGCTTCGTCGACAACAAGCAGGTCGCAGTCGAGCGGATTGTCTTCGCCGCGCTTGAAGCCGCCGCCCTTGGGGTCAACCTCCAGCAGCCGGTGGATCGTCCTAGCCTCAAAACCGGTCGCCTCGGTCATGCGCTTGGCGGCGCGGCCGGTCGGCGCGCATAGCAGGAGCCTCACGCCCTTTGCTGCGAGAATGCGGAGAATACCTTTGACGATGGTGGTCTTGCCGACACCAGGACCGCCGGTCATGACCAACGCTTTGGACATCAATGCGAGCCGGATCGCAGCGACCTGGCTTTCGGCAAGGGTAAGCCCGATCCGTTGCTCGACCCAAGGCAGTGCCTTGTCTGGATTGATCCAGGGCCAGGGCAGTGTGCCATTCGCAAGCCGGATCAGCCGCTCGGCAATCGAGCGCTCCGCCCGATGCAGGCCCACCAGAAATACGCAGGACGTTTCGCCTACGCTGTCTGCGATGACCGTGCCTGCTGTCCGTTCGAGATCAAGCGCAATGCGCACCAGTTCCACCGGGACCTCAAGCAGCTTCTCGGCAAGCGGCAGCAGTTCATCCGTCGGCAAACCGCAGTGCCCTTCGTCCATCGCCTCGGTCAGCCCATAGGAGATCCCGGCCCGAACCCGGATCATTGCGGTCTTTTCGATGCCGAGTTTCATCGCGATCGCGTCGGCAGTCTTGAAGCCGATGCCGCGAATGTCGCGCGCGAGGCGGTAGGGGTTCTCGGTCATGACCTGTACGGCGTCCGCGCCATAGGTCTTATAGATGCGCACCGCCCGCGCTGTGCCGACGCCATTGCTGTGCAGGAAGACCATGATTTCGCGAACGATCTTCTGTTCAGCCCAGGCGGCCGTGATCCGGTTGGCCCGAACCGGGCCGATGCCCGTTACCTCGCGCAGGCGTTCGGGCTCCGCCTCGATGGTATCGAACACCTTCTCACCGAAGGCGCGCACCAGCTTCTTGGCATAGACTGGCCCGATGCCGCGGATCATCCCGGAGCCGAGGTATTTCTCGATGCCGTCGAGCGATGTCGGTTCCGAGGTCTTTAAGAACTTCGCCCTGTACTGTTGGCCATGGGTGCGGTCATTGACCCATTCGCCCGATGCGGTAATCCACTCGCCAGCGGAGATCACCGCGGCGTGCCCGACTACAGTGACCAGTTCGCGGTGGCCGCGCGCCTTGATCCGCAAAACGCAGTAGCCATTCCCGTCGTTGTGGTATGTGACGCGCTCAACAAGGCCAGCAAGAACTTCCCGGCTCGATGGTTCCGGCTGCGGTTTCATGCGGATCGTCGCATCATCTGCTCCGTCGCCGAGAGCACCATTTGTGGACAGCTCTCTTCCCGAACCCAATTTGCTCAGTTGGATCGTCGTTGGCAAGCCACCACGGTGGTCAACCCCCTTCGGAGCCCACCGAGTTGGCATGCATAGCGCGACTGCATGGCCGATCAATGGGCGTCCGGCGATATGTGTCGGTAGCCGCCGTGCGGTGTAAGAATCGAACTGTAAAGGAGACCAGCCAGTCGTGATTTCGCTTCGCGGTTACCGCCGGCCGCGGCAATCTTGGTCTCGACCAGCAGCCGATCAATCTTGGCTGCGCTGACGCCGAGCACCAGTGCTCAATCGGCCTGGTCCGAGCTTGAGCCGGCCATGCCGCTCCAGCGAAGGCAGCAACGTCGGAATCATTACCCTGAGCCGCTTGCCGCAGATCCGATCCGAGGCCTCCCATAGCGCCACCAGTGTGAATCTGCGTGGGGTCCGGACGCCGATCGGCGTCGCAAGTGCTTGACTGACTTCGCGCGTGCGGGGTCAATGTTCAGCGTCGATTCACAATCGCCCCCCCCGGGCAATTACGGGTGCCGCAACGCGCGCCTTGCAGTTGCGCTGCGGAAGACGCAAAAGGAGGGCAATCTTAGCATCGGCTTTTTCAATGGCGTTACAAAAGCAAAAGATCACCAAAGACCAGCTTCATGAATTGATCCTAGAACGGTTTGGACTGATCAACTTCTTTCAGGTCAGCGAGGACAGGCAGCTCGGGTTCCGCACAACTGTGGTAGCGGCGCCGGCGGATCTCTATGAGTTACATTCTCGGCTCGAACGTATTTGCAGTGAGTTGCGGCCAAGATTTGAGTTAGAGTGAGTCACGACCTCAGGCGGGATCTTCGAGGGGCTTTCGGCTGATTGGCGTTGGTCGAAGTATCTATATCTGGGCTCCGGTGGGTGGGTGTGTGTGCGTAAGTTCACAGAAGCATCGCAGACCGGGTGCTACATATTCTTCGCGAATATTATTGCGGTCGTTCATAGTGGGTGACGGAGTTTACGGAGAATTACATGGCACCGATACAGGCTAGGTTCCTCGTACGAAGAGGTAGCGTCGACTGGATGGTTTATGATCGGGATCGCAAGGGGGCGGCCCAACTGAAGGATTACAGCTTGGCTGAGAAGCTGACGAAGGAACAAGCTGAGCAGATTAAGCAGCGGCTGGAGACGGCTTGACCGACCTTTGCAAGGACTGGTGCTCGCACAACGTCCAGATGGACGCGGCGAGATGGCCGGACGAGATGCAGCTATCCGATCTCCAGCCGCGGTTCACTTGCACGGTCTGAGGCAAGCGCGCAGCTCAATCATTCGTTCGGTCGATGAGCCGCCAAGGATGGGTACGCGCGGCTGACGGGGGCTACCCTGCCCAAGTTTGGCCGAAATGGCCCCCATGCTGGTACGAGCCATCTAAGGGGCTATCCGTTGTGTGGTTGAGCCTTGGCGGTGTCGTCCGGCAACGTCGTCGCCAAGGCTCTCACGCGCGCATTCGGTCAATGGGTGCGAAGTGGTGGCGTTCGGAGTGTGCAGGCTAGCTGAAGCATCATTCCAACGGCCGCGCTAAACTCGCGAGCGTTTGTGATCTTACAAATGTCACAGCCGCTGGCTAGAAACGTATCTACTGATTAGCACGGGCTCTTTCAATTGGCCATATTGCGATGGCGGCTAGCGAAGAGCGCGCTCGCCGAATCCGCGGCGGCGCATCGCAAAGGAAGAGTGCAGATGTTCAAGAGACAGGTGTCGGGCCGCAAGCTTAAGTGCGCAACCAAGCGACGTCGAGCGAAGCCGAGGCGGACAGCGCGTCGTCAACTTGACGGAGCGTTCAACTTTGCAACGCGCGTATTTTCAGATTTCGACCCGACCACGGGGGGGCGAGGGTGAAATACGGGACCGCATGGTCAGGACGGCTGAAGGACGCTTCTATTTGATAGAAGGTCCAGACATCAAGCCGAGTGCTCGTGAAGTCGTAACGCCTTATAGGCTCGAAGATGTCTTTGCGTGGTTGCAGGATTGTCCGGAGCAAATCGAGCGGACAGTGATCGTCGGCAACGCCAACTGCAATCTTTTTGAGCGCTGAGTTCTGCTTTGGGCGACTAAGGCGCGGGGCGTCAGACGACGCCCTGCGTATAACCGAACTCCCGTGGGTTTCGTCAGCTTTCCGAAAGCTTGTCCGAACAAGCTGTTGCAATGAGAATCAATTACGACAACGCCCCCTCCGACGGGCAGAGTCCGGCCCAGCAGCGCGATGCGCTGGCCGGCGCTGCTTACGGCCGCTTTACCTGCTCAAGGACCAACCTTTTTCGCTGCTGACGAGAAAGGGAGTGAGCCAGTCAGGCGACCCCCGAGCGCGCCCCCAAGGGAAAACCCACCGGGAAAATGTCTCGTCAATGCATTGTCGGAGACTCCTCGGCAGCAATTCAAGTCACATGGTCGTCTTCGTCTCGGTCCACCTCGAGTTGGTCGGCCTCGTCCGACGCCAGCACAGGAAACTCCCCCGCCAGCATTTTGTCCTTGCTGAGCAGGCCGGCCTCCTCGAGCATTTCCATGTCCGGAAGATCGCGCAGCGTCTCCAGGCTGAAGTGCGACAGGAACGCCTTGGTCGTCACGTAGGTGTAGGGTGCGCCGAGCTGCGGGCTGCGCGGCCCGGCTGCGACGAACTCCAGTCCGCGCAGACGGGCGATGGTATCGCGGCTGACCTCTTTGCCGAAGAAGGATGACAATTCGCTGCGATTGATCGGCTGGTAATAGGCGATGCAGGCAAGGATCAGTGCTTCGGTCTGCGACAACGCCTTGTGGTCGCCGGCAGCGCCGATCGCAGCCCGGATCGCCTCGGCGAAGTTTTTCCGGGTCCGGTGCTGCCAGCCGCCGGCGACGGATACGAGCTCGTATGGCCGGCCGCGCAATTCGTCGCGAATGTCATCGATCAGCAGGTCGATGCTGCAGTCGCGACCGACAACGCGCGCGAGGGCCTCGCGCGTCACCGGTCCGGGCGAGGCGAAGATCACCGCTTCGACCCGGCCCATCCATTCGCGCCAGCGCAGCTCCGGCGGCAGGTCGGCCAGCTCGGTGTCGAGATCCGCTTTTGGCCGCGCGCGCCGGCCCATGTCAGAGCCCGTACAATCGGAAGGTCGGCCGGCCGGTGAGCTCGCGCACCGCGCCGAGCGAGACCAGTCGCTCGAACAGCCGCCGTGTGCTGCGGTCGCTCGCCGTCTTGCCGGGGCCGGCGGACTGGGCGTCTTCCACCATCAGGATCCCGATCATGATGTCGGCATCCTTGCCACGCAACTTCGGCGCGACCGCGAGCAGGCGTGTCGCCCGCCGTGCGAGATCACTGTAGAGGTCGATCGCTGCCACGGCCGCCGTCGCGTAGGCCGCACAGAGTGCGTTCATGAAGACAGTCTCCCCTTCGAGGTGCTGCTGCGCCTTGCGCAGCGCACCGCGCGATAGATGCACCGCGAGCAGCGGCACCGGTGCCGGCCAGCGCAGCTGGTGGGCGAGGACGGCGTCGGCCAGCCACAGCGGCACCAATTCTTCGTTCGGCAGGACGCGGCCACTCGCGGCGATGATCTCCGCTGCGGCCAGCACCGGCATGGCGTGCTGCCGCTGCGTGTGCCGGCTTGCAAGTTCGACGATCTCGCTCGGCAGCGAGCCGAGCGGATGGCCGAGCGCGGTCGCAAGGGCAAAGATCCATCCCTCCACGTCGCTGGAGGAGGCGCGTTCGCCGAGCTTGCGCCAGGCGGCGAGAATACGCCCGCCCGGTCCGGGGTCGTCGGCGTCGCGGCGCAAGTACCAGTGGTCGCGCAGCGCCGCCTCGTCCTCCGTCCGCCCGCCCTGACGCGCGAGCGCGGCCGCGCAAGTGAGCGCGAGACGTTGGCGCCAAAGACTGCCGAGCGGGTGCTCGTCACGGGCGATCGGATGCAGCGCCGCCAGCGCCGCGCCGGCATAAAACACCGCTTCCGTGACGAAGTCGGGCGGTGCGCGACGACGCAACCAGGCCGGCGCGGGGGCGAAGGTCGGCGGCGGGTCGGGGACGATTCGGCGACGCGCGAGCATGCGAAAGGGTAAGCCTGCGCGGCGCTTTTTGCTATCCATTTTACATGAAACCGCCGGGCCTGTCTGTGGATAACAACGACCGATAATGTTGCATTATCAGGCGTTTTGCTCTTTATAGAGGGCATGCCCGTTTTTCAACGCCGAGATCCCGGCAAATGCCCCTGCGCCGCCTGAGAGCCCGCGGCCGACGTGAATCTTTCCGCGGTCGAGGCGTCGGCACCCCGAGGCGGCCCATCCTTGACTGCTACGAGGACGCCATTTAGAACATAGCTGGACTGTCTAGCTAGGAGCGTTCAAATGGAATGGCCTCTGCAGGACGCCAAGAACCAGTTCTCCAAGGTGGTGCAGAAGGCCCGCCTCGAAGGCCCGCAGGTCGTCACGCTGCGCGGGATGCGCGCCGCGGTGGTGCTGTCGGCCGCCGATTACGATGCGCTGCGTTCCGGGCGGCCGACTTTGGTCGATGACTTGCTGGCCGGGCCAAGCTGGGATGACGAACTGGTCGAGGCAGTAGCGCAGCGCGCCGAGACCCCCAGCCGCGACGCGGCTTTCTGATGTATCTAATTGATACCAATGTTGTTTCCGAGGCTCGGCGCGGCTCCCCGCAGGCAACCGGCTGGCTGCGCTCTGTAGATCCGGCGAGCGTCCACCTGAGCACCCTCACTCTTGGCGAGATTATGCGCGGCATTGCGCTGAAGCAGAAGTCGGATCCCAAGGCGGCCGGCCATCTTGCCGAATTGCTGCGCAAGCTGCGCCACGACCATGCCGACCGCATCCTGGCGGTGACCGACCAGATCTCCGTCGAGTGGGGTCGCATCGCCGCGATCCGACCGCGCGGCGATATCGACGGACTGATCGCCGCAACCGCGATCGTCCACGACCTCATCCTCGTCACCCGCAATGTGGGGGATTTCGAGGATACGGGCGCAACGGTGATCAATCCCTGGGAGACATCGGCATGAGCCGCAGTCCAGCGACCGGATGTCGCGAAGCCTGGCCCAAAGATGCTCGGCAATCGCATCACCGTCATATATATAGGTGGAATACTGAAAATTAGGAACCAAGGAACGCCACGATGGCGCTGAGCATCAAGGATCCCGAAACCGAAAAACTCGCGCGCACGCTAGCAGAGCGGACAGGGGAAACCATCACCGTCGCGACCCGGCGCGCGATCGAGGATAGGTTGCGACGGGTCGGGGCCGACGCGACCAAGGCCACACTGATTGAGGACATGGAAGCCATTCGGCGCCGCCTCGCTACCCTCCCCGTCCTCGATCCACGCAGCATGGATGACATCCTCGGGTACGACGAAAACGGCTTGCCGGTCTGATGGTGATCGACTCATCCGCAATTCTGGCGATTTTTTTGAATGAGCCGGAAGCCAGCGAATTCGAGCATCGCATTGCGGCCGATCCTGTCCGGTTGATTTCGGCGGCGACGGTATTGGAAACTGGAATAGGGATCGAGTCAAAGTTGGGCGATGGGGGCAGCGCCGAGCTTGATCTCTGGCTACACAAGGTTGGTGTCGAGATTGTTCCGGTCACGGCCGGGCATGCGGATCAGGCACGGCGGGCGTGGCGGCGGTATGGGAAAGGCCGGCATCCCGCCAAGCTGAACTTTGGCGATTGCTTTTCTTACGCTCTCGCTGCCCTCACCGGGGAACCCCTGCTGTTCAAGGGCAGCGACTTCTCGCAGACCGACATCAAGGCGGCCTGACGATGAACCCTATCTCACCCGGCAGCGAAAGCCTTCCCGTCACTTCGGAGGCTGTGCAACAGACGGGCGAAGGCCCCTCCCCGACCTTGCCCGCTCACCTGGAACAGCTTGCCGATCGGGCCCGCGGCTATGTTGAGGCCGCAAGCTCGGCCAGCACCCGCCGGGCCTACGCATCGGACTGGAAGCATTTTGACGGCTGGTGCCGCCGCCAAGGCCTCGAGGTCTTGCCGCCCTCCCCGCAAACGGTCGGGTCTACATCACCGCCTGCGCCTCGGGTACGGCGACGGCCGATCGCCAGGCGAATTCCGTCACCACGATCGAGCGCCGGCTCTCGGCCCTGACCTGGAACTATGCCCAGCGCGGCACGCCGCTCGACCGCGCGGACCGGCATATCGCGACGGTCCTCGCGGGCATCCGCAACACCCATGGCGCCCCGCCCCGGCAGAAGGAAGCCGTGCTGCCGGAAGACGTCATCGCCATGCTCGAGACGCTCGATCGCGGCACCCTGCGCGGCCTCCGAGACCGCGCGATGCTCCTTCTCGGCTTTGCCGGTGGCCTGCGGCGCTCCGAGATCGTCGGCCTCGACGTCCATCGCGACGACACCGAAGACGGCCAAGGCTAGGTCGAGATCCTCGACAAGGCATGATCGTCACCCTGCGCGGCAAAACCGGCTGGCGCGAGATCGAGATCGGCCGGGGCTCGTCCGACGCCACCTGCCCGCTCGTTGCCTTGCAGACCTGGCTGAAGCTCGCGCGGATCGGCCATGGACCGCTATTCCGCCGGGTGACCGGCCAAGGCAAAGACGTCGGACCGGATCGCCTGAACGACCAACAGGTCGCCCGGCTCGTCAAACGCGCGGCGCTGGCCGCCGGGGTGCGCGCCGATCTGACCGAAGGCGAACGGTTGGAGAAATTCGCCGGGCATTCGCTGCGCGCCGGCCTGGCTTCCTCAGCTGAGGTCGACGAGCGCTACGTTCAGAAGCAGCTCGGGCACGCCAGCGCCGAGCAGACCCGCCGCTATCAGCGGCGGCGCGACCGATTCCGGGGCAATCTCACCAAGGCCGCCGGTCTCTGACGCCGCGCCCCTGCCCCTCAGAAGCTCCACGGCGAAATCAATTCGAGCCCTGTCGAGCCAAAATCACTGAGATTCCTCGTAGCCAATCGACCGCCGTTAACGCGGGCGATGGCGCTGCGATCATTCCGTCGGGTGCCGACAAATATCACCATACGCCAGCGCAGCCCCTTCGGTCAGACCGAAGATCCGATCGGCAAAGCGTTGGCGCCAATCCAACAAGCCACGTTCCAGACACTCGGCGCGTTGATCGGGCCTGATTTTCTGAATTCCGAACGCAATTTCGGCGATTGTGACCGTGGGAAGCGCAAGCTCTGCATCGTGCCGGCCAGGCGATCACCGCGTCGTCGGGCACCTTTCTCAAAGTCTCGGAGATCACATTGGTGTCGAGAAAGTTCAAAGCTCGGGTTCGCCGTGGCGTCGTCGGTCTTCGCGGATAAACACCTAGCCCGTCTTATTCGTCAGAGGGCGCCTGAGAGGCTGGCGAGCGTGGTGTAAAGCGCTGATGCGGCGTAGGATTCGGTTGC
>NZ_KE384574.1:0-1083 GCF_000426785.1 Bradyrhizobium sp. th-b2
TGAGCTCGGACTCGAAATCTGTGACCGAAGGGGACACGGCGGCGGCGCTGAACACCAGCGGCCAGCTGACGATCACCGACCCGGACACGGGTGAAGCGCATGTGGTGGCGCAGACCGCGGCGCACGGGACCTATGGCGACTTCTCGATCGACGCCAACGGCGCCTGGACCTACACCGGCAACGGGGCGCACGACGAGCTGACCGCCGGTCAGGTGGTGAGCGACACCTTCACGGTGACGAGCCAGGACGGCACGGCGAGCGGGACGGTGACGGTGACCATTACCGGCACCAACGACGTGGCGATCATCGATCTTGATGCCAACAACTCGACCGCGAGCGGGGCCAACTACGTCGGCACATTCACTGATACCGGATCGGCGGTTGCTATTGCCGATACAGATGTCAGCATCACCGATCCAGACAATGCCAGCATGGCATCTGCGACGGTGACGTTGACCAACGCCAAAGCCGGAGATGTGCTAGCTGTAAACGGTACGCTTCCAAGCGGCATCTCTGTAGCAATAGATAGTTCGTTTCCCGGTAAGATCATTCTTACCCTTTCCGGTTCGGCAACAAAGGCTGACTACAACACCGCTCTGCATCAGATCGTATTCAGCACGAGTACGAATCCGGACACCACCGACCGCAATCTTACAGTCTCAATCAACGATGGGCTTGCAAGCAGCAACACGGCGGTCTCTACGATCCATGTGCTCGATGCTACCAGTCCGACGGTAGCCGCGGTCGCGATCAACGATACGCAGATCACGGATGCGGATACGGGCCTGACGCGGACGGCAACCATCACCTTCTCGGAGGCGATGGACCAGACCTCGACGCCGACGATCACGACCAATGCCGGCACGACGCTGACCGGCCCGACAGGCGGACATTGGGTGGATTCCACCCACTACGCGCTGAACTACACGGTCGCTGACGCGGGCGTCAGCCTGGCCAACGTCACCTTCAACGTGTCGAACGCCAAGGACGCGGCCGGCAACACCCAGGTGGCCGCAACCAACTTGGCCTCCGCCACCTCGGTCGACACCCAGAACCCGACGGTAAGCAGCGAAGCAATCACGA
>NZ_KE384574.1:2268-14330 GCF_000426785.1 Bradyrhizobium sp. th-b2
AACTATGCATCCGGCAGCGGCAGCAACGCGCTGGTGTTCACTTACACGATTCTCGCAGGGCAGACCGACGCCAACGGCATCAGCATCAATGCCAATGCGTTGAGCCTGAACGGCGGCGCGATTACGGATGCGGCGGGCAACGCGGTGACGTTGACCACAGCGGCAGTCACGGACAATGCCAGCTATAAGGTCGATACCACGGCGCCGACGGTCACCGTTACGTCAAATCCAGACACTGTTCCAAACGGTATTGGTAATACAACGACCGTCACGTTTACATTCAGCGAGGCAGTGACAGGTTTTGATTCGTCCGATATCACGACAAGCAGAGGCTCAATAAGTAACTTCCAAACGATCGACTCTTCGCACTACACGGCAACTTGGACAAGAACGTCCAATGGATCCGCGAGTGTGGGTGTGACAGCAAACAGCTACACTGACTTGGCGGGGAATAATGGATCTGGCTCTACAAAGAGCTTGCCTGCGGGTGTAGCAGGAAGTCCCATAAATCTGGCTCTTACCGATCCGACGTCAGAGCCCAGCGATACCGTCACGGTGACATTTTCAGGAGTTGGATCGGGTTGGACCGTCAATGGTGCGAACGATCTTGGCAACGGTTCATGGATAGTCCAGACAAGCTCGCCCGCCGAGCTGACGATCACGTCGAGTGTTACGTTCAGCGGTGCAGCGCTTATTAAGGTCACAGAGACTTGGATCAATTCGGACGGCAGTACCGGAACTGCCATGATATTGGATAACGTCGAAGCCTACGCCCCCGGAAGCCCTATCTTCGCCTGGTCCGGCAACGACACACTGACCGGCTCGAGCGGCCACGACACCTTTGTCTTCTCGCAGCCGATCGGCAACGACGTCGTGCACAGCTTCGAGGTGTCCTTCGACGTCATTGACCTGATTAGCTACGGCTGGCAGAGCTTCGCGGACGTCCAGGCCCACGCCGCGGACGACGCGAGCGGAAATGCGGTGATTACACTCGCCGACGGGCAGACGATCACGCTCGACGGCGTGCATTCGGCAGATTTAACCGCAGCAAACTTCGAATTCGACGTGACACCCACGGTCGAAAACCCAGGCCAGATGACCATCGGCGACGGCGCGATGCTGCCGCTGTCGGGCGTCATCCACAACACCGGCGAGATCGACCTGCAGGCCTCCGGCGACGATACGCTGCTGCAGTTGATCCAGACCGGGATCACGCTCAACGGCGGCGGTCACGTGGTCTTGTCCGACGATGACCACAACGTTATTGCCGGTACGGCCTCGAACGTCACGCTCGACAACGTCGACAACGTGATCTCCGGCGCGGGCCAGATCGGGCAGGGCAGCCTGACGCTGAGCAACGAAGGCACCATCGACGCCACGGGCACCCATGCCCTGGTGATCGATACTGGCGCCAACGTGATCGCCAACGCCGGTACGCTGGAGGCGACCGGTACGGGTGGGCTCGTGCTCGCCAGCGCGGTGGCCAATAGCGGCCTGATCTGGGCCAATGGCGGCACGGTCACAGCAGAGGGAGAGGTGACCGGCAGCGGCAACGCCTTGATCAGTGGGGCCGGCACGATCGAGTTCGGGTCAGCCTCGGCGGCCGGTGTCACCTTCGACACCACCGCCGCTGGCCACCTGATCCTGGACGATGCTTTCCACTTCTCCGGCACGGTGAGCGGCCTCGATGGCAATGACGACATCGACATCAAGGGCATCAGCTTCGGTGCTGGCACCACGTTGAGCTTCACGGAAAACCAGGCGGGGACCGGTGGCACTCTGACGGTGTCGGATGGTGCTCACACGGCCAACATCGTCCTGCTCGGTCAATACGATCCGTCCGGCTTTGCCGAGAAGGCCGACACCACGAACGGCACGGTGATCACCTATGATCCGCACCACATCGCCTGAGAGGCGTGAACGCATCTACCATGGGAGAGAACCACGCGAGGAGAAGGCGAACCCCGTATGTTTACCCTCCTGCCTGTTTTGCGGCGGCGGCGGCTATCAACGCGGCCGTCGGCCATGCTAAATGGGGGGATTGGATGATTGATTTATTTGAATCTTTCGACTGCTGCCCAGGGGCAAACAGCGATCATGTTTAGAAGGTGGCTCCGGCCAATTTCCGCGTGAGTATTCCCCGTAAGAAAGCGGATGAATTCCGGCAGTCGCTGCAAGCCTGCCAGAGCTATTTTGTCACTGCGGCCATATTCAGCCTGGCCATTAACCTTCTCTACCTGGCTGGCCCGCTGTACATGCTGCAGGTCTATGACCGCGTGATCTCAAGCGCCAGCGAGATCACGTTGCTGATGCTGACGCTTGCGCTGTTGCTGGCGTTCATGGCACTCGCGGGTCTCGACGCGGTCCGCGCCCGTGTGCTGACACGCACCAGCATTCGCCTCGATCGGATGATCGCGCCGCGGGTGATGACCGCAATCATCGACCATTCGACAAAGATCGGCGGTGCGCGCAGCCAGCTCTTGCGCGATTTTGATACGTTCCGCCAGTTCATCACCGGGTCTGGAATTCACGCTGTCTTCGATCTGCCGTGGTCGCCGATCTACATCGCGGTGATCTTTTGCCTGCACCCGTTCCTGGGCGCATTTGCACTGGGATCTTCGATCATTTTGGTCCTGATGGCCTTTCTCAATGAATGGATCGTCAAGCCTCCGCTCTCCGAATCCAGCGAGGCGGCAAATCGAAATTACAGTTTCACCGAGATGAGCCTGCGCAACACCGAAGTGGTGCGCGCAATGGGGATGACCGCGGGCCTCCTGAATCGCTGGAGTAGGGACCGCGACCGAATGCTGGAGCGCCAGGTCGCCGCGAGCGATCGCGCGGCGACGATGCAGAGCATGATCCGATTCCTGCGGCTGTCGATGCAATCCTTGATCCTTGGTCTTGGTGCCTATCTGGTGATCGAGCGCATGACCACCGCCGGTGCCATGTTTGCCGCCAGCATCCTGCTTGGCCGCGCGTTGCAGCCGATTGAGCAGATCGTTGGATCCTGGCGCAGTCTCGTCTCGGCCCGCGGCGCATTCCTGCGGGTGCGCGAGCTGTTGGGAGCCAATCCGCCGCGCCAATCAGGACTGACGCTGCCACGGCCCGAGGGCCGTCTTTCCGTCGAAGCGCTGTCCTTTGCCGCGCCTAGAACATCAAAGCCCATTCTGCGCGGTGTCACCTTCCAGATCGAACCGGGTGAAGTATTGGGGATTATCGGCCCCTCTGGCGCCGGCAAATCCACGCTGGCGCGTCATATTGTCGGCGTTCAGGCGCCATCCGCAGGGGCCGTTCGCCTCGACGGGTCTGACGTTTCGAGCTGGATTAGGTCGTCGCTCGGCGAGCATCTTGGCTATCTACCCCAGGATATCGAGCTGTTTGCCGATACGGTGGCCGCCAATATTTGTCGGTTCAAGGACGGAGATGACAAGGACATCATTCTGGCGGCGCGAATGGCCGACGTACACGAGATGATCCTGCGGCTCGTCGATGGCTACGATACCCAGGTCGGGGAGGGTGGCGCGATCCTGTCCGGAGGCTACCGCCAGCGTATTGGCCTCGCACGCGCGGTCTACGGCAATCCGAGCCTGGTCGTGCTCGATGAGCCGAGCTCGAACCTTGATGCCGAGGGCGACGCAGCGCTGGCCGACTGCATCACGCAGCTGAAGAAGCGCGGGACCACGGTGGTGATCATTTCCCATCGGCCGGCCACAATCGGCGTGGTCGACAAGATATTGGTGTTGCGCGAAGGCGTGGCCGAGATGTTCGGACCACGGAGCGAAATCCTGGCGCGCCTCACGCGGCCTGTGCCGGTTCCTGCAGTCCGGGGAGCGACCGGTTAGGAGAAATCATGACATTGCTTGATGTCTCAGATCCGTCGATGCGTCCCGCTGCTGCCCCACGCGGGACAAAGCGCGCGAACAAGGATGGCGCGCCAAACGACTCCATTCGCAATGTCTCTGTAGCGGGGTGGTTGATCATTGCCATCTTCTTCGGCGGCATCGGCGCCTGGGCGGTGACGGCGCCGCTCAACGGGGCGGTGGTCGCCAATGCGGTCGTGAAGGTCGATGGCAACCGCAAGAGCCTCCAGCACCTCGACGGCGGTATCGTCAAGGAATTGCACGTCAGGGAAGGTGACAGGGTGCTCGCCGGTGATCTGCTGATCGTGCTGGACGAGACCCAGGCTCGCGCAGAGCACGAGGTGCTAACGCAGCAATATGCCGTGCTTCGTGCGTCGGAAGTCCGGCTGCTGACCGAACTTGACCATGGCTCCCAACTTGTCATGCCGCCTGATCTGAAGGCGCGCTCTGATGATCCCTATTTCAAGAGCGTCTGGAACGGACAGGTCAGCCAGTTTGACACCCGCAGGGCGTCGCTCGAAGGGCAAAGAAGCGTCGTCCGCGAAAAGATCAATCAGCTGGGCTCCCAAATCGTTGGTTCGGAAGCGCAGGTGAAATCGTTCACCAATCAGATCGATTCAGTGCGCAAGGAGGCCAGGGACGTCGCTCCGCTCGTGGAGCGAGGGCTGATCGCCCGTCCGCGTATCCTGCAGCTGGAGCGGACGGCGTATGGTCTCGAAGGCCAGATCGCGGATGCAAACGCCAACATTGCCAAGGCGCGCCAGGCGATTGCGGAGCAGGAGCAGCAGATCGCCCAATTCGACAACGACCGGATGACCGACGTCACCAAGGACTTGCGCGACACGCAAGCCAGACTCCTGGAGGTGATCCCGAAGGCAATGAACGCCAAGGCGGTGCTGGGCCGGATGGAAATTCGCGCTCCCTATACCGGACGGGTGGTTGGCCTCAGCGTGTTTTCGATGGGAGGCGTGATCCAGCGCGGCGACAAAATCCTGGACATCGTGCCTGACGAGGACTCGCTGACAATCGAGGCGCAGGTGGCGGTCGAGGATATCAGCGACGTGCATCCGAATACGCGCGCCGAAGTTCACCTAACCGCCTACAAACAGCGGATCGTTCCGATCATTCACGGCGACGTCATCCAGGTCTCGGCGGACCGCTTGACGGACCCCAAGACCAACAATCCCTATTACACGGCCTACGTTCGGATCGACCAGGACGAACTGGCGACCATGCCCAACATTCGCCTTTACCCGGGGATGCCGGCAACCGTAATAATCCCGACGATTCAGCGAACCGCGTTTGACTACATCGTCGGCCCGCTCGTGATGTCGTTCAATCACGCGTTTCGGCAGAAGTGATCGCTTCCAATTGGCGCTCCGCTCACGAAATGCGGAAACAGCGCGGCCGGAATCGCCTGATTTTGAGCGAGCGGCCGCAAAAGGCAGCGAGCTCGCTGCATTTGTGCCACGTTGGCGGCTTGACGGCTGGTTTAAGCAGAGCGGGCGCGCGACGGCGAGCCTAAGCGCCTTGTGGGGCAACCGGACGCCCGATTGGGAATCGGGATTGAGAGGCTTGGTTAAACTGCGCGAGATGCCTGCTCGTTTTCTCTCATGCTGGCCTTTGCGGGGCCGCGCGCGAGGCCATCGAGGAGAGGCGGAGTCGGCGGCGCACCTAGCAGCGGCTTCCCGGATCAGATCGCGCAGGCCGAGGCGAGGGCGTCCTGCGTCATCGGGCGACGGAGCTCGCACGGCCGCTGCTTCCGTTTCCCGAACGGAGAACGTCCTGCGCAAGGCATTGGCAGTGCAGGTGCAGGCGAGAACAATGTCCCTGCTCGAGGGTCCAAGAGTGAGAGAGACGAGACGGGGAGGTAGGCCCGACACTTCGATCCCCACGACCCACTGGGACGTCACAGCACGCATCCGTACCGGGCAGATTCGGCATAGGCCAAGAGCCTAGGGTCGGTGTCCGGGTAGGCCTCGCAAAAGTCGTCGATGATCGCGGCGACTTTCTCTTGGTATTTTGGCTGCCAATGCCCCAACCCGTGCAGAGCGCTCTCCTGGCAAGCAATCGAGTCCAGTTGAACGGTACGCTGCATGGTACGCAGCGCACAGTCGTGGAGGGTTGGCAAGTTTGGATCGGTAGCAAGGGCGAGAGACGGAAAAACATCCCACCACATGTAGCAGACGCCGTTGAGGGGCCCGGCATCGACCTCGCTCAGGTGCGACAGATGTGGGGTGCAGCGCGGCTTGAACAGTCGCTCAAAAAAGGGCCCGATCGCCTCGATGCAGCGGATGCGCTCCTTAACCGGCACCTCGGTCGAGCAAAACCATCCGTTGTCGCCGGATGCCATCGCGTTGACTAGATAAGTCAGGCCTTGCGCGATTTGGCGATCGGCGAACTCTTCCAATGCTGGCTCCGGGTTTTCAAATAAGCGGGTGAGATAGGCTATGGCCTGAGCGGGCGCCGGATCCCACCAATCGTGGCCGGGATCGAAGTACCAAGGTGCCTGCTGAAGGCGAACTGCGCGTCCAAACGCGTGCTCAAGCCATTCCTCAAAAGTGAGCTCTTGCAGGCGCATCACAAAGACCCCGACCAGCCAAGTCCGCAGACCAAATTTTCCTGGTGAGTTCAGCGAACTGGCGTTCGAACAATGACGCGGTCCATTCTCCCCCTAATGCAACGCGACAGATCGACCCTTGGCCTCCTGGATGCCGCCGGCAAGGGCCTTAGCGTATAGCTCGCGCGCCTTCGTCACATCGCCGCGCGTTCCGTAGGTCTTCCATGTGGAAAGAACGAGGGGATCATAGGTCTCCGCAAGCATAAAGCTTGCCTGTGCGCTGCCCGTCCCGACAGCGTGTTCGAGCACGATCCGCGCTGCACCGATATCCCCCTGGACGAGCAGGGCGCTGGCGCGCGCCAGCAACCTGGCAACTTCCGGACCGCCTTGCGCCTCAGCGATCGCTGGCTGCTCTGTCGCAGCCACCATCGTGGCTTGAGTCGGCGTGGTTTCGCGGCCCGGTGCCGGCGCCTCGGCGCGCTCCTGCTTCAGAGACTGTCGCAGCTCCGGCGTCGCTTTCTCGGCGGCCTGATTGCGCTGCGCCGCCTGGTCGCGCGCCTTGTTCGGCAACGCCAGCTGCGTTTCGATGTCACGCCGTGCCTTCGCTAGCTCGCCCGCCAGCGCCTCGGCCCTGTCGTGTTCCTTCTGCAGAGACTGTCGCAGCTCCGCCATCCCGCTCTCCGCGGCCTGACTGAGCTGCGTCGCCTGATCGCGCGCCTTGTTTGCCCGCGCTACCTGCATCTCAATGATCTGCTGCGCCCTCGCCAGTTCATTTGCTAGGGTGTCTGCGCGGCGCCGCTCCTTTTCCAAAGACTGTTGCGCTTCCGGCTGCATTGCCTCCGCGCCTTGCTTGCCCTGTGCAGTATCCCGCGGTGCCGGTGAGATCGCGGGGTCGGCTTGCTGATGAAGAGCCGGATCCCGCGTCAATGAATCGGCTTTCTGCAGGTCCTCTCCTGGGACCTGGGTCTCTTGCTTGACGGCCTCCACGCCAGCTGCTCCAGGCCCGACGTTATCCTCCTCACCAATGTATCGCGTCACATGGGCGACGAGCTCAGCGTGGAAATACCAGCCGATGAGCGACGCCCCGACCATCACCGCGGCGATCGAGGAGATGGCGCGCCGCGCGGTCGGTCCGCGCTCCTGTTTGCTCTGCGCGGCCCGCGCTTCAACCAGGACGCCAGTGACCGGGTCCGCGTTCGTAACCAGACGAGTTAATTCCGTCACCCTCGCGCGTTCGGCCAGGCCCGCGGAGAAGCAAAAGGAGCGGGGCCCTGGCGACGCCGGGGGGGCGATCGATCCAGTTTTCTTTGGCGGAATTAATTCATCTTGCAGAATAAATTCATCACCTTCCTTTGGAAGATGCATTGTTTGCCAATGCGTCGGCGTGATCTCGCTTGGCTCGCCATTTTTCCTAACCCACCCACGCGCCTCAGCCGACCATTGAGCAGATTCGAAGCGTCCGCTTACGTCATCCTCAAGAATGACGAATTTCCCATCCCTTGGAGCGGTGTCGATCGGGTGGCGCATGCAAAAGACGCCTATTCGATGCGGTTATCCAATTTTCTAGAAGGACTTCGCCAATGCGCAGATTCTACTCCACCTCACCAAAGGCCTCAAGAAATAGTCATTTAGGTTTTTGGCGGTAGTCCGACCGCAGCACGGCGGCGCACACCTACTAGGCTGCGCGCGCCATGGCCGCAGGCGAGCTTGGCCGCCACAGCGGCCGTTTTCAGGCGGCTGAAGGAGTCAAATCCGTATTTTTGCGGGTCGATGTTAACTCCCGTGCCAAAGCAGATCACCGCTTATGCGCGTGGACGCCCTGTGACTGCGCCAGAGCTCTTTCGGCCTCGGTTATCGCCGCGTCCGTTGAGCGGAGCCAACTGTTGTCACTGCTGGCGTTGGTGCTGACCCGGCAGGTTAATCCATCTGCAGTTTGGCGATCCGAATACCAGCGTAGCGCCGGCTCCGAGCTCTCGATCAATCGCGTGAGGTGAGCCACCGCAAGCGCCGGTCGGGAGTCTCGCCAATCGCGCTCATGGTCAAAAAAACCCGGCGGCCCGTTGGATCCGCACCTGTGGCCAAAGGCGCGTTTGAGCCAGTCCTCGTAGGTGAGATCTGTTAGCCGCACCGCACTGCCTGCTCTTCAGGTTCAAAGCGAAATGTCTAGCTCGATCATCACGCAGGCGGTGGAGCGGGCGTCCTGCGTGATCAAGGCGACGGAGCTTGCACGGCCGCTGCTTCCGTTTCCCGAATTGCTCGATCGGGAGAATGCCCTGCGCAAGGCGTTGGCAGGCCAGGTTCAGGCAAGGACAATGTCCCTGCTCGAGCGAAACGTGCAGATCCAGAAGCTTTATTCGCAGTTCCTCGAGGAAGCGCGCAGCCGGCAATCGGCAGCGCCGGCCGACGCCGGCAAGCCCTGCTGGCGGTCGCGCAGTGGCGGCAATCGAACCCGGAGAGTTGCGGGCGGCTCGGAGGGGATGCCGGGACGTGTTATTGAGGGGAAATTTGAGCATCTCCGGTTGCGCCGACATTCCCAAGTTGACAATGATTGATATCGCGGGACGGGGACGGAGAGCATGCTTTCAAGCAATAATTCGCGTCAGGTCGATCCGGCGACCGGGCTAAGCCCAGATCCTGTGCGCCCCGATTACCTTAGGTCCTGGCTACCGCTCATATTCGCGGCGACGGCCTATCTGACGCTCATCAGCAGGAGCGTCAGCCTGTTAAGCGATGCCGACATCTATTGGCATATCGTGGTCGGGCAGTGGATCATTGATCATCGTGCCGTACCGCACGTTGATCTGTTCTCGTTCACGATGCCCGGCGCACCCTGGATAACCAGCGCGTGGTTGTCAGAAGTCCTTTATTGCGCGGCGTTCAAATTGGCCGGATGGCCTGGACCTGTAATGCTTGCCGCGCTGTCGGCGTCTGCAGCGTTTTTCCTGCTTACACGCCTGCTGCTGAAGAGATTGCCGAACGTGCCGGTCGTGCTGATGGTGGGGGCTGCAATCGCCATGACGGCGACGCACACGCTGGCCCGGCCGCATGTCCTGGTCTTTCCGTTGATGGTGCTGTGGGCTAACACCCTGATAGAAGCGAGCGAACAGCGACGAGCGCCTTCGCTCTGGTGTCTGCCGCTCGTCACTCTCTGGGCGAACCTTCACGGCAGCTTTACGCTGGGCCTGGCGTTGATTGGGCCGTTCGCGTTGGAGGCCCTTTGGACCGCAGACAAATCCGCCCGCGTGACGGTCGCGCTGCAATGGCTCCGATTTGGGGGGCTTGCACTTGCAGCCGCCTGCATCACCCCGTATGGACCGGAATCGATCCTGGTCACACTGCGCATTTTGAAACTAGGATCCATTCTTTCAAAGATCGGCGAGTGGCAAGCGCTGGATTTCGGCGAAACAAATCCAGTCTCGGTATGCTTGATCGGTGGCGCTGCCTACGCCCTGTATAGCGGGCTGAAGCTGCCTCCGATCAGGCTTGCCGTGTTGCTGGCGGTCATTTGGCAGACTCTCGCCCATGTACGCTATGTCGACGTTTTCGCTCTGGTCGCGCCACTCCTCGTTGCCGGTCCATTAGGCCAGCACCTCTCGTGGCCTCAGTCGCAACACAGCCGGAAAGTCGTGCAACCAGCAAGGACGGCGTTTTTCGCGGCTATCGCCGCCCTGGTTGTCGCGACATGGGTGATCGTGGCGACGATGGACCACACGCCACCACTCGTTCCGCGCGTCGCCGTGGAAAAGATCAAGGGGTTGCAGGCAAATCGCGTTCTGAATGACTACTACTTCTGCGGATACCTGATCTTCCAGGGTATTCCGACGTTCGTCGATTCACGTGCCGAACTTTACGGGCCGGCCTTTCTCGCCCGCTATTCGCGAGCCCTTTCGCTTCAGGACATACCGGACTTCGTCCGATTGCTTGACGAATACAAGATTGACACAACCCTGCTGCTTCCGTCTGCGCGAGCGGTGGGTCTGCTCGATCGAATGCCTGACTGGGAGAGGGCCTACGCGGACGAGGTGGCCGTCGTCCACGTTCGGCGCGCGCGTCCACAGAACGCGGAGCCCGGGAAAGCCGGGATTCCTTGAAATACCGTCTGTTCGATTGCGAGGGCCCACTACGACAGCGAGGCATCGGGATGCGTCAACGCTGCTGTCTGTATGTTGAACGCCGTTGGCAGGCCGAGCCCCAGACGCCGGATCTCGCAACGGTCGCGCCGGTACGGCCAGCGTAGCAATGCCAGTGCCGAAGGCCACAGAACAAGCGGAGGTGGCCGATGACATCATCCGATCGTCGCTTTTTTGTAACTGGTCGTCCAATTGTTTCCAGGCAGCAACGGCTGGATGCGAAACCGAGCCGGCCAATGGCAGTGGACCCGGGAATTTTCGGCAATTTTGTCGCGGTTCATGCGTGTCTCCCGCGCAAATACGGGGAGGCCTGCCACAGTAAGGTTAAGGAAAAATTAGCAGTGCCAATTTTAGGAAAAATATTATAGAACTTAACGGTTGGCTCCGGATTGCGCGCCGACGGGTTTTGTAAAATTCATCTGAGTAAAAGGATTTTCCTATGTCGAAATTTTACATCCAGACCACGGAAGCTTTGAAGCAGCTTCGCGCCGACAAGGATGGCGTGGTGTCATTCGAGTACATCATCGTCGCAGCTTGCATCGTCGCCGTCGTGATTGCTGTGTTCAAGACTGATACGAGCATCTCTTCTGCGCTGGTCGGAGGAATCACCAAGATCTCCACTGCGATGTCCGGCCTCTGATTTGACGGCTGGAAAGGGCCTGATTCTGAAGCTTCGGGCCACGGTTTCAAATATCGGCGAGTGGAGGCCGCTGGACTTTGGCACGCCGGATCCCGTTACAGCCCGTATTCGGGTTGTGGCGGCCTAGGTCCCATACGGCGGGCTGGAGCTGCCTCCACTCACCATTGCTGCGCTGCTGTCGGCCATCTGGCAGACTCTGGCCCATGTACGCCATGTCCGACGTTTTCGTACTGATTGTGCCGTTCTTCGTGACAGTCCGTTAGGCCCGCATCTATCGTGGCATCCGGCAGGACGACCGGAAAAATCATTCCCGCAGCACGGACGGCATTTATCGCAGCTATCGCTGCTCTCGTTGTCGCGACCCGGCTGATCCTCGCGAGGGCGGCCACACGCCACCACTTGCTGTGGGTCTGCTCGATCGACCTTGCCAGACTGTGAGCGGACCCACGTTCGGCGCGCCATCCAGAAAATGCGGATAGCGCGTAGGCCTGGTTATTCAATGTTCTCTGAAGCGATGGCGGTTCATGCGGTATCCGTCCGAGGGCGGCCGTCTTGCGAGTTTTTCCGATCTGTAGCTGACTGTCCTTATGGACGGACATAAGGACAGTGCGGTGCTGAGCCGCATGGATTTGGTGGAGACCGGTCGGCGGCGACGCTGGACGCGTGCGGAGAAGCTCAGAATCGTAGAGGAGAGCTTCTCGGGGCCACGACTGGTGTCGGCGACGGCTCGCCGGTATGGGATATCACGTCAGCTTCTGCTGAGCTGGCGCAAGGCTTGGACCTGTCATGATCCGGCCGAAGAGGATTCGATCGGCCCGACATTCGTCCCTGCGATAGTTGCGGCAAGTACGCCGCCAACGACGGAAGCTGTC
>NZ_AUGA01000098.1:0-13823 GCF_000426785.1 Bradyrhizobium sp. th-b2
GCGAGGGCGTCGAACCCTCTGGGTCACGTTGAAAGGTTTCAGGTCACATTCTTCCTCCTTTCCAGGACTTATCCTGACGCAAGCTGGTCGCATCTACGGCGTCAATTTGTGAAGATCGAGCGCGAGGCTTCACTGGCGCCGGCTCCGGTTGCCCGGGAGGCCCTCAAGCGCATTGCCCAGCTCTACGCGGTTGAGAAAGCACTACGTGGCCGATCTGATGCCGAGCGCCGCGCGGGCCGACAAGGGCATGCCCGGCCTCTGGCTGCAGCCTTGAAGCAGTGGTTTGAGGCAAAGCTTGATCACCTTGCGCAGAAGTGCGACACGGCGAAGGCTTTGCGTTATGCGCTGCGCCATTGGGACGGCCTGACGCTCTACCTTGATGACGGGCGCATCGAGATGGACACGAATGCGGTCGAACGTGCGATGCGGCCGATCAAGCTCAACGCCAAGAACTCCCTTTTTGCCGGCTGCGACGAGGGCGCCGAGAACCGGGCATTGCTGGCTTCGCTGATTGAGACGTGCAAACTCAATGGCGTTAGCGCCGAGCACTGGCTCTCCGACGTCCTCGCGAAGCTCGTCAATGGCTGGCCTGCGGCGCGACTGGACGAACTGCTTCCCTGGGCGTCGACCTACAAGATGCATGCACACGATCCGAGGCTGGCGGCATGAGCCTGAACACGACCGCGGTCCGGATCAAGGTGACCCTCAAGGACGTGAAACCGGAGGTGATGCGCCGCCTCGTCGTACCGCTGACCCTGCGTCTCGATCGGCTGCATCTGACGCTTCAGGCGGCGTTTGGCTGGACGGATAGCCATCTCTTCGAGTTCCACGCTGGCGAAGGACGCTGGGGCATCCCTGACCCCGATGGTGATTTTGGCCCCCAGCGCATCGATGCTCGCAAAGCGCGGCTCTGCGAA
Organism: Bradyrhizobium sp. th-b2; assembly: GCF_000426785.1. NCBI lineage: Bacteria > Pseudomonadati > Pseudomonadota > Alphaproteobacteria > Hyphomicrobiales > Nitrobacteraceae > Bradyrhizobium > Bradyrhizobium sp. th-b2. Next base: position 918 of record NZ_AUGA01000098.1, read on the forward strand.
ATCGTTCGAGAGACCGGCGCCAAAACGATCCATTATCTCTATGACTTCGGCGACAGCTGGGACCATGTGATCAAACTCGAAAAATGGTTCGACAACACGACGACAGAGGGACTTCCCCTCTTGCTCGAGGCCGCCGGTGGTTGTCCTCCGGAAGACGTAGGCGGTGCGCCAGGCTATCCGAATACCCCGATGCCATCGGTGACCCCACCCATCCGGAGCACGAACAAATGCGCCTCTGGGGCCCGGAGCGGTTCGATCCCAACGTCGTCGACCGGAAGGCGCTTGAGGCCGCCGTCAACGCATTGTCCGGAATTTGGAAGCCACGCCGGCAAAAGCTGCGATCAAAATAGGGCGTCAAGAGCCAATCAAAAGGGCCGCAGAGCTACGCTTACCATAGACCATCGCGCTCACGACCAGGAGCGGCCGGATCCGGGACGGGCCGAGCTCGGCCCATGTCCGCGCGTTGCCTTTCGGGTAGAGGCCGGATTCCGGCCAATCTCGAGCGCCGTCATCTCGCCGCCCGGTGACCTTGTCCTTGCGCCAGGGACGATGCACGTCGAGGAGAACAAAGAGATTGACCGTGCATTCCGACGATACTCATAATCGTAACGTTCGAGCCTGCGGGGCTTGGCCGGGATCGGCTGACGCGTTTCGCCGATGAGTTGGACCGGGCTTTCGTCGAAGCACACCACTGTTCGATCGAATCCCCGCAAATCCACAAGTATCTAGTCGACGTCCTCGAAGGCACCCGCCCTGCATTCGATAACCGCGGTTCAAAGTATTACGCAAGCTGAGAAGCTGCCTCCAATATCTATCGATGATGCCGGGCTGGGTGGTGGATTACGCATATTTGGCATGTTCTACCTCCTAGCATCCCGACTGCTCAGAATTGCATCATGTCGGGATGAAGCAGACGACGCCTCAAGTTCGCTATCAAGGAACTATAATCAATTCTGCATCCGGTCGGTCTGGTATGTTTTGTTATCCTCATCCTGAGCGGCACACGGATGCCTTCGGACCTCGCCTGCAGTACTTCGAGATCGAGGCCGAGCGGGCGAGCAAATGCTCCAAAAAACCCTTCTCGACGAAAGCGAGACGTGAGTCTGGCTGCGCAACGCGCCAACTAATACTGCGGCTACAACACAGCCCACTTCATCGATTTTTCGGGTTGAGCCGTTCGTTCGACGTGCGACGTTCCATGTTTGCCAAGTGCGGTGCGGCGAACGTCGTCTTCCCGAGAATCAGGTCTGCCGCCTTCTCCGCTATCATGATGGTGGGCGCGTTCGTGTTGGATGACGTGATGCGCGGCATCACGGAAGCGTCGCAAATCCGCAGACCATCGACTCCACGAAGTCTCAGCGACGGATCGACCACCGCCAGCTGGTCAGTGCCCATCCGGCAGGTGCCTATAGGGTGATGATCGGTCTTGCAGGTCCTGACAGCATAGTCGACGAGAGCGGCTTCGCTTGTAGCCGCAACACCGGGCATCCGCTCGACCATGACGAATGGCTCGAGCGCGGGTTGCCGGAGAATCTCACGGGCCATCTTCAGCCCCTCGATCGCTGCCGGGCGATCACGCGCATCAGACCAATAGTTTGGGTCAATCAGAGGCATCGCGGAAGGATCGCCGCTTGCGAGCCGCACGGTACCACGCGAGCCCGGCCGCAAGAATGCCGAATTCAGCGTGACGCCTGCATGTTTTAGCTTTTCTACGCCCGCCTCGATTCCTGAGCCGAGCCCGAGATGGAATTGCACGTCCGGCCATTCCTGCGCCCTCGCCGCCGGCTCGACATACCAGAAGCCCCCTGTCTCAAATAGGGTGGACGCGACCGGTCCGCGCTTGAACAGCAGATATTCCAGTCCCGCCCAGATCATACGATGCAGTTTCACATAGCTGTCGTAGGTAACGTCGCCCTTGCACTCCGCGATCGCATAGACGTCGAGGTGGTCCTGAAGATTCTCGCCCACGCCGGGCAAATCGTGGATCGGCTTGACACCGACTGATTTCAGATGGTCGGCCGGACCGATCCCCGATAGCAGCAGAAGGCGAGGCGATCCGATGGCGCCGGACGCAAGGATGACCTCCCGCTCGGCGCGAACGATCTCCCGCTGCCCTCCGCGTACCGACGCGATTCCCACAGCACGCCCATTCTCGACCACGATCCGCGTGCTGTAGGCGTCGGTAAGGACGGTGAGATTCGGTCGGCCGCGGATCGGCTGCAGATAGGCGGTGGCGGTCGAGCACCGCCGGGCATCTCGCACCGTTACTTGATAGTGGCCGACGCCCTCCTGCCGCGCACCGTTAAAATCGGGATTGTAGGGCATTCCATATTCCTGCCCGGCTAGCAGAAACGCTTCGCTGATCGGCAACGGATTGACAGGCACCGAGACGCCCAAGGGACCACGGCGCGCATGGTAGGCGTCGACGAAGCGCTGGTTGTCTTCGGTGCGCTTGAAATACGGCAAGACATCCGCGTAGCTCCAGCCTGTCGCACCATCCGCCGCCCAACCATCATAATCGCGGGCATTTCCGCGGGTGTAAACCTGCGCGTTGATACTGGAGCCGCCACCTAGCACCTTCGCCTGGGTATAGCGGAGCACCCGCGCGCCGAGATGACGCTGGGGCACCGTCGAGTATCCCCAGGAGGGGATGCCCTTGGTCATCTTGGCAAACCCCGCCGGCATGCTGAACAGCGGGTTGTTGTCGCTGCCGCCGGCCTCGAGCAGCAGCACCCTGGTCGACGCATCGACGCTCAGGCGGTTGGCGAGCACGCAGCCGGCCGAGCCGGCGCCGACGACGATGTAGTCGTAAACCGTCATCTCATGTCCCCATGAGTTCGAAGATCGGTCCTCGCGACATGATCCGCGACGCGCAACGCCTGGGCGGCGATCGTCAGCGACGGGTTCACCGCCGCCGAGGTCGGCAGGAACGACGCATCGACAACGAACAGATTGGGGTGATCAAAGGAGCGGCAGAACGGATCGAGCGGTGATGTCGCTGGATCGAGGCCGATGCGCACTGTCCCGCACTGATGCGAGGGCGTGCGCCGGTCGAACGCCTTTGACAGTACGATCGGATAACCTGCGGCACGCAGCCGTTCCTTCAACGTCGCCACCAGCGCCAAATGGGTCGTCCAGTTCGAGCGCAGCCAGTCGAGCCGGATATTCGCACCATCGACCGTCACACGGCTCTCGGCGCGCGGCAGATCCTCGCTCATCACGTACCAGTCGACCGCATGCCGGCTCATCAGCCCAAGCGCCAATTCCGGCGCGAGCGGCATGTTGGCCTTCAGAATCGGCGCGGTGACACGTCCTAGCAACTGGATGTTGCCCAGCGGCGGTCCGCCGTGCCCATCATCGAGATAGAAATCGTTGGTGCCGATCGTCTTCTGGTAGATCGAGTTGTTGACGACGCGCGGATCGATCGCCAGCACAGCCGAGGAATTGTGGTTCATGAAATAACGGCCGACTGCATCGGAGCGGTTCGCGATGCCGGCCTGTGACGAGCGCAGAAGCAGTGCGGCCGAATTGACGGCGCCCGCCGCGAGCACCACGATGCCGGCGCCGATCATGGTCCGCTCACCGGCCTGAATGACCTCAACGCCGGCAATGCGTTTGCCGTCCGGCTCGACGACCAGCCGCTTGACCTGCGCACCTTCGCGCAGCGCGACATTGTCATGGGCGAGAGCACAGGCAAGCCCGCAGGATTCGGCATCCATCTTGCCGTGCCCGGCGTCGGGGAATGCATCCCACGGAGTCTTGGCACGTTTGAGCCATGTCTCGATGTCGATGCCAAGCGGCAGTATAAACGGCTTGAGCCCGATCTTCTTGAGCCGCTGCCGTACCGCCGCAATCGCCGGCTCATCCGGCACGGGGCCGAACGGATAGGGCGCGGAGTGAAAAGGCTCCGAGGAATCGTCTCCGAGCGCGCCGCGCACGTTGTAGAGCTGTTCCGCCCGGGTATACCATGGCTCCAGTTCGCCATAGCTGAACGGCCAGCCCGGCGTCGTTCCATCGCGGTGCGCGATGGGCGCGAAGTCTTGAGCGCGGTAGCGGATCAGGACCGCCCCGTAGAGCTTGGTATTGCCGCCGACGCAGTAGTAGTTGCCGGGATTGAAGGCCTTCCCCGCCCCATCGACCCAGGACTCCTGCGGCCGGAACACCCCGCGCTGAAAGATCGCCCTTGCGTCCCGCGCAGCCTCGCTATCGCGCAGACGCTGGCCGCGCTCGAGGATCACGATCTTTGCGCCCGTAGGCGCCAGACCCGCGGCAAAGTTCGCACCGCCCATTCCAGACCCGATGACGAGGACATCGGTTGACTCCGTGATCTTCATGCAGGTCTCGCACCACTCGATCAGATACGGCGCGTGGTCGTTGGGTCGAACAGCACCGCCTTGTCGAGGTTGAACGCAAAAGTGTGCGGTTGTCCGAGCCGGACGTCAGCATCAGCGCGCATGCGCAAGACCTTCGTTCGTACCATATGCACCTCGGGTCGTCAGATCGATGGGAGCCTCGCGTCCCGTTCGGGCAGCCTCGCGCGTCGACAGGGCGGCGCTCAGCGACTTGATCCCGTCTTCGCCCGTAGCCGACGGCGCGCCACGGGCGGCAACCGCGTCGCCGAACAGGCGCACCGCCCGTAGATAGAGATTCTCGTGCGCGATCGAGAGCTGCCTTTCGCCGTCCCTGGTCCGCAGCAAGACCTCGCCCTTGGGCACCTGGGTCATGCAGTCGGTCCCGATCAGCGATCCCTCTTCGCCATGGACCTCGAAGCCGGTCACCGCGTATCTTGTCGTGAAGGCATCGTGGAACTGGGCAATCAGCCCGTTTTCGAAGCGGACCACCCCCATGACACCGTCTTCGAGACCTGCCTGGCCCATACCACCCCGCGACGTCATCGCGGTCACGGCGACAGGATTTTCGTCGAGCACGAAACGCAAGGTGTCGGCATCATGAACGGTGATATCGAGCACGACGCCGCCGCCCGCTTCCGGCCTCTCAATCCGCCAGCCCTGCAGGTGCGGCGGAAGATAGACCGCATGAAAAACGCGGGCGAATAGAGGCTTGCCGATGTGGCCCGCCTTGATCGCGGCATGAATTGCACGATGGGTGGCCGCGTTGCGCAAATGATGGTTTGTCCCCATCTGCACCCCTGCCGCCTTGCAGGCCGCGACCATTCGCTTCGCGTCCGGCAAGTTCAGCGCGAGCGGCTTCTCGCACAGCACATGCTTGCCGGCCGCGGCCGCGGCCAGCGTTTGCGAACAATGATGCTCATTTGTTGTCGAGATGTAGACCGCATCGATACCGCTTCCGAGCAACGCGTCGAGGCTGGTTGTTGCTATCGCGATCCCGTTCTCGCTGGCAAATCGCTGCGCCCGCTCCGGATCGCTGCCCATCACAGCCCGCACCGCGCCAGCCGCTCCGCGGATGGCCTCGATCATCCACTCGCGCGCGATTGTACTTGCACCGATCAATCCCCAACGCAGGCCACTCAAGATGCGATTCTCCGTTTGAATTCCGCTCCACAACTCTCCCGAACGACCAACCGCGCTTCGCCCCCGCAACTCTCGAGACGACGCTCGCCCTCGTTGATCTGCCTCAGCAGCATCTGCGCGGCGCGCTCTCCGAGACTACCGGCATCGACCGACACAGTGGTCAGAGCGGGAGAGACATGATGGTCTCGGCGGTATCATCGAAACCGACGACGGCAACATCGCGCCCGACGGTCAGCCCCTGTCGTGCGATCGCCAACATCGCGCCGATTGCCACGACGTCGTTGAAGCAACCACCGCCGTTGGTCGCCTCTCCGACGACAGCAAGCGCTTCATGGCGTCGAAGCCGCCATCTTTCGTTAGCATGCTCTCAATGATCCACGCGGGCTCGACGGCAAGTGGCGCCACCGCCACCCGCGCTGTGGTGGAAGCGGTGCCGCCGGTCAACACGTGTTCTGCGATCGAGCCAATAACCGAGGTCGCAAGAATGTTAAGAACCTGATCGCTCTCCTCAAGGGGAGCCGTCGCCAGCGGAATGTACGCTCCTTTCAGCACGCCAGTCTTCGCTTTCCAGGCGAGGCATCGTATTCCCGTGTACCCGCGTTTTGGATCGCAGTCTCCACGTCTTGACGAACGGAAAGCGCTGCTCGCCCTCTTGGATCGCATGGCATGCGCTACATCCCCCTTCGGCGGGATCTCTTTCGAAAATCACGTCGCCTTGGGCAACCAAGGCAGCGTCACACTTCCAAGGCCATTTCGGAGGGCCGATTCGCGTTACTAAGTTTTCGAGTTCGCTCAGACCGTCGAAGTTAGCGGAATTATTGATGAGGAAATTGATGACCCCTCCCTGACGTTTCGGCTCAAACTTAGCCCCCCAGAACCTGGCCCACGTTCCGAGCCAGCCCTACAATGCCACTTCCGTTTTTTGCGAAACCCGGCCACTGCGTCTTGTCTTGCCGCGGCGCATTCCAAAGGAATGGATATCTCACGGGAGCGTCGGCGGTTTTTATGTTTTCCGGAATCATGAAGTCGGGTGGCGGACCGATGTCCAGACCGGATACGCGGTTGAAAATCATCCCTACAGCATCCAAACGGCAAACCCCCAGCCGTTCTCTGGCAGCGCGCGCACCATGCATGAGCGTGTGAAACCGCAAGTACCACCCACCTACCTGTAGACGAAGATCCGCAACATCTATCGCATCCGGCACTGCGGACCGCAGAACAGCTGCAGCAAACGGAGCGAATGAGCTGTCGCTGGCAATCACTTCGCCCACCGCCTTGTCTAGGTCGCGAAGCAGTGCGTAGAAGTCGACGAACCCCGGACCGCCATCCACCCGATACACCTTGCCGTTAACTTCTTGCCGTTAACTTCGATCTGGAGCGTGTGACATGCTGAACAAGTCATTCCCACGACCTGACAGTCTTGAGGGCCAGAGCGTGAAAGCCTATGGGAAGGTTGGCCGGAGTTGCAGGATTCGGTAGATAACCGTGACAAACCATCCGCCAGGAACGGCTGTCCGTTCCTTTGCTTCAGGGCCTGCATCCTAGACAACGCGATCAAACGCGAGCCTTGATCGCGCGAATAGAAATCTGCTCTCGCTGCCGCGGTCCAATCCAGACCTTGGTCAACGTAGAAGGGATTGGCGTTGGTGCCCTGAGCGATCGACCGTGTTGTGACGAAAACCGTTAAGGCTATTAGAACGAGAGCACGGAGCATCGTATGGCCTACTGACTTCATTGTTAAAATCGCCCGAAGAAACGTTCGCTGAAATCCCTCGGTTGCGGCAAGCTTGGCTCGATCCTCTGACCTGCCTTTGGGCCCGCGGGTCCTTGACTATCGGCCATTAAAGGGCGCGGTCCACTAAGTTCAACCTACCAAATTTGGGAGAGGACAACGGCTCGGCAACCCCATTGATCGTAGAAACTCCTGCTGACGCCCGTTCACCCTTAGGCCGAAATCTATGGCCGCCAAGGGATCGGGCTTGATCGCGCGACACTTGGCAATTGGTGATGCCGCCCTGCTTCCCATCGGCAGCCCGTTGCCAACCTCATGTGCCGCGATTTCGCAGCCGCGGATCGCCTGTTCGTGTGAAATCGTGGCGCCGGTGCCCGATCTGAGCGTGGTCAAACGAAGAAGCGCGACTTTTGGACGATCGTCCAACGACCGCGGCTATAGCGGTCAAGTCTGCGATCGTGCTCTGCCGATATGCCCTCGGTCGCAGTCGCGCATTCGCAGAATAGTCCCTGGACGGCTTCAACAGACGCTTATCCGATACCTATGACAGTTATGATCGGCTGAGCGAAATCGCTCATCACAAGAATCGTGGACGCTCATGCATTGGTGAATTGGTGGAGCTTCGATGGCGTAGAGCTTTGCGATCCGCCGGACGCCAGCCTCGGGTCAATTTGACCAGGCACCGGCGCCGCGCGCATGGAACGCCCGCTGGCCTCTGGTCGGGTCGTTAAAGCCGTGGTTCGAAAAACATCCGTGGATGATCTCCAGCGGCTCGATGCTCGCTGATGACATCCGCTACGCGCTCAATATTGGCAGGTCGCTTCCTCGATGACCGGATTCTCGAGGTCGGCAGACTGGACGCTACCACGGTGACCATAAGTCGCGAGTCTTTACTATTTCCGCGGCCTTCGCCGGTGTCGCAGTTCGCACCACAGTTCCGCTTCAAACGTCGCTCGTCAAACCGGGCATGCAGATTTCGCGCACCCGGCTTTTACTTGTCCGTCAGACCTTCGCGCTCGATCGGTCAGTACGACGGTCTGGATGCGGAAGAGTTGGAGCGTATCGTGCCGGTAATCCTGCGGATACTCTTCGAAGCCCCTACCACCTCCTCCTGGTCGTCGCATTATCCAGTGCCGCAGACGGCGATCGACGTACCACCCGATGAAGTCATACGTCTTCATGAAAGGGCTTGGTCGAAGTAACCGCACCAGCCGCGAAGAAGGCGGCTGATAACGGTGATGGTGTTCTCTGGTGTGTCCGGGCAATACTGTGACGTCGTGCGTTCATGGATTCGTCGGAGCAATGTTAATTAGCTGAGGCTCTTCGTTCCAGCCAGGCGAGAGGCTTCGCGGAACCGCCAGCAGCAGCGTTGCACGATTAGATCCCGAACATCGCCGGTAGCGAATGCGGCCAGCAGTGCAAATTCGCGTGGATAGTAATTTTGTCGCACCTCGAAACGACACTATGGTCAAACGTCACAAAGCATCCAGGCTCTCCGGAGGATGCCCCATTTGGCGACAAACTAATCTCGGCACATCGCTGGCTAAGTCATGGGGCTTTAGTATCTGGAGCTTCTTTCTCCAGCAAACGGCGAATTCTCTCTTCAGCTGCCGCACGCTTACCCTCAAGCTCCTCGGCAAGTCCTAAAAGCTCCTGAATCCGATGCTCTGACTGAGCTCGACCAACCTCAAGTTCCGAGCAGAGATGAAGAAGTGCTTCGATCCGATCCTCGCTAGCCGAGCGCTTTGCTTCGAGTTCTTCGTTGAACTTCAACAGCTCTTGTATCCGGCTCTCTGACTCAGCTCCGCTCTCCTGCTGCTCCGCGCAATGCCTCAGGAGCCCTTCGATCTGGCCTGCGCTAACGATGCGTTTCGCTTCAAGCTCGTCCGCGACCTTCAACAACTCCTCTATCCGTTTCTCTGCCTGAGCTCGGCCAGCCTCGAGCTCCGAACAAAGACGGAGGAGCGCCTCGATCCGTTCTTCTCCGGCGGCACGCTTGTCTTCAAGTTCTTCATTGAGCTTCGATACCTCGCCAACGTGACGCTCCAGAGCAGAAGCGCCAGAGCGAACAGAAGATTCAGCCAGCAAGGGATCGACCTCGCCCTCCAACGAAATAGAGATCATCGGCCCAGAGGATTCAACGATGCGCAGAAGATAACCAAAGCGAGAAGCGGATACGGCGGGGACGCTGCACCAACCTTCAGATTCCGACTGGAGCGATACGTCCTGCTGGACGAGGGGATCGTACATAACCAAGGGCAAATTGGGCGTCGCGCGAACGCGCATAGGCAAACGCGGGAGAAAGATTGCCGTCGTATTTGCCAGACCCGGGACCAGGTAAGGCGCCCGCTCATAGCTACTAGGATCGACAAGCATCGGGAGATCGTCACGCTCAATCTGTGGCGGCAGGGCTATCGGAGGACTCTGCTTATCTTCAGTCAACACATCCGGCCTTGCCGCCACAGTCGTCTTGTCGAAAAGCATGACTATCTCCGAGCGCTGCGGCCAGGGGATTCGTCCCGTCAGAGCGAGCGTATAATGCAAGGCTTCTATTCGGTGCTCAAATGCGGCCGACAACTGTGCCTGCTTTGGCTGATAGGGCGAGCCACAGCATGGGCACTGAGCGTGCTCGAAATCGTAATGGCGACCGTTAACGAGATGCAGCAGCTGAACAACAAGTGATGAACTCCATCGCCAGCGCGCGCCGCAAAAGGCGCGGTTGACCGCAGCAGCCCTTCCTTCCCAAAGCCGCGCCAATATCTCCGCAGAATACGACCGCTGGTGCCAATGCATATGGAAACCACGGGCACAGGAGCCGCAGTCGACCGTCGCGGCGTCGAGAATCTCATTGTACGGGACAGCAATAAGCAGCCACCGTGTCGATACGCGATAGAGCTCATCGAGCGCCTTCCGATACTCGCTTTCAGCGATGTGCTCCAACACATCCGTGGCTAGCACCAGGTCGAATGCGCCGTCGGAAAACGGTAGCGCGGTGATCTCGGCAACCCTCGAAGAATAGCGGACATGGGCTAATGCTGCCGGCGAGATGTCACAGCCTTCGACATGGCGATCCGCAGGTAGATGATTAGTAATAGCTCCGTTTCCGCATCCGACGTCCAAAATGCTGCGAGCATCTTGAGGGATCATGGCTAGGACAGCATCGCGCACTTCTCTTGTAGAAGCATCAATATCCTGGCGCCAAAGCGCTTCCTGCTGATAGTAACTTGACGAATCGGCCTCTACCATATTCCGCACTACTCTAACTGTAGGACAGCCACGTTGCATCGTGCAGAAAATCGCCGGTTTCAAGGCCCCTATTTGGGGGACTCATGACCTTGAGACGAAAGCGCCGATCGAGCACATGTAGAGGATCCCCACCATGATGATGCTCGTCGTGAAGATCTCTAAAAACGCCTACGGATACGATGTATTCCATCGGTCCAAGCCGAATTGGCATCAGCGAAACGCGATCACGGTGCCGACCTGCCGTCCGCGTGGAAGCCGGACTAACGACCTGTGCTGCGCAGCGGCCATCCAAACGGTAGACAGCGAGGACCAGTCGACAATGATCGATAGTACTCGATGCCTCCCACTCTATCTCGGCCGCGGCTGCCTCGCCGCATATAAACGTTCGACGCTCTTCGCTCCGCTCATCGTCAGGCGAAAAGAAACGTACCGCCGTGATTTGAGCTTCGCTCGCTCCGTAAGAGTCGCCATCCACAACATGGTCCACGTTCTCCGTTGTCGATTGCTCCCGCGCTGAGTCGGTGGACGACGACAACTTTGCTGGCAAACGCAGACGCTCAGTTCCCCACGCGCCGTCAGGTGATGGAGATAATGTGGCAGCCAGCGAATAGGCTTCGTCAGTCGTGAACTCAACCCGCACATCCTCACCGGCAACGGCCGCATGCTCGATCTCCACAATCCCGGATGCAATCAGGTCAGAGGGAATCCGAATGGTGAAAGGGGCGTGCAAGTAGCGTCCATTCTCGTCACGAAATTCCCGCCAAACCGTATTGTCCGGTCCTACCTGGGGCGCGGACCAGTTGGTATAGCCCGGCGCGTCAGTCAGCCAAACGACTTCCGTCGAGTCATTGTCGCGAGCGTCGCCAACGCGCAGAGACGCCTGCTCCTTATCATCTATCAATAGTCGGATCGAACGAACACGATGGCGTGCTTTCGGGGCAGACGGCGCACCGGTGACAAATCTACCCGTCACAAAATGACTTCCCGAATTCGAACTGGCGCTAAAGGCTAGTGCCCGTCTCGGCCACCTTGAGCCGAGCATCTTCCCGCAGTCGAATTGCTGACATGTAGGACTTACAGAGAGTTAGCGTGTCGCGTTCGGCCGCTACTCGGCCCCGATCAATCCAGGCGGCCCGACTACACATCATTTGTACGGAGGCGAGGTCATGTGAAACCAACAGCAGCGTAGCACCATTCCGTGTGAGGTCCTTCATTCGGGCCGCGGCTTTGATGGAGAAATACGCGTCTCCCACACCGAGAATTTCGTCCACGATGAGGATATCGGGGTCGACACTTGTGGCGACTGCAAAGGTGAGACGGGCTTGCATGCCAGCCGAATAGATACGGAAGGGGTGATGGATAAAATCACCGAGTTCCGCGAACTCAGTAATCTCATCAGCCTTCTTGTCCGCAGCTCTACCGGTGACGCCCAAATAGGCGAGCGACGCACGCAGGTTTTGAGCGCCAGTGAGATCGGGATGGAATCCGGTTCCCATCTCCATGAGCGCCGTCACGCGCCCAGAGACCCGAAGTGACCCGTTGCTCGGCCGGATCAGACCAGCGATCAGCTTAAGCAGCGTGCTCTTCCCCGCGCCGTTGCGGCCGATGAGACCAACGCGCTCGCCGCGCTTCAAAGAAAGGTTCACATTTCGAAGTGCCCAGAAATCCCACGCGGCATCCTTGGGTGTTGGCAGGCCCAGCGCGTCGGCCATCCGCCACCCCTTCGAGCGAAATAGCCGATAGCGCTTGCTCACCGAGTGAAGTTCGATAGCGAGATCAGACATGATCGGCAGCCAGGGTTTTCAAGCGCTGAAGCAGATGGAAGCCGAGGGTGAAGAGCGCTAGCGATACGGCACCGAAGGCCGCGAGCCTCCCCACAGGAATGCGGTCAAAGTGAATAAGATCGCGGTAAATCGAGATCATATAATACAGTGGATTGACGACCATGATCGGCATCATGCGCGACGGGATCATGTCGTCCGTATAGCCGATCGGCGAAACCAGCATAAGGAACAAGAGAAGCGGCGATACTAGATTGGCAATATCACGGAAGAAGATGTTGAAAATGGAGAGGACCCAAATGAGTCCGACCGTGAAAATAGTCGCCCGTTAAGAAGCTTCCAGGCGACTGATCTGGAATCGTAATTTGGCTGGAATGACGTTCTGAGATTGCAAGGTTTTGGTGTTTTGTGCATCGGAAGCTTGCAATTTCGTTTTCGAGATTCCCTCGACGGGCGAAGCATGATTCCCTGTCCGCATCGGAGGGCACGATGCGGCCGAAGAAGCACAAAACGACGGGAGCGAACGATTTTTTCCGGGCGCGGCTCGACCAGATCATCAATCTGAAGCACGAGCTGGTCCGGCTCACCGGCAAGATCGATTGGGACTGGATCGACGGCGAGATCGCGCCGCTCTACAGCGAGAACGGCCGGCCGG
>NZ_AUGA01000099.1:0-13401 GCF_000426785.1 Bradyrhizobium sp. th-b2
CCTCGCATAACCGCCGTTCGGAACGAATGCCGTAGCAGTAGCCAACCAGCAGCATCCGCACGAGCAGTTCGGGATCAATCGAAGGCCGGCCAGTCGAGCCGTAAAATGGAGCCAAGTGGCTCCGAACCTCTGACAAATCGACGAACCGGTCGATCGCCCTCAGCGAGTGAGCGGCCGGAACATGTCGTTCAAGTGAGAACTCGTAGAACAGCGCCGCCTGATCGACTTGCCGCGGACCCATCATCGATTCAAGTCTCCCGCCCACACCGACAGAATGAATCAGTGATCTCCTTCGGACTCAACGGTCGAGTTTTTCAACACAATAGGCGCAAAGCGGACACTTAGAGATCGGCGCACTTCCGCTAAGTGCCAGAATCGGAAGTCGCGGTTCATAGTTCAAGTCATAGCGCAAAGGCTCTCAGAGCCGCATCAACACGATTTTGCGGCGCTATTACGAGATCCATCGGAAGGCCGGTTAGTCATTGCATACGAGGACGCTTTGGCAGAGATCGAGCTGGCTAGTTCGTTCTCAGCGGCCAACGCCGGGCCGCCAACCAGCCCGCCAGAGGCGCGCCAAATGCCAGGCACCATGTGAATTGCGCAACGGGTGCGGCGACACAGGCGACACCCGTCCCGACCAAGAACACGAAGACGGGAAAGATCGCGGTTGCCAGCAACTCGGGATCGCCGCGCCCTCGCAGCGCGAGAAGCCAGAGCGGCGCGTTCAGCGTTGCGACGAAAGTCAGATAAACCCTATTGGCTTTGAGGTGGATATCAACGGCCGAGATGGCAAATTTCACGCCGCGGCGAGAATTTCGGACCTGGTTAGATTTTGAGTTTTTCAACACAATCGGCGCAAAGCGGTCGTCCGGCAAAGAGACGATGTCGGCAAGTGCCAAACAGGCGTCTTCGTTGACCGGGCATCGTTCAACGGTCAACTGCGCCTCAAACCTCCTCGCATGCACTCGCCGTGGCAGCTATTGAGCGGGTTGAGAACCGGCGCCGATAGTCGCGCGGCGATATCGCCAAATGGCGTTGGAACGTGATGCGCATCCGTTCTTCATCGCCAAAACCGCAGCTGCGGGCGATGCGGTCGACACCTTGCTCGGTTTCTTCCAGCAGGCGTCGGGCGGCTTCCAGCCGGAACAGTTCGACTGCTTTGGCCGGAGTGCGACCGGTCTTTGCCTTGTAGCTTCGCGCGAAGTTTCGCGAACTCATGCCCACCTGTTCGGCGAGCAGATCGACATTCAGCCGTTCGTCGCCGAGATTGCTCGAGATCCAGACATGGAGGTTCTCGAAAGCCGTCGAGGCCGACGTCTGGGATTGCAGGAGCTCGCTGAACTGCGACTGACCGCCCGGCCGCTTCATGTAGATCACCAGCTGCCGGGCAACCTGCATGGCGATATCGCGACCGCAATCCGCCTGGACGAGAGCCAGCGAGAGGTCAATGCCGGCGCTGACCCCCGCCGACGTCCAGATCGGACCGTCCGCAACGAAAATCGCGTCGGGTTCGACGGTCAGCTTCTCGTAGCGCTGATTCAGCAGGTCGCACGAGGCCCAATGGGTTGTGGCGCGACGGCCGTCCAGCAGGCCGGCCTCGGCCAACAGGAAGGCTCCGGCACAGACCGAGGCGGTTCGCCGCGCCTTCGACGAATGGGCTGCCAGCCAGCGCACCAGGCGACCATCGGCAAGCGTAGGCTCCATTTCCAGCGCACCTGGAACCACGATGGTGTCGATCGCCTCATTTTCGAACTGCGATATCGGCGCCGTCTCGATCGTCACCCCCTCGGCCGTCAGGATCGGTCCGCCGTCGAGGCTGACGGTGTGGCGCGCATAGCCGTGCCGGCCTTGCTGCTCCATGAACTTCGACGCTGACCAGAACACGGTGAGCGGACCCGTGAGGTCGAGCAGCCCCATCCCTTCGAAAGCCACGAAAAGCACAGGGCGCGCGAGCGGATCGTCGTTGGTCATCTTTGGCCGAAAATTAGGGGTTTATGTCATTTAAGACAATCTATCCCGCGCCTAACGTCGGCTTGTCAATCACACGGGCGGGCGGAACCCGCCCAGCTCGCCGGGAGACAGGCCATGTTTGATACTTCCTCTGCTTCGAAGGGCGTGAAGTTCGCACTGCTGAAAGGGCAATTGCTCGCACGCGAGATCGATCGCACGACGTTCGTCGATCGGGCCGCAAAGCTGGGCCTCTCCGCCGCCGCCGTCGGTGACGCCGCTGAGAAGTTCGAGGCGATAGCCGCCAACCAGGTGGTTCGCCGCGCCAATCTGCGAGCAACCTACGATTACATCGTGATCGGATCCGGCGCTTCCGGCTCAGTTGTGGCGCGTCGCTTGGCAGAGAACCGCGATGCGCAGGTTTTGCTGCTCGAGGCAGGCGGCGATGATCTGAAACCCGGCATCCTCATCACCGAGACCTGGTTTTTCAACCAAGGCGGCGAGTTCGATTGGAACTTCGGCGCAGAGCGCAACCCAGGCGTGAACAATCGATCGATCGTTCAGGCCATGGGCAAGGCCCTCGGCGGTGGCACCAGCATCAACGCCATGGTCTGGGCCCGCGGTCACAAGAACGATTTCGATTTCTGGGCCAGGCAGGCTGGCGACGACGCCTGGAGCTACCTGCATATCCTCGACATCTACAGGCGGATCGAGGACTGGCATGGCGCCCCCGATCCTGAGCGACGCGGTAGCGGCGGCGAGGTCTTTGTGCAGCCCGCCCCCAATCCTGCTTCGATCGCGCCGGCCTTTCTCAAGGCCGCCGCGTCGCTTGGCATCCCCACCTTCGCGGACCAGAACGGGGTGATGCAGGAAGGTGCGGGCGGCGCAGCGATCACCAACGTTCGCATCCGCGATGGTCGAAGGCTGAACGGTCCGGCGAGCTATTTGTACCCGGTCATGGACCAGCCCAATCTGACCCTGCTGACCGGTGCTCATGTCAATCGCCTTACCCTGGAAGGCGGCACCATCACTGGCGTGGAATTCGAGTGGCGGGGCAGGACCCGTGCGATCAAGTCCTCCAGCGAAGTCGTGCTGTCGGCGGGCGCCATTCAAACCCCGAAGCTGCTGATGCTGTCGGGCATCGGCGACCGCGCCGAACTCGATCGTCTCGGTATCTCCACGGTTTCCCATCTGCCCGGCGTTGGCCAGAACCTCCAGGATCACCCGATCATCGGCGGCGGCCTCTGGGAGGCGCCAGGACCGGTCCCATCCACAATAATGCAGCCGAGGCCAACCTCTTTACCAGGAGCCGTCCGGAACTCGACACGCCGGACCTGCACATTTGGCACATCGAGGCGCCTTACCTGTCCGAGGTCACGGGTCGCCATGCCGTCGAGAACGTATGGTCGATCAGCCCCGGGCTGGCTCGTCCGGAAAGTCGCGGCTCCTTGCGGCTGAAGTCGGCTGATCCGCATGAGGCGCCCGAGATTCACGCCAACATGCTGAGTGATCCACGCGATCTCGCGGCCCTGCGCCGGGGCATGGAGATTGCTCGCGCCCTCGGCAACTCCGAGGCGATGAAGCCCTTCGTCAAGCGCGAGATCCTGCCCGGCCCGTTGGCCGGCGAGGCGCTCGACAACCTGATCCGGGACGGCGCGATGTCGATGCATCACCCGACCTGCACTGCAAAAATGGGTCGGGACGATCTCTCCGTCGTGGACGCCGAGCTGCGGGTCTACGGGGTGAACAATCTCCGCATTGCCGACGGCTCGATCATGCCACGCGTCACCACGGGCAACACCCAGGCGCCCTGCGTGATCATCGGCGAGCGCATGGCCGAGATCCTGACGGCTTGAGCACTGCGCGAAGCGTCGTCGCTGCGGCGGCGCTTCGAACTTTTTCAGAAATCCGTGAAGGCAGACGCGCCTGGAATGGTTCTCGGCGGTCCCTGCCGTGAATTGGAGAATGGACAGATGAGCGACCACAAGCTTTTGATCGATGGCAAGTTGGTGTCCGGCGCACTGGCGCTGAATGTGATCAATCCGGCGACGGAGGACGTGGTTGCCGTGGCGCCGAGGGCAGACCGCGCGCAACTCGAGCAGGCCGTCGCCGCGGCCAAGACGGCCTTTCCGCGGTGGTCAGCGACGCCGGTGCGGGACCGCGGCGCGCTGCTGGCGAGGCTCGCTGATGCAGTTGAAGCGCGTCAGGCCGAGTTTGCGGAAACCCTGACCGCGGAAAATGGCAAGCCGATCGCGCAGGCGGTATCCGAAATGGCGGCCGTCGTGGCCACAATGCGATATTATGCTGGTCTCGACCTCGCGCCTCGGATCCTCAAGGAGGATGCGTCCCAGAAGATCATCGAACAACCCGTGCCGCTCGGCGTGATCGCCGCGATATCGGCGTGGAACGTGCCGATGATCCTTCTGGCCGCGAAGATCGCGCCGGCGCTGCTTGCCGGCAACACCGTTATCGCCAAGCCGGCGGCGACAACCCCGCTGGCGGCGCTTAAACTGGGTGAGCTGTGCTCTGACATTCTGCCCGCCGGGGTGATCAACGTCATTGTCGACGCCAACGATCTTGGCGAAGCGCTCACCAGCCATCCGGACGTCGCCAAGGTCGCATTCACGGGCTCGACTGCGACCGGCAGGAAAGTCATGGAAAGCGCGGGCGGCACGCTCAAGCGCCTCACGCTGGAGCTCGGCGGCAACGACGCCGCCATTGTGCTCGACGATGTCGATCCGAAGGAGATAGCGCCCGAGCTGTTCGCCGGCGCGACCTTCAATTCCGGCCAAGGCTGCGTCGTGATCAAACGCCTCTACGTTCATGATTCGCAATATGACGAATTCTGCGAGGAACTCGGGCGGCTGGCCCGTGAGGCTGTCGTCGATGATGGCGCCAGGCCTGGAGCCCAGATAGGGCCGCTGCAGAACAAGGCCCATTTCGAACGGGTTAAGGGTTTCCTGAACGAAGCCAAAGAGGACGGCGTTATCGTTGCGGGCGGCAATGTTGTGCCGCGCAAGGGCTATTTCGTAGAGCCGACGATTGTTCGCGACATCGGCGACGATACGCGATTGGTCAGGGAAGAGCAGTTCGGCCCGATTCTGCCTGTGCTGCGCTATACCAAGGTCGACGACGCCATCGCTCGCGCGAATGCTACGGAGTTCGGCCTCGGCGGCAGCGTCTGGTCGAAGAATCCCGAGCGGGCCTTCGCCGTGGCCTCGCAAATCAATTCGGGCACGGTCTGGATCAACAGACATCTCAACCTGCAGCCCGACATTCCCTTCAGGGGTGACAAGCAGTCCGGCATCGGAGCCGAACTGGGTCGCGCCGGCCTGGAGGCATATACTCAGCCCAGGATCATCAACATGGCCAAGCAGCAGGCCTGATGCGCATCCCGCTGTCTTCGCGCCGGCGGGCCAAGCTGAGCTTGGCCCGCGCCGCCGTCTTGAATCCGCGTGATCATTCCTGAGTTTCGCTCAGCAGAGAATGCAACAGACGCAGGATTGTTGTTTGCACCCTTCGGCGTAGCTCTGGGCGCGACGGCCAAAGCTCGGTGGAGCAATCAGGTAAAGCGAGCCCATGGAGCGGGGAACACCAAATGAGCTTGTGCCTTGCGCTGCTTCTCGGGGTCATCGCGATCAACTGGTGGCAGGGCTGGAAGCCCTTCAAACATCCGCTCCAGATGCCGGGAAATGTGCGGCTAACACGCCTTTCTGCCCTTCACAGCCAGCGCCGGCGATCGAGCCGCCGATCGGTCGTCGATGCTCGAGAGCCGCCGAGCACATCCCCCTCGGCGGCTCTCACCAACAGCCGGGGATAGGACTTCAGGCGCGAAGAGTTGCGGGCATTTACAATGCTGAACTTTCTACGCCCGTCGAAGCGCTCAGATTTTCGTGAATGGATTCTTGAGCAAACTCTTGCCCTGCTCCGAGCGGGCGGTGCGGATCAAGTCGATGAGGGCGCGTAACGTGGCCGGAACCTGTCGGTGCCCCGGATAATACAGGAACAATCCTTCGAAGGTCGGCGACCAGTCCTCCAGCACCCGGACCAGTTGCCCTGAGCGCAGGAACGGTTCGGCGAGCGCCTCGATGGTGTATGCGATGCCCAGCCCGTCAACCGCCGCGCGTACTGCGAGACCGGGGTCGTTGACCATCACTCGCCCGCCTGCCGAAATCCGGCGTGACTGGCGATTGCGCTCGAACGGCCAAATAAAAACGGCGCCGTCACCTGCCACGCGAAATTGAATGCAGCTGTGCTGGGCGAGATCATCGGGCGCGCGCGGCGGCCGCCGCCGCGCAAAGTAAGTCGGCGCCCCAACGACCGCCACCTTCATCGGGCCCATCACCCGAACGGCGATCATATTGGCCGGTACCCGCTCGCGCGGCGCAATCCCGGCGTCGAATCCCTTCGCCACGAGGTCGATCGGCGCCTCGCCCACCGCGAGCTCCAGATGGACTTCCGGGTACGTCGACAGGAAGCGTTCCCAGATCGGTGCGATGACCGCCGACGCGGCCAGGTGCCGCGCATAGATCCGCAGCCGCCCCATGGGCCGCTGCCGCGTCTCGTTCAATTCCTCGATCGCGCCGGCGATCTGATGGATTGCCGGCCGCAATTGATCGAGCAACCGCAAGCCGGCGTCCGTCACCGATACGCTGCGCGTCGTGCGATTCAGCAAGCGTACCCCGAGACGCTCCTCAAGCTGCCGCATCGAATGGCTGAGGGCCGATGGTGTAACTCCGAGCTGCGATGCCGCGGCTCGAAAGCTTAGGCGATCGGCAACAGCGACGAACGCTGTCAGATCGGTCAGGTTGCCGCGATCCATTGCTGAGTTCCTCTCAACACCGAATGCAATAATACGGCATTTTCATTTGCAGCATTCGCCAACATTCTAAGCGTCGCTGACAGATCATCGCACCTCGAAAACGACAGACTTCCCAAATGCGTGATGAGAGCCTGAATCGTTGGAAAGATACGATACCAAGCTTATCATAAGCAAGCTTATGAATAAGACCGCCGTTACGAACGGAACCGCTGTGGAATCGAATGCGCCTACACTTGGATTTCTGCTGCACGAGGTCGCGCGATTGCTGCGGAAACGCTTTGAGCAGAACGCGCGAGACTCAGGCCTGACGCGGTCGCAATGGCAGGTGCTGGCCTATCTGGCGAACAACGAAGGCATCAACCAAAGCGGCTTGGCTGACCTGTTGGAAATCGAGCCGATCACGCTTGGCCGCATCATCGACAAGCTTCAGACGCGGGGTTTGATCGAGCGGCGGCCGGATCCCTCAGACCGGCGGGCCTGGCTCCTTCACCTGACGTCCGCCGCCCGTCCAAAGCTGTCGCAGCTACGCAGGCTCGGCGAGGTCACCCGCGGGGAAGCGCTGGCCGAAGTTCCGGAAGCCGACACCGAGCGTCTGGTGAAGACACTGCAGACACTGAAAGCAAATCTGACGGACGCTTGCGATGCGCAGGTTGCGGAACAAAGAGAGTAAACCATGGCTAATCTGAAAGGGATCAATCCCGCCAATTCCGGGGATGCAAACGCGCGCGCCATTGAGGCGAATGTCCATCGGCTCGACCGCAATCCGTCGATTGCAAACGAACGGCCTGGCACGGC
Organism: Bradyrhizobium sp. th-b2; assembly: GCF_000426785.1. NCBI lineage: Bacteria > Pseudomonadati > Pseudomonadota > Alphaproteobacteria > Hyphomicrobiales > Nitrobacteraceae > Bradyrhizobium > Bradyrhizobium sp. th-b2. The sequence goes on from NZ_AUGA01000099.1 coordinate 7,565, forward strand.
GGAAGCGGAGATGCCGCGCCCGGAAGATCGCAAGTGCGAAGCCTTGCCGCACGGAGAACCGCATGGCCGCCAGGTCGCGGCGAACGCCCCGGCTCCCAGGAGATCAATGCGGCGCCCGCTGCTGTTTGTATTGCTGCCGGTGGTACTTGTCGTGGGCGGCTACTCTTATGTGACCGGAGGCGCCGTGATGTCGACGGATAATGCGTATGTCCAGGCCGACATGGTCGGGTTGTCGACCGACGTCGCCGGCATCGTCACGCAGGTCCTGATTCACGACAATCAGAAGGTCGCCAGGGGCGACGTGCTGTTCAAGCTGGACCCTTTGCAGTTTCGACTGGCGCTGGATCGCGCCGAGGCTCAGATCGGAAATACGCGAAATGATCTCGTCGCGCTGCAAGCCAGCTACCGCAACATGCAGGCCCAGGTCGAACAGGCGCAGAAGGATGTCGACTTCAACATGGTCAACTTCCAGCGCCAAGAGCAGTTGATTGCCAACAACTTTACGCCAAAGGCCACCTTCGACGCCGCCCGCAACACCCTGCAAGGGTCGCAGCAGAAGCTGTCCTCGTTGCAACAGCAGCTGACCGGCATCGCCGCCAACCTGAATGGCGACCCCGATGCGCCGATCGAAAGCCATCCCAGATACAAGGATGCCGTGGCCACGCGTGATGAGGCTGCGCGTCAACTCGCCCACACCATCGTGCGAGCCCCCTTCGCCGGCATCGTGACCAATGTGCCGTCGCTGCAACCGGGCCAGTATCTCGCTGCGGCAGCCGTCGCATTCAACATCGTCTCGACGGACCACGTCTGGGTTCAGGCGAGCCCGAAGGAGACCGAACTGACCTACGTCAAGCCCGAACAGAAGGTCACGGTCGACGTCGATACCTATCCGGGCGAGCGATGGGCCGGAACGGTCGACAGCATAAGTCCGGCATCCGCCTCGAGCTTCTCGTTGCTGCCGGCCGAGAATACCAGCGGCAATTGGGTCAAGGTCGTGCAGCGTATTCCGATGCGCATCCTCGTCAACAATGCACCCGGCAAGCCGCCGCTGCGCGTCGGCATGAGCGTGGAGGTGAATGTCGACACCGGACATGCCCGGGGATTTCCCAGTTTCATCACCGGTCTCTTTGGATCGGGAAGCTGAACATGGCTGATGCCGCTGCAAATACCCAGCCGATCAACCGGCCCGCGGTTACGCTGTGTGTCATCCTTGCCGTCATCATGCAGGCGCTGGACACGACGATCGCCAACGTCGCGCTGCCCTATATGCAGGGCAGCGTGTCGGCAAGCGCGGATCAGATCAACTGGGTTCTGACCTCCTATATCGTGGCCGCGGCCATCATGACCCCGCCATCGGGGTTTCTTGCCAACAGGCTCGGTCGCAAACGCATCTTGATGGTAGCCGTCGTCGGCTTCGTGGTTGCATCCGTGTTGTGCGGCATTGCGCAATCGCTGGTCCAGATCGTGGCGTTCCGGTTGCTGCAAGGATTCTTCGGCGCAGCGCTGGTTCCGCTCGGCCAGTCCGTTCTGCTCGACATCTACAGCGTCGAGGAACGCGGATCTGCCATGGCCGTATTCGGCATATCGGTGATGGTGGGACCGGTGCTCGGGCCGGTGATCGGCGGCTGGCTGACCGATCACTACAGTTGGCGATGGGTATTTTATATCAACGTGCCCTTGGGCGTGCTCGCCTTCGGCGGCATATCGTTCTTTCTAAGGGAGACCAACACCAGCGCGGCAGCGAAGCTCGACTGGCTCGGATTTGGCAGCTTGAGCCTCGCTATTGCCGCCATGCAGGTGTTTCTGGACCGGGGTGCGCAACTCGACTGGTTCTCTTCCTTCGAAATTCTGATCGAGGCGGTCGTCTGCGCATCGGCGCTTTACATCTTCCTCGTTCACACCTTTACCGCGAAGAATTCCTTCGTGAATCCGAGGCTGTTTCTCGATCGGAATTTCTCGGTCGGAGTGCTGTTCATCTTCATCGTCGGGATAACCTATCTGGCGTCGCTGGCGTTGCTGACGCCCTATTTGCAGACCTTGATGGGCTATCCCGTGGTGACCGCAGGAATCGTCATGGGTCCGCGCGGTCTCGGCACGATGACTTGTATGTTCCTGGTCGGGCGGCTGATCGGGCGGATCGATACGAGACTGTTGCTCATGATCGGCCTGCTGCTGACCGCCTGGGCGATGTACGACATGACCGGATGGAATCCGAACGTCTCGCAGTGGACGATCGCCGTGACCGGCTTCATCCAAGGCGCGGGACTTGGATTCCTGTTCGTCCCGCTCACCACCGTGACGTTTGCCACGCTCGCACCCGAACAGCGCGCCGATGGCACTGGTCTCTACAACCTGTCGCGAAACGTCGGCTCCAGCGTCGGAATATCGGTGGTCTCCTATCTGCTGACCCGAAACAATCAGGTCAATCACGCGACTATCGCAGGCCATGTCACGGCCTTCAATCACGCCTTCGACAACAGCATCGTGCGGCAGGCTATGAGTCCGTGGACCGCAAGCGGCCGTGCGGCGCTCGATCAGCTCATACAAACGCAGGCTTCCATCATCAGCTACATCGACGATTTCAAATTGATGATGATCCTTTCGCTCGCGGCCATTCCCCTCGTGCTGCTCCTGCGGAGCGCCCCAACCTCTGGCGAAAACGACCATGCGATGGTGATGGAATGAACGGCATTCCCCACTCCTTGGGCATTGGAATTACGTAAATCGGAAGGAGCAATCACAATGCATAGATTCGTCTTGGCACTCATCCTGCTGTCTGTTCCGGTTTCGACGAGCGCCCTTGCGCATAGCGGCACAGAGCAGGACGAGAAGGCTTGCGCACCGGACGTGCAGCGTCTTTGCCGCAAGCTGGTGAATCAAGGCGATTTTACCATTCTGGCCTGCCTCAAGGAAAACCGTCCAAAGCTCTCTGCTGCGTGCCGGCACGTGCTGGTCAGCCACGGGCAATGACTGTCGGCTTTCCATTCTTCGGCGGATTCCCATCGCTCAATTAGGGCTTTGGCGATCTGGAATCCGGTGATCAGGATTTCGCTGTTCTATGAGCTCACTTCAGCGGCATGCTCCGGGTCACGTGGCCATCAGCAGGGATTTCGGCTCGAGAAACGCCTCCAGCCCGAAGTCGCCGTACTCGCGGCCGATGCCGGATTGCTTGAAACCGCCAAAGGGCGCCATCGGCTCGTGGGCCAGCGTGTTGATCAGCACGCGACCGGCAAGGATCCGGTCGGCTACCCGTCGCGCACGGGCCATGTCGCCGGACTGGACATAGGCCTGCAGGCCATAGACCGTGTCGTTGGCGATGGCGATCGCCTCTTCCTCGTCCGCATAGGGAATGATCGACAGCACCGGTCCGAAGATCTCCTCGCGCGCAATGGTCATGTCATTGCGCACATTGGTGAACAGCGTCGGCCGTACGAACCAGCCGTCGAGCCCGTCCGGCCTGCCTTCGCCGCCGGCAAGCAGCGTGCCCTCATCGATACCGATACGGATATAACGTTGAACGCGATCCCATTGCTTCTGGCTGACCATCGGGCCGACCGTCGTTGAGGGATCGCGCGGATCGCCGGTTTTGACCTGTCCGATCGCCGTCTTCGCAAGCTCTTCCACCTCGCCGAGCCGGCTCCGTGGCACGAGGATGCGCGTGCCGGCGATGCAAGCCTGTCCGCTGTTCATGAGGCCCGCACCGAGCGCCAACGGAATCGCCTTCGCCAGATCGGCATCGTCAAGAATGACTGTGGGAGATTTTCCGCCAAGTTCGAGCGTGATCCTTTTCATCGTCTCCGCTCCGGCGCGCAGGATCGCCTTGCCGACGGCGGTCGAGCCAGTGAAGGAGATCTTCGCGACATCGGGATGGCTGGTGATCTCGGTGCCCACCAACTCGCCCCGGCCGGTGACGATGTTGAACACGCCGGCCGGCAGTCCGGCCTCATGCAGGGCTTCGGTGACCACTTGCGTCTGGATCGCGCTCATCTCGCTCGGCTTGACGACCGCCGTGCAGCCGGCCGCGATGGCGGCGGCGAGCTTGCCGCAAATGAAGCCGGCATCACTGTTCCACGGCGTGATGAGGCCGGCGACTCCCAAGGGCTCCATCACCACCTCGGCCGCGCCGACGCGTCGCGTAAAGCGATAATCCTCCAGAACTCGCGCCATATCGAGCAGGACGTCTGCCGGATGGTCGGCCATGAAGCCGGCACGCGAGGTGGGGGCGCCATATTCTTCGACGATGGCGTCCAGCAGTTCCGCCCGGCGCGCCTTCACCGTGGCGTGCATCCGCCGAAGCAGGGCGATGCGTTCGGCCTTGCTCGTGCGCGAGAAGGCCAGGAAGGCGCGCTTCGCGGCAGCGATAGCGGTGCGCGCGTCCTCCTCGTCAGCGAGGCGCACCCGGCCGATGACCTGCGCCGTCGCTGGATTGTGCAGGTCGAACAGCTCGGTCCCACGCGGGGTGACGAAGCTGCCGTCGATATAGATCTTGTCGATGAGGTGCATGGTTCTCTCCTGGAGACGATGGATGAAATCCGAGATAGGCCGCTGTTGTTGGTCCGATAAGGCGTATAATTCTGCATGAGGTAGTGCAGGAATCCGGACAATGCGGTCATCGGGACTCATCGAACTTGATGCGGTGCTGGCAGTGGCCCGCCACCGGGGCTTTCGCCCGGCTGCGATCGAACTCGGCATGTCGCGCTCGGCGCTAAGCCATGCCATCGCCACGCTGGAGGCGAAACTCGGCGTCCGCCTGTTCCACCGAACGACGCGAAGCGTCTCGCTGACCGAGGCCGGCGAGCAGTTCGTTTCCGGCGTTGCTCCAGCGCTTGGCCAGATCAGAGAAGCGATGGAGCGGGCGGGAAGTCATCGCGAGACGACGGCAGGCACGCTGCGCATCAACACGTCAGCGGGCGCGGCGCGGCAGATGGAGCCAATCGTGTTCGAGTATCTGCGCCGATATCCCGACATGACGGTCGACATCGTCACCGAAGGACGACTGGTCGACATTGTTGTCGATGGGTTCGACGCCGGTGTGCGGCTCGCTGAACTGGTGCCGCGGGACATGATCTCCGTGCCGCTGGGGCCCGACCAACGTTTCGCGGTCGTTGGATCGCCCGCCTATTTCAAGCGGCATCCAAAACCACGCACGCCTGCCGATCTCTCCCGGCATCGCTGTATCCGCAGCCGACTGCCGAGCGGAGGCATCGATCGTTGGGAATTCGAGCGCCACGGCGAAACACTGGGGATCGACGGTGAAGGACCGCTGATCCTCGACGAGCCCAATCTAATGCTGGCGGCGGTGCGGGCCGGGTTCGGCCTCGCCTATCTCAGCGAATGGAACGTCGCGGGCGACCTCGCGGCCGGCTCGCTTGTTCGCGTGCTGGACGAATGGACACCGCCCTTTCCAGGCCTGTCTCTCTACTATCCAGGACGTCGGCACGTGCCCGCCGGGTTGCGCGCCATGATCGACCTGATCCGAGAAAGGCGTTGATGTAATAATGTATTGTCGTTGCGCGACGCCTGATCAAAGGGAAATTTCACCGGGAATCATATTGCAATTTTCATATGCACATGGGCTCGCAATTTATCCTGAATAGTGCACTCCTTCGGTCAGACGAGCGCACGCAATCGGCTTCTGTTCCTGTAGCCGTCCAAGCTATCCCGTCCGTCAATATCGGCTCGCAACAAGGCACACATCGGTCTCGCGTAAGCGAGCCAACCATCCCTGATCGGGATTATCCATACCGGCACCCGACTGAACTAATCTTCTGCGACCAACTCACTCAGGCGGGAGTTTTGTCGGAAATATCTGGAACATTCCTGGCTATCCGATCCGC
>NZ_AUGA01000100.1:0-13074 GCF_000426785.1 Bradyrhizobium sp. th-b2
CGTGGCCCCTCATTCGGGGCAGCTCTGCCCGATGTCGCGATCCCTTCGCAGGTCGGCTTCAAGCTCTTCGACAATGACCCGAAGCAAACACGCCGCAAGTGGATCAGTGACCTCCCGCGACAAAAGCTGATAATGCGCGATCTGAACCTCCTGCTCTCGGAACTGGCGATCTGTCATGGGGCTGCCCTCCGACAAACCGACGCAGAGACGGCCCAGTTGTTTCACTAAAGTTTTCGGATCATTTTCTATGGTTTCTATCTAGTAAATCCGCACACATGCCTGCCGCTGGATCGGCCTTACCGTAGGCCAATTCGGGCCACGCTCATTCCGCGATTTCTCTCGGCTCGCGAATGCCTGTTGCGCCGACCTCGATAACCTTGCGAGCGGCCATATCGCAAAGCGGGTCGTTACGATCAACCACGTCCAGCAAGTTCAGCGCGGGGCTGAAAGCCTTGTTCAAAAGCTCGATTTGTTCCGGCGTGCACTTGTCTTTCAACAACCGATTGATTGGCATTGTCCCGCCCTCAGCCCGAGTGCAAGTTCCTCTTTGAGCATGGTTCTTCATGCTCGGTCGGAGAACTAGGAAGGAACGCTGACCTTTCACGAACGCGCTTCGTCTCGTCGCCGGGGCCAAATAGGACGGCACCGCCAGCGATGCAACCGCGGCCATGTCCAACACCGATGCCAAAACAAAGAGAGCGCCAATTGAGGCGGCCTCACTTCTTGCCATTCGAACTTAATCGGCCTTCGTGAACTTCATGAGTGATGGCTTGTCTGGTTTCGGAAGCCTCTGCCAAACGAATGTCTCTCGGCACCTTTCGCCGGTAGTAGCTCTCCGGCCATCGTCCCATACTTTGATTTCGCCGTCAGCCCGGACAATGGTGCCGGACTTCTCGGTGTCATTTCGGATCACACGGACGCCCGCGCGCAACATGGTGCGGTCTAGTAATTTGAAGTCCGTTTTGGGTTGCTGCATGGCGCCTATTTTGGTGGCTGCAGGCCGGGAGACGAAAGCCATTCCTGCATGCGAGCGGCAGCATCGGCCTTACGCGCCTGCCGGATTAGCTTCTCACGTTCGACCCCAGGTGGGGTACCCTGTGCGTGTTTACGCAGACGGATGGCCTGTTCTTCTAAGTGTTCATCCGATGGTGGATGTTGATTGAAACGGCGTCTTTTCATGAAGGCGCTCCTTTCCGACCGGCAAAGGCGGGAGCGCAATTGGCGTTCTCATCACCGATGACGGCTCAAAAGACAGTGCGGTGATAGGCCGTTAACGCTTTGGAACTCGGATGGTTGCGGCCGTTGCCGAACTGTTAATGTTCAAATTGGGCCACTACCCAAATTCAATTTGGGCTCATCTAGTGGGTAAGGCAGGCTAGCGCGCGCCACCTAGTTAGGACACTCGCAAAGTGAAATTCGGACACTTCACATAGGCGAATGCGCGCTCATTTGTCTGAAGTGCGGTCACGCTGACCTTTTATCGAGTTCGTCACATCCATCGTGAACGAAACGACGCCGATCACACGAATGGCCCCGACGATATTGCACGTCGGGGCCATTCAAGATCATCAGGCCGGTTACATCCGCCGCACCGTCCGATCAAAATCGTCGCCGATGACGGTACCGGACCATGGCCGGAAGCGGCAACCGCCCCATCGGGGTACTCACATTCAGCGCGAAATCGGCTCGCCGCCGACTCGCGCTTGCGCCAGTCGATCTGGGCCTTCTCGCGCGCCGCTGCCATCCGATGGCCCCAGCAGTTGTTTGAAACCTCCACGCGTTCATAATTCGTGAGTTGTGTTTACCCTTGATAGGCCCATGGTGCCTCAATCGATAAGGTCGCGTGTGGCCGAATTCGACATCCGCCAATGGATGCCACGTTTCGCATCTCGCCGTCACGCGACTTGTTTTGGCCGCTCGGCAACGCAATGACACGCGACGGTTCGAGCCGAGTTGACACGGTTCCAAAAGGCGTTAGTCAGCCCGACCATCCAGCTTTTTCACGACACATCGGCGCAGCTGCTTGAACCCGTCGCTATTGGTGCTGCACTACGTCAAGCTACTGCTCGTCGAAGTTTAGGCCTCGCCGCAGGCAGTCGCAGCGATCAGTGTTGTTCGCGAAGTGCCATATTTTGTCAGGTTTCTGTGGGCCTCGCGACGCCGCGATGTCCACCAATGTCTCGATCTCCGGGAGTGGAGAGACATGATGAGGCGTTCGCTCAATTTTTTCACGGTGGTTGCGGCGAGCTTCGTCGTCATATTGCAGGCTGCCTGGTTTGTTCTGGATCCTGATCTGCCTTTTGAGCAGGCTAACGCCACTACATCAACAGGCGTGCCATCCGGGGTATTAGCTCCCGAGCCTTTCAAAAAGGGCTACGCAGCCAACCAAACGACGACGCGGATACTTGCGCAGGATCAGGCCGGGCAGCTCGCTTTTTGGACCTCCGTTCTGAAAAAGAAAAAGCAGGCTTGCGGTGTGGTTGTTCGGAACGTGTATCAAGGCGGCACCGAATCCGGGATCGATAGCTGGAGCATTCGCTGTCGGGACGGTAACCAGTATTCGATAAGTCTTAGCCCGGACTGGCAGGGCTCTGAGGCGGAGGTTCCGGCTTCAGGTTGCAATGGAAACGCTTTCATCCGAAGTGCTGATTAGCGCCCGTCCGACGAGGAGCATCTCAGCGCGCGCAACATCGTCTCTGTACGCCAGCAGCTTTCCGCTGCGGCGGTCGCCTCGTCGCCAACCTGCGAGTTTGAGCATGACGATGACCCGATCGCGGCGTGAAACGGTGCTTTTCAAGCACCCATTCCGGATCGCAAGCGTCGAACGATTATTACCGGCGGGCTCATACGAGGTTGTTACCGACGAAGAGTCGATGGAAGGCTTGTCATTTCCGTCCTTTCGGCCCGTTGCCACCATGATGATGGTGCCTGCGCCGCCGCCCAGCAGCTTCGTCGAGATGATAACGATCAGTTCGATCGATCTAGCCGATTCTCGGGAACCGATGCGATGGCGCTCCGACAGTGACGCGCCTGTCGACTTCGACAAGGATCGCGGGGCCGCGTCGAGGACTGACGTCCGACGGACACTGGCGGAGATCGAACGCATTGCCAAGGTGTTGCGCGGCCGGCATCGGCAGCTCGAACCTAAGCTACTCGCGACACCTGCGAAGCCACTGGTGTCCGCACTACCGGAGCTGAAAGAGCCCGGCCGGGACCTGCGCATCGATGCTTGCCGCGGAATTGCGCTCTGGTGCATCTTTCTCGACCATGTTCCGAACAACATCGGAAGCTGGCTGACGCTGCGGAATTACGGCTTCAGCGATACCGCGGAAGTGTTCATGTTCGTCTCGGGTGTGACCTGCGCGCTGGCCTACGGCAAGGCGCATGCGCGCGGCGGCTGGACCGGCGTGATCGGCCGGACGCTGCGGCGAAGCTGGGACATTTATGCCGCATTTCTGCTGCTCACGCTTGCTTGCGCCATCGTGGTTTACCTCGCAGGCGGCGGCCGGCTTGCCGACGAGACCAATACGCGCATTCTCTTGGAATATCCGGGAGCGACGCTCGCACATGCGGCGATCCTGCAATACCGTCCCGTCAACACCGACGTCTTGCCGCTCTTCGTGGTTTTCCATCTTTTGTTCGCGCCACTGCTGTGGCTGCTGCTGCGAGTGCCGAACGTGGCGCTCGGCGCCTCGCTGTTGCTTTATTCGCTGGTGCACGTCTTCGGCTGGACCGTTCCGGCGTGGCCGAACAACGTTTGGTTCTTCAATCCGCTGGCCTGGCAGGTGCTGGTTGTGCTTGGAGCGTGGTGTATCACGGAAGGCAAGAGGTTCGGGCCGTGGATGACCTCACGCACGGCGCTTGTACTTGCCGTTCTCTATCTGGCTTTTAGCCTGACTATCGCATTGGGTTTGAGCATCAAACCACCGGAAGTGCTTGTCCCACAAACCCTGGCGAAGCTGCTTTACCTGGTGGACAAATCGGATCTCGATCCTTTGCGATTGCTGCATTTTATTGCCCTTGCTATTTTGGCGGTATGGCTCGTGCCTCGCACTTGGCGAGGGCTGACGACGCCAGTGATGCGCGGGGCGATCTCCTGCGGCGAGAACTCGCTGGCAATCTATTGCCTCGGCGTTCTGCTGGCGCTCGCGAGCCATATAGCGCTGATCAGCATCTCGGATGGACTTGCGATGCAGATCGCGCTCAGTCTCGCTGGCATCCTGGTGATGATCGCGGCCGCAACGCTGCTGAGCTTGATTAGGATCAAACCAAGGCAGCAATCACCATTGGCATGAGGCACTGAGAATGGCAGCCGAAAGGCGCAGGAAGTCACCGATATCCCCGGCATTTCGCATTTGGGTCAGAAGCCGACCACGGCGGCCCGCTTGACCTTGGTCGGCTTCCCTCTCCAAAGCGGACATTGCAGCCTTCTGAGTAAGGGTCGGCTACGGGCCCCGAACGGACATTCATTTAATGGTTAGGCTGCGCTCACGCCTCGAAAACCAATCGAGTTCCGGTGTACGAGCGTAGGAGCTTTGTCCGCATCGCAGCCCGCGCGGTTTCGTAGAAAGGCTCCCCCGTACAATGCAGCGGAATCACGTAAGTCGGATCGATTTCCTGGAGTGCCTTGACCGTATCCCGAACGTAGTCCTCTTGATAGGGCGCGAGATGAAAGCCCCCGATCACCGCATGAATTCTTTCCACGCCGGAGGCGGCTTGAGCTTCCTTGATCGCGTTGACCACGCCGCGATGGCTGCACGAAGTTAGGACGACAAGTCCCCGTCCTTTCAGATTAAACGCCGTCGCGATCTCGTGCTGAAACTGATCCGGTACGACGGGCGCAGTACGTTCCGCCTCGCTGAGGCGCTCGGGATAACAGCCGATGCCGCGGTCGAAACCAATGGTCATTGCGCTCGGTGACAGCACCTTCTCGAAGGTCTTCTGACTGATCTGCCCCGTGGCGACGGCGTGATCCGCAACCAGGGCAGGTCTGGCTGCGACGGTTACGGCGAGGTCCACCTCCTCGAGTGCTTTGCGGTCGATGACGCCGAAGCTGCCCCGCACCGGGGGTGCAGTCCACTCGCGCGCGCAGAAACATCCTTCGCCGCCGACAAACAACGGCAGTTTGGGCTTTAGCTTGCCGCTATGCGCCTGCAAGAAACCGACGAGACCGCCAAAGTGGTCCTGGTGCCCGTGGCTGAGCACAAGTGCGTCGATGGCCGCAGGGTCAATACCAAGCAAGCTCGTGTTGTTGAGAAGGGCTTCCGGCGTGAAACCGAAATCAACTAGGACGTTGCGCGTCTCGTTGCCGCGTCGTGACTCGACCTGCATCGCAAGGCCGAATTCGCTAACCAAAGTTTTGCGCGGCGGCTTGTCGCTAAGACCCCAGCCAAAGTGCTGGATATCGAGGTTGGGCAACTTTCTGCTCGGGGCGACAGCGAATTGATAGCTATCGATCACTATTCGAACTGCCACGCGGTCGAGCTCAGGCAATGATCCAGTGACAGCCTGCGCACTGACCGGCTTCGAGCCACTGAGTGTAGCAAGTATCATACTTAAGAGACTGGCGCCTCCGCCGCAGAGAAATTCTCGCCGCCCAACCTCGTCGCAGAAAAACTGCCGCCGAGGCGCCTGAGGACCTGTTTGTGATAGCGCGATTGAAGCCGAAGCGTAATCGATAGCCATTGCTAACCTCCCGTTCTGCCTGCCATGAGGCCAAAACAGAAGGCGCGGGACCGCACGGATTCGTTCCGAAAGGTCGGGCGTCTCAAGTCTAATATGCTCCTATCAACCAACTGCTCCGTCAATAAAAAATACTGGCCTGAGCTCTGAGTTCTCGATCTGGCAAAGCTACTTCCCCCCCCCCCGCGGGTCGATTCGAGCAGCGGCTCGCGGCATGTTTGGGTCCACAAACGGACGCATGCACGGCAGCAATCAACGTAAGGCGCATTCGTCGAAACGCCATGGCTTACCGCGCCCGCGCGGAACTCCAGGTGGAGTTGGCTCGCAGTTTTAGCCTCCCTTTGGCTTCTGATCTCAGCGGGTCGCCAGCCTTCCGTACGCTGCAATGGCCCGCTTAAGGTCTTCATATTCCTCGCAGGGAATGAGGCAGAGGTTTTCCAGCGCCGCCAACTGTTGCTGTGCCCTGGCCGGCTCCCCAAGCACCAGATATGCCTCGCCGAGATGCTCATGCGCGCTGCGGTGGCGCGAGTTTATCATCAGTGCCTTCTGATAATGGCCAATAGCTGGACCTATCTGATGCAGCCGCCGATAGGCATAGCCGATGTAGTTCTGGATATCGGCATTAGTCGGGTCGCGCAGCCCCGCAAACTCGAACGCTGCGATTGCGCCATTCCAATTCTCTGCGCGTAGTGCCGTCTTGCCGGTCTTGAAATCGGGATCGAGTTGCGCCCAATCAACGTCCAATGCAACTGATGCCATGGTGGTGCAGATCGGCCAGGCTTCCGCCGTGCTGGCCGTCTCAGCCCGGCTCTCGAGCCTGCCGAACAGCGGCGCAGTCGCGGTCCGCCAGCCCGGAAAGCTTATGGCATAGATGGCCACGCCGCTCACCAGCCCGCCTAGCAGTATTGCCAATGCGACCGACCGGATCATCACTGTTTTCTCAACCTGATGGCTACCGGGCGTTGGCCCAGACAATCAGGAGATTATTTCCGTACACCACCTATCGTCTCGTCCTGGCGCGAGTATGCCCGGGCTTCACGGATCTCCTGCCGTTCCGTGTCAGCGTTGCTGGCTAAGTTCACCAGCTTGCCAAAGTAATCGGAGGCTTTCTGGCGGTCACCTGCGCTGTCGGCAGCGCGGGCGGCTCCCCAGAACGCGCGGAAGCGGTTGGGCGTCTGCTTGAGCGCGGTCTCGAACTCGTTTAGGGCAGCTGCGGGCTGCCCTGTCTCCAGAAGCAATTCCGCCAGCAATTCACGGAACGGATAGAGGCGATTCTCCATCGCCACATGCTTGAGGCTGCCGTCTTCGCCGTCGGCCGCTGCCCGCATGAACCGCAGTGCCTGATCGCCCGCACCTTCCTTCAGTGCGATCCAGGCCGAAACGGCAAGCATCTGCTCCTCGGTACGGTCGGCCCAGTAGGATTGGTCGGCTCGCTGCAGCGTCGTTCGCAGTGCCTTCATCGCTTCGATCTCTTCTTTGGCCCCGGCGAGATCGCCAGTGCGCGCCATGCCTAGACCGCGCGTGAAGCGGATCAACGAATCCGCCATGGGATATTGAGTGGCGGTCATTGGCAACGCCGCAGCGCCGACCCAATCCGCCCGTTCCAGGACGTAACGGGCCGGCATCGCGGCCTTGGCGGTGAAATTGACGAAGCTGATCGGACGATCGCCGCGGTCGGCGGTGGCGAGCGACTTCTTGATCATCGCCTCGGCTTTGGCGTCCTGCGCAAGCTGCAGATGTGCGTAAACCGTAAAATCCGACGCGTGATAGTAGTCGGGCTGGACGTCAAGCGCCGACGCGTTCGAGGCGATGGATTCTTCCCAAAGCCCGACCATGGAGTAGATGTGCGAAGGCATGTGTCGCGCGTGCGGCACAGCCGGCGCAATGCCGGCATACCGCCGCGCCGACGCGATTCCCTTCTCGGCGAGCGGCGCAAAGTCGTAAGCGTGAATCAGGTAGTGGGTCACACCCGGATGCTGCGGGTTCTGCTCAAAGAGTTTCTCCAAGAGCGCGGCGGACTTGATTTGATTGGCGTAGGTGAGGTCGCTTTTCGGCGCCGCGGCTTGAAGCGCCAAGGCATAAAAGACCTGGACCTCGTAGTCGTCGGGATAGCTTTGCGCCATCTGCGCCATCGCGGCAGTGTAGGCTGCCAGTCGGGTATTCACGGCGACCTTGCCGTGGTCGCGGAAATAGGCGCTCAGCGCCTCGATCCAGTCACGCTCGCGCTGCGTCTTCGCGCCGGTGACCCGCGCCTTTTCGAGTGCGTCCCAGGCCGCCTGCGCGTCGGCTCGCGTCGGGGTGGTTGCAAGGGTGTTGCCGAGGAAGTCCATCGCCACGCCCCAATGCGCCATGGCGCAAGTGGGATCCTGCTGCAAAATATCTTCGAATTTTCGGCGGGCAATCAAAAACCAGTACGAATGAAGCATGGCGACGCCGCGGTCGAACTCGGCCTGCACAGTGGGATCACAGGAGATGGGGAAGACCACTTTGCCGAGCTTTTCGTCTTGCTGGCCGATTGCTCCGCTTGCGAGCGCTGCAGTGATCAGGCCTGCGGCAAACAGGGTTCGTCCCGATTTCGTGCTCATCGTAAGTACCCTCTCTGGCTTGTGGTCGCGATGTTCCGCGAGATTGCGATTGCTCCATCGGCCGCGTACGGCTCCGTCTATTCCTCTGGCTCCGGATTTTGACTGTTGCCCGGGTGTGTCCTGCGATGGGCTTACGATGCGGACAAACGCATCGGTTCAAGGCGCGCCATTTGCCTGATGTTCGCCTCGCGACGCGGGAGCGCAACGCTCTCAGCCACCAAAAATATCAAGGGTGGGCGATGATCGTTTCACTGTGCGCTTTCGCACAGTGAAACACTAGTTTAAATTAGAGCACTGCGGGATATCAAAAGGTCAGGCCACCTTGCCCTTTTCGGGCAGCAGCATTCCCTGGATTGGGACGCGCTGCGCGCATCAAGCGGGTCCAAGTCGACCAAGGGACCGCTAGCAACCTTTAGCAACGCAGTCGTCAATCTCGCTTAATGACCAGGAGATCGTAGACTGAGCCTGTAAGATTTTTGAGCGGTATCCGATATCCGTCTTCGCCTTCGTGGTGGACAGTGTCTTGAGCCACGCGCTGGAAAGCACCTAGGTCGTTCGAACCATTGCCGGCGGGCTGGATTGAGAATGTATGATCATCGACGATTGTAGCGCGGTGCAGCCGCGATCCCCTACGAAGCTTATCGAAGTAGTGCATTCGCGTTCTCCCCAGAGACATCGCAACACCATTATGTATTTCCGCTCGGAAGCTCGCATTAAAATATGATGGTCAGCCAGTTTGGCCTATTTCGGCGCTGCTCTAGTTATTTAGGAGGCGCGACCGTCGTTTTTGTCGATCCGTCCGGCGCCGGCTGCATCCCTGGCGGGCTTTGCCCCTGGGGGCTTTCCGGTGGCGCTCCGCCTGAGCCGGTGTTGATTGGCCCAGTCCAGCCTTGGGGTTGCAATTGACCTTTGTCTTCGGGTGCCGAACGCCCAGTTGGCGCATTGACGTCCCCTTTTGCCGCAGGCTGCGCCGTGGCTAATCCGCAGGACAGCATAAGGAAAATCAATGCTAATCGGTCCCGCACTGAAACCTCCAAGTCTTCCTACTAAGCAAACAATCGGACATGCACCTCAGTTCCTGCAATGATCGGATTGGGGAAAGAAGGGGGCGGCGTTTGGAAAAGATCATCCAACTTACCGATCCGGCTACTGAGTTTAGGATCAGAAGCTCCTGCCCTCTCCGGAAGCCATTCTGTCAAACGAGCCCAAGATCAAAGACTCGGACACTGCAGCTGAATAGCTCCGTGCTTGGGTCCGACACTCGCCTGTGAGTGAAGTCAAAGAGCTGTTCAAGCTGATGCGATGAACCGGATCGGTCGGAGAACGATCATCTGCATGTTGCTGATCGGTCGGTTGCGATACTGTCTCAGTATCTTCACTGAGGCCCACTCATGTTCAACAAACCAATCGTCCTCGCTGTAGGCGCCGGCGCCAGCTACGATCAATACAAGTTACCGCTTGGCGGCGAGCTCGCCGCTGGGATTGCTCGTGACACCGGGATTGCTTGGGACGACGACGCGCTGGACGTGCTGAATCGAGGAAGCCGCGATCTCTTAGATAACTTTTTCCGCACGTCCGCCGACAGTGAAGCGATCCTAGCAGCAGCCAAGAAGCTGTCGTACGCGATGGCCTCTACGATCTCGATCGACGATGCGTTGTTCCTCCTGAGCGAACATCCCGAGTGCGTGAAGGTCGGAAAACTCTGTATCATGCGCGCTATTCTCATGGCAGAGGCATCATCTCCACTGCGGGTTCAATCGCGCAAGGGCTTAGCACATGATGCAGGGCGAGACGGATGGATAGAGCAGATCTTCTCCATGGCGATCACTGGCTATAAGCTAAGTCAGATCGTCGAGCACGCCTTTAAGAATATCACGTTTGTCATTTTCAACTATGACCGGTGCGTCGAGCATTATCTCTTCTGGTCACTTCGGCGACTTGAGGTAACGTTACCCGATGCACAGGCCGCAATAGAGAATCTGAACATCATCCGGCCTTATGGAGGGCTACGACCGATATTTCGGGATTCAGGAAGCAATCTTGTCTTCGGCGCGGCGCCGCAACAGGACCTATGGGATCGCATAGGTAGAATTCGGACCTTCACTGAAAGTGAAGTGTTGCATGACGGAGGGGCGCTCTCCAAGGCGCTTTCGAATGCGCAAATGATCTTGTTTTTGGGATTCGGCTTTCACCCTCAAAACCTGGAATTGTTATCACTGGGAGGACCTCACCCAAATGCCCACGTCAAAGTGTTAGCCACGACGTTCGGAGTTCATGAAGCCAATATCCCCGAGCTGAAGAAAGCGAGCAGCAAAACGCTCCACACTAGCGACCGCAACATTGAGACCCACCCGATGACGGCTTCGGAAATCCTGACCAAGTTGCGACCGAAGATCAATCTGGCGCTAGGATAGCCTTTAGGCGTACCCCATTTCCTGATACTCAAGCGGCCGATTGAAGTTGCTGTTGGTTACCACCGGGGCCCGCCAGGCTCCGAGAACATCAACGCCACCCTCGTCCGGGCTCGGCATGCCTCACTTCTTCATCTCGTCCTTGCTCTCCAGCACCAGGCGCCCGTCGCTGGTGTATTTGTAGCCAGGGCCCGTCAGGTCGGACTAATCGGCAGATCAAGTGACGGCCCCAGCACGGAGCCCCCAGAAGTGCTGGGCCCTTTCTATGGGCGGTGCAGTCCTAATTAGGAAAGGCGCGAAGGGGAACTAGGACGCTTCATCTGATAGGGCCACGGTCCCTGCGGTGAACATGCTCGATCAAACCAGACACGGTGAGGCCCGTCCGATCCAAACAAAACATGTTCGCTAGTTTAATCAGCAAGCTCGCAACCGGTCAGCCCGGGTACTGCGGTTGGATCAGCGAGACGATCATCATCGCGGCAATGAGAAACGCCGGCCCGCAGCTGACCAGAGCAGCCAACCAAAGCTCCGAATCGCGAAAGATTTCGTAGTCGTCTTGCATGGACTGCTCTCCAACAATCCGAAAAATAGTCAACGGAAAGTCCTGCAGGACGTTCCTAGCGTTGGGAACGTTCCCACCTGAGCAGTCGCCGACAAAGCCGGAAGTTTGAGCTTGTGCAAGCGCCCAAAAGAAACGGCCCCAGCAAGGAGTCAAGCTGAGGCCAAGGTTACATTGGGTCGTCCCAGCGTCGTCTGGCCGGACGGCACTGGGACATACGACAACACTCATCGAATCCACTTCGTTCCTGTCCCAATTGATCGGCCCGCGCATAAACGGAAACGGCCCCAGCGAGTGGGCACACGCTGAGGCCGTCTCTTCCGCTGTGTCGCCGATCGCCGGATTAGCTGAAAAGAGCGGCCCCGCTGGGTCTAATAATTTTTCTGTGATGAATGGCCGAGGAAGCGCTGCGCGCATACTTCATGGAGCCGACTGCGCCATGAAGTCGTGGTTCTTCGACCCGCTGCCGATGTTTGGGTTCGACCTCGCCGTCGTCGACCCGCCGACGGAGTTCACGCTCTATTCCGCTAACGGAAACAAGAAGTCGGCCTCGGCTCAGTACGACATCATGTCGTGGACTGACCTGGCGAAGTTGCCAGTCGTCCGGCCTGCCAATATCAGTTTGCTTTTAGCTGGCCGGTTTCAGTCCTGGGGACGTTAGCCAATAACCCCACATCTGGTGGCGTCGACTCGAGCTCGGAAAGATTCAATGATGCCGGGATACATCGTCATGAGCGAAGAGCGATGCGGCGTCAAAACACTGTTGAAGCCGAGCAACCATCCGAAGAGACCATCAACGCCGCTCGCACCGAGATCGCTCGCATGCGCGAACCCGAGTTGCGATCGCTGCTGAACTATTTCGCTGAGTGCTCCGACCGGACATCGCGCAGCGCCACGGTGAAGCAAGCCTGCAAAGCGGCGCTGATCAAATACCAAACCGAATTCGGCGGAAAACGGACGATCGATACGGTGATCGCGGAGCAGGAAAAACTTGTCGAAATCCAAGGCGCATTTCGTGCCGTTGGCCAAGCCTCCGATATGACCTATGTAGACACCGTCGACACTCGCATCCGAGAGGCCATCGGCGAAGCGTTGAAGATGCAGTCCGCTCGCTAGTCCCCAGCTCTGAGGCCGGGTTTCTAATGGGACTTATCTGCACTTATTTTCACCGCCCGGCATTCCGCAGCCTGACGTCAGTTCACCTTCTCAACGTCGCCAGGCTTCCAACTCTTGTCGATGGCGGCTTCGGTCGGGCCGTAGAGCCTGAGGATGGCAAAATACCCCCCGCCCCTTTCCGCCGACGTCCGCTCGACCCCAGCGAGCAGACGTCCGCTGATCACCTGGCGACGTCGGAAAAGGGCCAACAACGGACATACAACCTGACGGGTTTTTGCATAGACCCTCGCGCGGGGCGAGCGTAGGTTTGTCGTGCCAACCCTCACTTGAGCCAAGCCATAGACCGGAAGGACCGTTCAAATGTTGACGAAACGTGATCTTCTTCGTTCAGCCGCCTTGGCCGCAATTACGGCGTCAACGGCAAAGTCCGTCCCGACGTACGCTCAGACGAGCACCGACCGCCCAGGGTTTTTCAAGGCAATGGACATTGCTGAGGCAGGTTTCATCTATGGCCTGCCGATAGTGATGAACTACGGCGTCATGTACGAGTACGCCGTCGATCGCAATTCGGGGCAGTTCAAGGCCCCCTTCAATCAGATCAAGAATGAGCCCAACGTCTTCACCTACAAAGACACGGCAATTCCTACGCCGAACAGCGACACGCCCTATTCGTTCGTGTGGATGGACTTGCGGATAGAGCCCGTCGTCCTTTCGGTCCCGG
>NZ_AUGA01000101.1:0-12899 GCF_000426785.1 Bradyrhizobium sp. th-b2
GTCTCCTTCTGCGGCACCTCCTGCACGAGCCCGTAGAGCTCCGAAGTCGAGGCCTGATAGAACCGCGTCTCCTTTTCCATGCCAAGGATGCGGATCGCCTCCAGAAGGCGCAGCACGCCGATGGCGTCCGCGTTCGCTGTATATTCCGGGCTCTCGAAGCTGACCTGGACGTGGCTCTGGGCGGCGAGGTTGTAGATCTCGGTCGGCCGGATCTGCTGCATCAGCCGGATCAGATTGGTCGAATCCGTCATGTCGCCGTAGTGCATCAGGAACGGCACGTTGCCGGCATGCGGGTCCTGGTAGAGATGGTCGACCCGCGCGGTGTTGAACGAGGATGAGCGGCGCTTGATCCCGTGCACGGTGTAGCCGAGGCCAAGCAGATATTCGGCGAGATACGCGCCGTCCTGCCCGGTCACGCCGGTGATCAGCGCCACGCGCCGCTTTGAATCCTGAGCCGCCATGTCATCTCCAGAGAGCGCGAGACCGCGCGATCCCGACGAGGCCGGTCTGTAGCATCCGGCCTTCGCCAAGTCTAATGGCTTAATCGTGTGAAATCAGGACTTTAGAACCTCAGAAAGTGGCTCAACACTACCCTGCCCCGTCACTCGCCGTAGTGGCGCAAGCGGTCGAGGTTGATGATAGTCACCCCGCCATATTCGAGCCGCAGCAGCCCCTCGCGTTCGAGCCGCTTCAGGCACTGGTTGGCATTCTGCCGGGAGATTCCCGACAGCGCCCCGATCTCCTCCTGGGTGATCTCCAGGTGCAGGGTGAGATCGGGGTAGAGGATCGGATTGAACAGCGAGGCGATCGAGCGCGCCAGCCGCGCCGTCGCATCCAGCGTGCGGCCGTATTCGAGCAGCGCGATGAACTGGCCGAGCCGTTCGTTGAGCGATCCCACCAGGAAACGGTTGAACCCGACGCTGTTCTCGAACAGCCAGACGAAGGTCCGGCGATCCATCATCGCCAGCCGCGTGTCGCGCAACGCGACCACGTCGTAGCGCCGCGGCTCGTTCTTCAGCACGGTCCCCTCGCCGAACCACGCGCCGGCGGTGAGGCCCGCGAAACTCGCCGCCTTGCCGCCGCGCGACACGATGCCCATGCGCGCGAGCCCGCTGACGATGCCGGTCCAGTACTGGAAATTGTCGCCGCGCATGAAGATGAATTCGTTGGCACGGTAGGACTTCTCGGAAATGCCGGCGCGCGCGATCTCGATTTCTTGCTCGCTCAGTTCGCGCGACCAGGCCGCGATGCGCCTCAAGTAATCAGCAGCAATCATTCTAGCGACGGCATCCCACCCCAAAGATACTGACACGATATTGCACTGCAGCAACACCGTGTGCGAAGCCAGCAGCCCGACGCCTGGAATGCCAGCGAAAATTCCTGACCAAATGTCGGGCACATGACAATTCAACCTATCGCTTTCTCGTATTCAGGGCCACCTCGCGTAACGCCGCGCAGCGCCTTGGTGGGTCGCTGACGGCGGATGACGCGAGACCGGGCTTGCAGGCGGGTGCGGCGTTACCGCGCATGACGCAGGCGATCGGGGCGAGCGATGCTCCCGAACGCCGGCATCATTAGTCGGATGGTCTCCCTTCGGCGGCCCATATAGGATCGAAGCCAAGATTGAGGCAAAGATCGAAACGAAGATAAAGAGCGCGCCAAAGCGCCTGTATCTGGAGGGAACAGGGTGGCTTACAGTCTCGAGGTGCGCGGAGTCTCATTGCGCTTTGGCGGCGTCCGCGCGCTGACCGAAGTCAGCTTCGGCGTCAACGAGGGCGAACTGTTCTCAATTATCGGCCCGAACGGCGCCGGCAAGACCTCGATCGTCAACTGCATCTCCGGCCGCTACCGGCCGACCGAAGGCCAGCTGTTCTATCGCGGCCAAGACATCACCGGCCTCACCCCGAACGCGCGGCCCCGCCTCGGCATCGGCCGGACCTTCCAGAACCTCGCGCTGTTCCACCACATGAGCGTGCTCGACAACATCATGGTCGGCCGCCATCACCTCTTGAAGAACAACTTCATCACGGGATCGCTGTACTGGCTGACCGGCGCGCGCCGCGAGGAGCTGGAGCATCGCCGCAAGGTCGAGGAGATCATCGACTTCCTCGACCTGCAATCGGTGCGCAAGGCGACCGCCGGCACCCTGCCCTACGGCCTGCGCAAGCGCGTCGAGCTCGCCCGCGCGATGGCGCTGGAGCCGCAACTGATCCTGCTCGACGAGCCGATGGCCGGCATGAACTTCGAAGAGAAAGAGGACATGGCGCGCTACATTGTCGATCTCAACGAAGAGTTCGGCATGACCGTGATGATGATCGAGCACGACATGGGCGTCGTGATGGACATCTCCCACCGCGTCATGGTGCTGGATTTCGGCCGCAAGATCGCCGAGGGCGATCCGGCCGCCGTGCTCGCCGATCCCCATGTCAAGCGCGCCTATCTCGGCGAAGAGGACGAGGCGCTGGTCGATCCCGACGACAAGCCGGCGGTGCGGGAGAGCGCGGCATGATGGACTACGCCGGTCGCGCCGCGCAGGCCGACACGTATCCAAAGCTGCTGCGCCTGAACGCAAAAGAGCACGGCAACGAGATCGCGCTGCGCGAGAAGGATCTTGGGCTATGGCGCGAATTCACCTGGAACGATTACCAGACGCGCACCCATGATTTCGCGCTCGGCATGGTCGAGCTCGGGCTCGGCCGCGGCGACGTGATCGGCATCATCGGCGACAACCGGCCGGACTGGGTCGCCGCCGAGATCGCCAGCCACGCCATCGGCGCGATGAGCCTCGGCCTCTATCGCGACGTGCTCGACGAGGAAGCTGCCTATCTGCTGAGCTATGGCGAAGCCAAGCTGGTGTTCGCCGAGGACGAGGAGCAGGTCGACAAGCTGCTCGGCCTTGCCGGCCGCGCGCCTCACCTCAAGCACATCGTCTATTCCGACCCGCGCGGCATGCGGAAATACGACGATCCGCGGCTGATGGAGGCGAGCAAGCTGGTTGCGCTCGGCCGCGACCGCGCGGCACGTGAGCCCGCTTTGTACGATCGGCTGGTCGACGAAACCAAAGGCGAGGACGTTGCGATCCTCTGCACGACCTCAGGCACGACGGCGAACCCGAAGCTCGCCATGCTTGCGGCGGGCCGCGTGCTGCGGCATTGCGCGACCTATCTCTCCTTCGACCCGAAGGGGCCGGACGACGAGTATGTCTCGGTGCTGCCGCTGCCCTGGATCATGGAGCAGGTGTACGTGCTCGGCAAAGGGCTGCTCTGCCGGATGAAGGTCAACTTCGTCGAAGAGCCCGACACCATGATGAACGACTTCCGCGAGATCGCGCCGACCTTCGTGCTGTTCGCGCCGCGGGTATGGGAATCGATCGCGGCCGACGTCCGCGCCGGGGTGATGGACGCCTCGCCGTTCAAGCAGCGGCTCTACGATCTCGGCATGAAGACCGGGCTTGCCGCGCTCGCCGAGGGCAAGCATTCGGTGCTCGCCGACCAGATCCTGTTCCGCGCGCTACGCGACCGACTCGGCTTCACGCGGCTGCGCTCAGCGGCAACCGGTGGCGCCGCGCTCGGACCGGATACTTTCAAGTTCTTCCAGGCGATGGGCGTGCCGCTGCGCACGCTCTACGGCCAGACCGAGCTGCTCGGTGCCTACACGCTGCATCCCGAAGGCAAGGTCGATCCCGACACCACCGGCATTCCGATGGCCGACAGCATCGAGATCCGGGTCGACAATGCCGACGTCAACGGCGTCGGCGAGATCGTGGTGCGCCACCCCAACATGTTCCTCGGCTACTACAAAAACCCGGAAGCATCGGTCGCCGACATCAAGGACGGCTGGATGCATTCGGGCGATGCCGGCTACTACAACGACAACCGGCAGCTCGTCGTAATCGACCGCATCAAAGATCTCGCCGAGACCTCGCGCGGCGAGCGCTTCTCGCCGCAATATATCGAGAACAAGCTGAAATTCTCGCCCTATGTCGCCGAGGCCGTCGTGCTCGGCGCCGGCCGCGACGCACTAGCCGCGATGATCTGCATCCGCTATTCGATCATCTCGAAATGGGCGGAGAAAAACCGGCTCTCGTTCACGACCTATACCGACCTGTCCTCGCGTCCGGAGGTCTATGCGCTGCTGAAGAAAGAGGTCGAGACAGTCAACGCCACTCTGCCGCCGGCCCAACGCATCTCGCGCTTCCTCTTGCTCTACAAGGAGCTCGACGCCGACGACGGCGAGCTGACCCGCACCCGAAAAGTCCGCCGCGGCGTCATCAACGAGAAATACGCCGGCATCATCGATGCGATCTACCGCGGCACGGCCAAAATCCCGGTCGATACCGTGATCCGCTTCCAGGACGGCACGACGCAGCGCGTGCGCACCACGCTCGAGGTCGTCGATCTCGGCCGCGCCGTGACCGCGGAGGCCGCGGAATGACGGCTTTGACGGTCGAATATTCGGTCGTCATGCGCGGGCTTGACCCGCGCATCCATCCCCTTTGCAAGGGTCCTCTTTCGCGATGGATCGCCGGCTCAAGCCCGGCGACGACCAATGTCAAACTGAGCGATACCCCATGAACACCCAGTTCCTGATCCAGCTGATCGTCAACGGCCTTGTGGTCGGCACGCTCTATGGCGTGGTCGCGATGTCGTTCGTGCTGATCTACAAGGCGACCCAGGTCGTCAACTTCGCGCAAGGCGAATTGCTGCTGGTCGGCGCCTGGGTGTGCTGGGCGCTGCTGACCAAGTACCAGGTGCCGTTCTGGATCGGCATGCCGATCACGCTGGTGTTCATGTTCATCTTCGGCATCGCGATCCAGGTCGTGATCCTGCGGCCGATGATCGGCGAACCGATCATCTCCGTGATCATGGTGACGATCGGCCTGTCGACCGTGTTCCAGGCCGCGCTGAAGTGGATCTTCGGCGTCAACCCGCAGCCGTTCCCGCGGGTGTTCCAGAGCCAGTCGGTCAGCCTGTTCGGGCTGCAGATCCAGACCGTCTATCTCATGAGCCTGGTGGTCTCGCTCGCCATGATGGTCGGCATGGCCTGGTTCTTCCGCGCCTCCAAATACGGGCTTGCGATGCGCGCCACCGCCTTCAACCAGCAGGTCGCGCAGTCGCTCGGCATTTCCGTGAAAAGTGTGTTCGCAATGGCGTGGGCGATCTCGGCCACGGTCTCGGCGGTCGCAGGCGTCGTCGTCGCCGTGGTCAACGGCGTGTCGTCCGGCCTCTCCGCTTACGGCATCAAGGTGTTTCCCGCCGCGATCCTGGGCGGGCTCGACTCGGTCGGCGGCGCCGTGCTCGGCGGCATCATCATTGGGCTCCTGGAAAACGTCGCCCAGTATGTCGACAGCGAGTATCTGCACTGGGGCAATCTCTACGAAATCGCGCCGTTCTACGTCCTGATCATCATCCTGATGATCAAGCCCTACGGGCTGTTCGGCACCAAGGACATCGAACGGGTCTGATCCATGGCAACAAGCACCCTCATTCCGTCGGGCGATTTCCGCACCAGCTACGCGGCTGACACCACGATCTTCCCGACCGCAACCAGCCGCAACTTCGCGATCGCCGGCATCCTGCTCGCCTGCCTTGCACCGATGGTGCTGACCAATTACTGGCTCAGCGTCTCGATCCAGATCGGCATCTTCGCGATCGCAGCCCTCGGCCTCAACGTCCTGGTCGGCTTCACCGGCCAGATCTCGATCGGCCACGCCGCGTTCTTCCTGTTCGGCGCCTTCACCTCGGCCTACATCTCCAACAATCTGCCGATCCCGGTGTTCTTCGCCATCCCCCTCGCCGGCGTGGTCACGGCGCTGGTCGGCCTGATCTTCGGCGTACCAGCGGCGCGGCTCAAGGGCCTCTATCTCGTCATCGCGACGCTCGCCGCGCAGTACATCCTGCTCGATTTCTTCTCGCGGGCCGACTGGTTCTCCGGCGGCTCGGTGCCGGCAAGCGCCAACCCGTTCTCGATCTTCGGCTACACCCTGCGCGGCGACCGGCAGTATTTCTACGTCGTGCTCGCCTACATGGTGATTAGCTATCTGCTGGTCACCAATCTGATGCGCACCCGCGACGGCCGCGCGCTGGTCGCGATCCGCGACCATTATCTCTCCGCCGAGATCATGGGCATCAACCTGACCAAGTACCGGACGCTGTCGTTCGGACTTGCCGCCTTTTTTGCCGGAATCGCCGGCGCGCTCTACGCGCATTATCAGCTGGTGGTCTCCCAGGAAGGCTTTGGCATCGAGCGCTCGGTGCTGTTCCTCGCCATGGTCATCATCGGCGGCACCGGCTCGGTGATGGGCACGCTGATGGGCACAGCCTTCGTGGTGCTGCTGCCGGAATCGATGGAATGGCTGAGCGCGTGGCTGAAGGGCGGCGCCATCGACAAGGCGCTGCAGCTCAACAACAACATCACCTTCCTGCGCGAGATCGCGATCGGCCTGATCATCATCGGCTTTTTGATGTTCGAGCCGGACGGGCTCGCGCATCGCTGGCGGCAGATCAAGGCCTACTGGAAGCTTTACCCGTTCTCGCACTGACGCAAGGCACGGAACGCAACTCAAAATTCGGTTCAACGAATAAGCAGGAGGAAACCAAAATGACGATTAGATCCCTTTTGAGCTCGGTCTCCCTTGCGCTGCTGATCAGCAGCGCTGCCGCCACCGCGCAGGCCCAGATCGCCATCGGCCATCTGCAGGACCTCTCCGGCGGCACCTCGGACGTCGGCACGCCCTATGGCCAGGGCGTCGCGGATACCTTCGCCTGGGTCAACAAGAACGGCGGCGTCGGCGGCAAGCAGCTCAATGTCGACAGCAACGACTATGGCTACCAGGTGCCGCGCGCCATCGCGCTGTACAAGAAGTGGTCGGCGCCCGACGGCAAGGTCGCCGCGATCATGGGCTGGGGCACCGCGGATACCGAGGCGCTGACCGGCTTTCTCGCGCAGGACAAGATCCCCGACATCTCAGGCTCCTACGCGGCCGCACTGACCGATCCGGAAGGCACCAGCGGCAAGGCCAAGCCCGCACCGTACAATTTCTTCTACGGTCCGAGCTATTCGGACTCGATGCGCGCGATGCTGACCTGGGCCGCTGAAGACTGGAAAGCCAAGGGCAAGTCCGGCAAGCCGAAGTTCGTTCATATGGGCGCCAACCATCCCTATCCGAACGCGCCGAAGGCGGCCGGCGAGGCGCTCGCCACCGAGCTCGGCTTCGAGGTCTTGCCGCCGCTGGTGTTTGCGCTGTCGCCCGGCGACTACTCGGCACAGTGCCTGAGCCTGAAGAGCTCCGGCGCCAACTACGCCTATCTCGGCAACACGGCTGCCTCCAACATCTCCGTGCTGAAGGCCTGCAAGACCGCCGGTGTCGACGTCCAGTTCATGGGCAATGTCTGGGGCATGGACGAGAACGCCGCCAAGACCGCCGGCGATGCCGCCGACGGTGTCATCTTCCCGCTCCGCACCGCGGTGAGCTGGGGCGGCAACGCGCCCGGCATGAAGACGGTGATGGAGATCTCCAAGATGTCGGATCCATCAGGCAAAGTCTATCGTCCCGTGCACTACATCGCGGCGGTGTGCAGTGCGCTCTATCTGAAGGAAGCGCTCGACTGGGCCGCCAAGAATGGCGGTGCCACCGGCGAGAACGTCGCCAAGGGCTTCTACCAGAAAAAGGACTGGGTGCCGGCAGGCATGGAGGGCGTCTGCAACCCGTCGACCTGGACCGAGAAGGATCACCGCCCGACGACGAAGGTCGATCTGTATCGCTCGAAGGTGTCGGGCGCGACCGATGGCGACATCAACGACCTGATGGGCAAGGGCACGATCAAGCTCGAAAAGGTGAAGACCGTCGAACTGCCGCGCAAGCCGGAATGGTTTGGCTGGTGAGGTCGTAACTCAGGAAGTCGTCATCCCCCGCAAAAGCGGGGGATCCAGTACGCCGCGCTCTCACGTTTTGATCGCCGGCGTCTCTGGAATACTGGGTCACCCGCCTTCGCGGGTGACGACAGTGGAGAGTGATCGAGACCATGAACGAAACCCTCGAAGCTACCCGCCCCGGGCCGACGGCAGTGCCGCCGCCGCCGCTGCTCAGCGTCAATAACATCGAGGTCGTCTATGACGACGTCATCCTGGTGCTGCGCGGCCTCAGCCTCGAGGTGCCGAAGGGCGCGATCGTGGCGCTGCTCGGCGCCAACGGCGCCGGCAAGTCGACCACGCTGAAGGCGATCTCCGGCCTGCTCAAGACCGAGGACGGCGAGGTCACCCGCGGCGAGATCCTGTTCGAGGGCCAGCGCATCAACGGCATCGATCCGGACAAGATCGTCCGCCGTGGCATCTTCCAGGTGATGGAGGGCCGCCGCATCGTCGCCGACATGACGTCGCTGGAGAATCTGCGGCTCGGCGCCTTCACCCGCCGCGACGGCGAGGTCTCTGCCGACATCGACATGGTGTTCAAATATTTCCCGCGTCTGAAGGAGCGCACCGGCCTCGCCGGCTATCTCTCCGGCGGCGAGCAGCAGATGCTCGCGATCGGCCGCGCGCTGATGGCGCGTCCGAAGATGATCCTGATGGACGAGCCGTCGATGGGGCTGTCACCGCTGCTCGTCAAGGAAGTGTTCGCGATTATCAAGGAGATCAACCGCGATCTCGGCGTCACGATCCTCTTGGTCGAGCAGAACGCGCGCGCCGCGCTTTCGGTCGCGAGCCACGGCTACATCATGGAACAGGGCAAGGTGGTGCTCGACGGCTCCGCCGACGAGCTGCGCGACAACGAGGACGTCAAGGAATTCTACCTCGGCGGCGCCGGCGACCAACGCAAGAGCTTCAAGAACCTGAAGAGCTTCAAGCGGCGCAAGCGCTGGCTATAAGGCCGTGGCGCGTTTTCTAGCGGAGTTGAGGACCGGTTCGCGTGCAGAAAACGCATCAGACCAGCAAGGGCATTCTAGCCGAGCACCTGTTCCGCTTCGGTGACGGCGCAGAGCACATGGTAGAACGACGACCCCGGGATCGTGGCAATCAGCGAATGTCCGTCGCGGTCGAACTGGTCGTACCAGCCGCCGGCGACGGGATGGCTGAGATAGTGCCGTTCGAGCAGCACCAGCGCCGCGCGCGCCTCGTCAGCCGCGCCGGCTTCGCCCGACTCGGCCTGCGCGATCCAGGCCTTCGCCAGTTCACTCTGCGGCCACAGCCGCCTGGTGTGGCGGCGGATGTTGCCCTCGGCGTCGCCCTCATCGATCAGGCAGCCGGTGGCAGCGTCGCGATAACGCAGCGCCGAGGCCAGCAGTTCGCCGCGCGGACGCCCGGTCGGGCAGCCCGTGATGCGTTCAAATCCCTTCAGCAACCAGACCCATTCCGCGAGGTGCCCGGGCTCGACAGAGACCGGCGGGATCTTCGACCAGTCCTCCTCGAAATATTCGCCGAGGGTGCGCGTCTGCTTGTCGTACAGGTTGGCGAGGAACAGCGCGAAGAACTCGCCGGCGCGGTTCTGGAACGACAAATCGTGAGTCGCGTCGAAGCACGCGATCATCGCCTCGAACAGGTGCATCTGCGGATTCTGCCGGCGCGGCATCGAGGGCGGCAAGCCTTCCTGGAAACCGCCATGGGGCGAGCGCAACTGGGTGTCGAGGAACAACAGCAGCGCGTCCATCTCGGCGCGGACCTGAGCGTCCTGGTCGAGGCCGTAGACGGTCGCGAGCGCCAGCAGCACGAAGGCGTGGCCATAGGTGTCGCGCAGCGGCTCATGCACGCCGCCATCGGGCGTGAGGCTGTAGACGAAGCCCGGCCGGCCGTCCGGCGCCTTGGCCTTGGCCAGCAGGTAGTCCAGCCCCTTCAGCGCGATCGCGCGGCCTTCCGGATACCAGCCCATCTGGGCCGCCTTGGCGTAGCAATAGATCTGGCGCGCCTGCACAAGCAGGCGGCGCGGCGCGGCGTGATCGGCAGTCCCATCCTGATGCAATCGGTCGACAAAGCCGCCGGTTCTGCTGTCCCAGCCGACCGTCGACCACAGCGGCAAAGCGTGGTCGATGATGCGGCGCTTCAACCTCGCGACGACGTCGGCGGCCCCGTCCGCCGCAACGCTCTCTGCCTCAGCCATCGTGCTCCCTGGAACCGTCCCAATGTCAGCGGTCACCGTCTGATAGCACGCGCCAGCCGGCACGTAACCCTGCGCACATCTTCCCTCAAGGATCCGCCATGACCGACCATTACGACGCCCTTGAAACGCGCGATCCAGCCCAGCGCGAGGCCGCCCTGTTCGCCCGGCTTCCGGACGTGCTGCGCAGGGCGATGGCAGCGCCCGCCTATGCCAATTTGCTGAGGGGCACCGATCCCGCATCCATCACCAGCCGGGAAGCGCTGTCAGAGCTGCCGGTGCTGCGCAAGTCGGAATTGCCGGCCCTGCACAAGGCCGCCCCGCCCTTTGGCGGCTTCGTGTCCGACAAGCCCGGTTCGTTTGCCCGCCTGTTCACCTCGCCCGGCCCGATCTTCGAGCCCGAGGGCCGGCAGGCAGACCCCTGGCGAGGCGCCCGGGCGCTGTTTGCGGCGGGCTTCCGCGAGGGCGATGTGGTGCTGAACACTTTCAGCTACCACCTCACGCCCGGCGGCTTCATCTTCGACGCCTCGGCGCGGGCGCTCGGCTGCGCGGTGATCCCGGCGGGCCCGGGCAATACCGAGCAGCAATTCGAGCTGATCGAGGCCTATCGCCCGGTCGGCTACAGCGGCACTCCGGACTTCCTGAAAATCCTGCTCGACGCTGCCGCAGCGGGCGGCCGCGACGTGTCCTCGATCAAGCGCGCGCTGGTGTCCGGCGCCGCATTTCCGAAGTCGTTGCAGGAGGAGATGAAGTCGCGCGGCGTCGAGGCCTATCAGGCCTTCGGCACGGCCGATCTCGGCCTGGTCGCGTTCGAGACGCCGGCACGCGAGGGAATGACGGTCAATGAGGAGCTGATCCTGGAGATCGTCAAGCCCGGCACCGGCGATCCAGTCGCGCCGGGCGATGTCGGCGAGATCGTGGTGACCTCGCTCGATCCGCATCACCCCTGGATTCGGCTTGCGCTCGGCGACCTGACCGCGGCGCTGCCCGGCGCGAGCCCGTGCGGGCGCACCAATATGCGTATCAAGGGCTGGATGGGCCGCGCCGACCAGACCACCAAGGTGAAGGGCATGTTCGTGCGTCCCGAGCAGGTCGCGGAAATCGGCAAGCGCCACCCTGCGCTCGGACGGCTGCGCCTCGTGGTCACGCGCGCCGGCGAGGCCGACGCAATGACGCTGAAGGCCGAATGCGCTTCGCCGCCCGCGTCGCTGCAGGACGAGGTTGCGGCAACGCTGCGCGCCGTGACGAAACTCGGCGGCACGGTCGAGCTGGTCAGCGCAGGCGCGCTGCCGAACGACGGCAAGGTGATTGCCGACGAGCGCTAACAGGAAAAAATACAGGGAAATGGAAAATTCTGCCCCTGCGAACTGGCCGATGCTTTGGCCGCCAAACCCAACAACCCCTATCTCCGCGCCAATTCCCTGCAAACAGGGAATTTCTCAGGGAATCCTTCCATTTGGGAGCGTCCAAAGGCCCTTCCTTCGGGAAACCCAGTGTTGCGGGCCGCTTGTTGTCGAATTCCCTGACCAACTTAACAGGGAATGATTTTCCGAGAACAGGGAATTCCCTACAAGATAACAGGGAGCATGTAAGCGTCCATTTCTCGCACACTTTTCCTGCGGCACGGAAGCACGATCTGTTCTCGTTCTCGATTTGCAAATGAGGAGAACGAGATGGCGGACGAGGACGGAAGGTGGAGACGCCAGGACGAGTCGTTCTGGCGTGCGCACCATGAGGCGTGGAAGCGTAGTGACCTGAACCAACGGCAGTATTGCGAAGCGGAGTGCATTCCGCTGAAGGCGTTCGGCAACTGGCGAGCGGTGTTTAAAGCCGAGCCGCAACCGCCGGAACGCAAACTGCTCTATCGCCGTCGAGGCTTAAGTCCTCCCTTTAGTCCGCAGCTAAGTCCGCCCTTTAGTCCTCCCCTTAATCCGGGGACTTATCCCTCCTCCCGCTCGGCAAGCCCCATCGTTGCGCGACCGCGTGAGGGGCATCGGCGCCGGTTCAGTGAGGCGGACAAGCGTCAGATTCTCGATCAGGTCGCGCAAGATGGAACGAGTGCCGCTGAGGTCGCTCGCCGCTACGGTATCGACGGCCGCGTTCTGCGCCGATGGAAGCAAGAGCTGGCGCCTCCGGCATTTGTCACCGTCGAGATCACCGATGCGGAGACCGTGGCATGACGACGCTACTTCCTCCGAACGTAAAGGTGCATCTGGCCTTGGGCTTCATCGACATGCGCAAAGGCATCGACGGCCTCGCCATGCTGGTGCAGGGCGTGCTGCAGCAGGATCCGTTCACCGGCCACCTGTTCGTGTTCCGGGGGCGCACCCGGGCCAACCTGATCAAGATCATCTATTGGGACGGCACCGGGTTCTGCCTGTTCACCAAACGGCTCGAGCACGGTGTCTTCGTGTGGCCGCCGAGCGTCAAACCGGACGAGACGCTGTCCCTGACGTCAGCACAGTTGTCGCTGCTGATCGAAGGCGTGGACTGGCGTGCTCCGGAACAGCGGTGGCGTCCGACTCTAGCGGGCTGACACTGCGACGGATTGACTCTCTGACGCAAGCAGAGCGGCGAGAACGGTACGAGTCAGCTACCCTCTGCTGCCATGAGCATCAATCTCGCCACCCTGCCGGATGATGTGGAGACCTTGCAGAATCTGGTGCGCTCGCTCGCAGCCGAGCGCACCAGCCTCAGCGAGGCGCAGGCCGAGATCGAACGGCTCCATCTCATCATCAAGAAGCTGCAGCGCAGCCAATTCGGCCGGCGCGCGGAGCAGCTCGATGATGATCAGCTGCAGCTCGGCTTCAAG
>NZ_AUGA01000102.1:0-12939 GCF_000426785.1 Bradyrhizobium sp. th-b2
TCGATGCTTCGGGATGCTGCTTTTCGAGTTCTTGGATGCGTTGGTTGAACGAAGCTAGCTCAAGGTACAGTCGTTCAATTTCCGCATTCTTCTCGATGGGCCCTGGCTTCCGAGCTTTGCTTGCCTGCATCACGTATCCCCCCGTTATGCTCTCGCCTTTGTGAGCCCGATTCGTGTCTAGAAATGGAATCTCTTTTGGCAAGGGTGTGGCCAGCCAGGTCCTTGGAATTGTCACGCCCGGCGAATACAAACCGAAGACCTGGCCCTGGCCGCCTAGACGTGCACATCAAGGGGAAAAGTCACGGCCACCTGCTCAGTAGGAGTCATCCTAGCCGATACCGTGTTCGCGTTCGTATCGTTTCGTGTTGCGACCGTCGATCCATAGATGCAGTAACCCTATCACGAATGTGGCAGATAACTGACACACAAATCGGGCCGATCTCGGCCATCGCTTTCTCACCGGCCGAGATCATCAGGCGTCGCTTCGAAACGTGGCCTGGCCTTAGGGTCGAGACGGTGGAGGCAGTGCGGCGCACGTCTTTTGAATACCGCTTCAAAGCCCCCTGCCGTCTGCTCATTACAGCAGAGATCGGAGAGCGAGAGAGCGGCGAAACTCGGCTTGAGGGACTGCCACGGTCGGACCTCCGCACCTTTACGCACAAGATGACCTTCGTTCCCGCAGGTCACGACTTTGTCGGGACACAGAAACCGCGCTTGTTGACCCGCATCATCTGCATTTATCTCGATCCGCGGGGACCGCTTACGGATCCTGAACTGCGCTTCAGTGAAGTTGAATTCAGGCCCCGGTTGTTCTTCGAAGATGTCTCCCTCTGGGAGACAGCCCTCAGGCTCAAAACGGAGATGGCGCATTACGACGTGATGCACCGACAGTATGGTGAAACATTGGGGATCCTCCTGGCGCACGATCTCGTTCGCATCAATGGAAATGCCGTCCCAATCAGATCTGCCGCGGTTCGAGGCGGCTTGGCGGCCTGGCAGCAACGGCGGCTGGCCGAATACATCGAAGACCATATCTCCGATGACATTCCGCTCACCGTCCTCGCGCAATTGGTACAGCTAAGCCCATACCATCTTTGTCGTTCCTTCAAGCGATCCTTCGGGATGCCGCCGCAGAAGTATCAAGCGATGCGCCGAATCGAGCGAGCGAAGCAGATGCTGGCAAGGCACGAGCTGTCGATCACCATGATCGCGCGCACGCAGTTGGATTTGGCGAAACCAGCACGTTCAGCGCAGCCTTTCATCGGCTGGCCAGACAAACGCCCAGCCGGTACCGCCGTGACCTCGATTGAGGAAACTGCTTCGCGGCACGGAACCGTGGTGCGTCCGGAAAGGATGCCACTAGCCGGTGAGGTGCGTCATCCGATCCCAATGCACTCTTCTCGAGGAGGACTAGGCCGAGACCGTCCCCCGTGAGCTAGAGCCAACCGCTCAGCTCTCGGCGCACGATGGAGTCGATCACGCGCATTCCGCCGTCACTGTCGTTCAGGCAATCGATCCGCGCGAACGCCTCGCCGCCTGCAGCGAAAAAGTATCCGGCGTTCTCGCTGCCGATTTCCTCGATGGTCTCCAGGCAGTCGGCCGAAAAGCCCGGGGTTAAGACCGCAATCCGCTTGATGCCGCGGGATGCAAGGCCCTTAATCGTTTCGTCAGTGTAGGGCCTCAACCATTCCGAACCGCCGAACCGGGATTGAAACGTCATGATCAGGCGGTCGGGCGGCAGCACTAGTCTTCGACCGAGGAGTTCTGTCGTCCTCTTGCATTGCGAGTAGTAAGGGTCACCCTTGGCGCGGGTCTCCATCGGCATGCCGTGATAGGACACCACGGTCACTTCCGGCTCGAAATCGATCTGCGCCAGGCGCGTTGTCACCGAGCGCGCGATCTCTTCGATATAGACGTCATGTTCATAGTATGGCGAAGCAACCCGCAGACACGGTTGATTTCGCATCGACGACAGGATTTCGAAGACCGAATCGCATGCTGTCGCGCTGGTCGCCGCCGAGTATTGCGGGTAAAGGGGAACGAACAGGATACGGTCGCAGCCCAGCGCGCTGAGCCGCTCGATCGCGGCCTTGAGCGAGGGGGTGCCGTACCGCATGCCCCATTCGACAATCACCCTGGCGCTGCCGCTACCCGATCGCTGATCCTGCAAGGACTCCTGCAATTTCTTCGCTTGCGACCTGGTGATGGTCTTGAGCGGGCTCTCGTCGCGTTCGCGGTTCCAGATCGTCGCGTAGTCCCTGCCCTTTCGTCGAGGTCGGGTAGCGAGAATCAGGAAGTTGAGGACGAAGAACCAGAGCAACCGGGGCGCTTCTATGACCCTGCGATCGGACAGGAACTCGGCAAGGTACCGTCGCATGGACCAATAGTCCGTCCCGTCGGGCGAACCCAAATTGCTCAAGAGCACCGCGATATTGCGGGGCTGCGCGCAGCCGCCGGCACCAGCCCGCCGCAGCGCAGTGTCCGTCCTGTCGGCAGGACCGAACTCCAGAATCGTCATGTCAACCTCCGGAGACTTCGGCCGCGGGCCTCGAGCCAGGCAGCGATGATCTGCTCGAGTGCAGCCGCGATCTGCTCGTTCTCGATCGGAAGAAGAAGTTCAGCGAGAAATCCTTTGATCAAGCGCGAGCGGGCTCTCCCCTTCGGGATGCCCCGCGCCATCAGATAGTAGATCTGCGCATCATCAATATCCGCAATCGTGGCACCGTGCCCGCACTGAACATCGTCGGCGAAAATCTCCAGTTCCGGTTTTGCGGAGAACTCTCCATCGTCGGAGAGCAGCAGTGTATTGCAGGCCATCCGGGCGTCTGTGTGCTGTGCACCCCGCCCGACCTTGATACCCCCTGGAAGGCGCCACTGGCCCGATCAAAGACGACGTTTCGCACCACGACCGCGGACGTCGTGCCCACCGCTTCATGTTCAAGCGTCATGGTCAGATCCGTGTGCCCTGCGTCCCTTACATCGAGGGTGGCTGACCACCGAACTTAGAGGGATCGTCATAGCTGGGCGTATCGTCGTAGTAGATCGGTGGTCGAGCGGACGCATAAGCCTCGCGCGTGATGACGAAATCACCAAGCGATACGACCCGGCCATGGTGAGCCACGGCTCGGTGTCGCGTGTGTATGCCATGTATGGGAGCCGCGCTCGAGCATGCGGTGAGCGAAATCAAGAAGCCTACGGTCAGGAGAGAACGCATCGAAACCTTCTCCAATGGTCTACTTCTTGGAAGTGGTGCGCATTGCTCGTCATCCCAATGTGCACGGGTCATGCGGTGCATCACGTTGCCTACATCGGCTCTTCGTGGCGCTGAATGCTGGAATGACACCACAGACGTAGTCGAGATGGTGCGCGCCGGGTCGCACACGCCCAAAGCCGAGCATGATCGCGCGAGTTGACGTTCAACGGGACAACATAGCCAAACCAGCAAGAACTCCAAACATTGCAATCCAAGTGATAAGCAGGTCTATTGGCATGTTACTCGTTTTCGGTTCATCAACTCCATCGAACGGCTGCACGGTCCGCCTCCACGTGTCAGGCGACTCATGGCCTAAAATGTAGGTAAGCAGCGCATGCTGCACGATCGTACACAATTGCGAGAGCCGAGCGCTTTGGCGAATCTTACCCCGATCAACGATGTCCGCTGTGCCTCGAACTTGCCGCAACGCCCAGCATGCGCAAGCCGCCTTATGACCTTCCAAATTGTGATTGCGAGGAGCAAGGACAGTTGGGTGGGAACCGCTTCTGGCCAGCTTAACCGTTGATAAATCAAACGAATTTGTCCGCAGGAGTCCACCGTTTGTAGTGACGTTTTGTATTGTCCGCAAGCACCTGTGGGGGCAAGTGCTCAACCGAGAAGAAGCTGGTTCAGGCCCGCCGTGGTAGTATGGTTCCTGTTTGCAAGTGAGCCCCACTAACGCGCCTCGAAGATGTGCATTACGAGGTGCAGGGGGATGCCAGCATGGACGTCGCGGTTTGGCTGCGGAGCCTTGGCCTCGAACGATACGAGGCGGCATTCCGCGAGAACGAGATAAGCGAGCGGGTCCTCCCGAGCCTCACGCAGGAGGACCTGAAGGAAATCGGCGTTGGTCCTGTCGGTCACCGCCGGATGCTCCTAGATGCTATCGCTGCGCTGCGAGCCGATACGGATAACAACGCGCCTTCAGCCAACTTCGCGGTCGTGTCCAGTGCCCCGAACGTTTCTCACGAAGACCGCGCGGAGCGTCGCCAAGTTACAGTGATGTTCTCAGACTTGGTCGGCTCAACTGCACTATCGGCGCGCATGGACCCAGAAGATTTGCGGGAGGTGATCTCCTCCTATCAGAAGTCCGTCGCAGAGACCGTGGGTCGCTTTGAGGGCTTCGTTGCGAAGTACATGGGCGATGGGGTGCTGATCTATTTCGGCTATCCTCAGGCCCACGAGGACGATGCCGAACGAGCCGTGCGCGCTGGGCTGGAAATGGTTGCAGCCATACGTGATCTGAAGACCCACGCGGCCTTGCAGACACGTGTCGGGATAGCGACGGGACTGGTGGTGGTCGGTGACGTGATAGGGTCGGGTGCCTCTCAGGAGCAAGCAATCGTTGGCGACACCCCGAACCTCGCGGCGCGCCTGCAGGGCGTTGCCGAGCCGAACAGCGTGGTGGTTGCTGAAAGTACACGCAAGCTGTTGGGCAGTTTGTTCGAGCTTGAGGATCTTGGGCCACAGGAACTCAAGGGTATCTCGGGGCCTACCCGAGCTTGGGCGGCACTGCGGCCGGCTTCAGTGGAAGGCCGTTTCGACGCAATGCATGCGAGCGGCCTAACTGACCTCGTTGGGCGGGAAGAAGAACTCGACTTGCTGCTGCGGCGTTGGTCGAGAGCCAAATCCGGCGATGGACAGATTGTGTTGCTCTCCGGGGAGGCAGGCATCGGCAAGTCTCGGCTAACGGCAGCGCTGCTTGAACGTCTAGCAACCGAGCCGCACACGCGCTTGCGCTATTTCTGCTCCCCACAGCACACTGACAGCGTACTCTATCCCGTCATCAGCCAGTTGGAGCGGGCTGCTCGACTTGCGCATGATGACACCGCGCAGGCCAAGCTCGACAAACTCGATACCCTGCTGGCGCGAAGTTCCACGCCGCCAGAAGATGTGGTGCTCTTTGCCGAAATGTTGTCGCTGCCGAACGACGGACGTTACCCCACGCTCGAACTAGCCCCGCAGCAACGTCGGCAGCACACGCTCGAAGCGCTTAGATCGCAAATCGAGGCGCTGGCTGAACGAACTCCCCTGCTGATGGTTTTCGAGGATGTGCACTGGGCCGATCCCACCTCACTTGAACTTTTCGAGCTAATTGTCGAGCGGGCATCGAGCTTACCGCTTCTGGCAATCGTCACCTTTCGACCGGAGTTCGTGCCACCATGGGTCAGCCGTGCGCAGGTGACGCTGATCAGTCTCAATCGCCTTCCACGCCAGCTCTCCGCCGCGATGATCGCGCACGTCACGGGCGGCAAGGTCTTGCCACAGGAAATTGCCGACCAGATCACCAATCGGACTGACGGCGTACCGCTGTTCATCGAGGAACTAACCAAGGCAGTGGTTGAGAGCGGCTTGGTTGTGGAATGCGGCGACCGATATCTGGTGACGGGTCCGGTAACGCCGCTCGCGATCCCGACATCGCTACAAGCATCGCTCCTAGCGCGGCTTGATCACTTGGCGCCAGCGCGCGACGTGGCGCAGATCGCCGCTGCTCTCGGACGTCACTTCTCCCACGAGCTGATCAGAGCCGTTACTCCAATGCCGCGGAAGCAACTGGACGACGCCTTGGCGCAGCTCGTGTCTGCCGAAATGATCTTCAGGCGCGGCATGCCTCCCCATGCGGAATACACCTTCAAGCACTCACTGGTTCAGGATGCCGTCTACGGCACGTTGCTGCGCGGCCGGCGCCAGCAGCTGCATGCCCGTATCGCTGCGACGCTTGAAGACCAATTCCCGGAGGTCGTGGTTACCCAGCCCGCGCTGCTTGCCCGGCACTGCGCCGAGGCCGGGCTGGTGGAGAAGGCGGTCGCTTATTGGCTCAAAGCCGGTAGGCGAGCGATGGCGGGCTCTGCGATGACGGAAGCGGTCGCCCAATTGCGGAAAGGGTTGGACGCGCTAACCAGTCTGCCGGACGGCGCTCGGCGTCGGCAACAAGAGCTAGACCTTTTACTTGCGCTTAGACCGGCACTGGCTTTCACAAAAGGTCTTTCGTCGCCCGATGTAGGCGAGACCATCGCGCGAGCACGCGCACTGGCCGAACAGCTAAATCTACCCGAGTACCTCGTGCGGCTGAGCTTTGGCCAATGGGCGTTTCATTTGGGCCGATCCGAACACAAGCTGGCGCTGTCGCTTGCCGAGCAGATCGAAAAAATCGCCGGGGCGCAGAACGATGTGAGTGCGCAATTGCGGGGTCGCCGCGCAAACGGGATGACCCGCCTCCATCTCGGGGATTTCGTAGCCGCCCGCGCACTCCTGGATCAGTGTCATGGCCTTGCTGATGCGCATCGCGGCATCGGTGCGGGACTGGCCGAAGATCCCTACGCCTCGATGCTCGCGTACCTCGCCGTTACGTTGGCCCACCTGGGCTACATCGATCAATCACGGTTGCGGCTGGAGGAGGCATTCACAGAGACACGCCGGCTCAGGCATGCCCAAACACTAGCTGTCGTGCTCATTTTTGCGAATTGGACCGGCTGGATCACCCGCTCGCCTGAGATGGAACGGTACGCCGGGGAACTTCTGGCTATATCGACCGAGCACCGTTTTCCATTTCATTTCGGTTGGGCAACAGCATTCCACGGAGCCGCGTTGACCGCGCGTGGCCGGGCACACGAAGGCCTCACGCTGCTCACACAGGGGCTGGAAGCATTACGTGCTACCGGAGCTTCGATGAATACGTCGATTGTGCTAATGTGGCTCGCCGAGGCCCACGCTATGGTCGGGCAGCCATCCGATGGACTGAATTGCCTCGCAGAGGCGGCACGGATCATCGAGACGACCGACGAACGGTGCTACGAGGCAGGGTTGCATCGATTGCGCGGCGATTTACTGAATGCCACATGCGATCCATCCGCGGCCGAGCGAAGCTATCATCAGGCACTCACGGTAGCGAAGCTGCAGTGCGCAAAGCTCTTGGAATTGCAGGCATCACTCAGCTTGGCGCGCCTCTGGCGCAAACAGAATAGGCGCGGCGAAGCCCGTGATCTTCTCGCGCCGATCTACGGCTGGTTCACTGAAGGCTTCGACATGCCTGATCTGAAGGAGGCGAAGACGCTGCTGGAGGAGTAGTGTCCTAGCAGTGGTACAGCTGGGTGAGTACTGCCGACTTCCAGCTTTCTTATTGAAAAACCTACGTTTTTTGTGCGCCCGAGATTGGCTTTTGTAGCAGGCTTTTGTATTTCTGAGAAGTCGACACACACATTATGTGTGGGTTGATTCGAGCGCATTGGGCTCGCGGTGATCGTTTGGGGGCATTGGGGCTTGCGTGGTCGCGCGATGCATGTGAGTGCGAGGCCTCAAGGCTGCCACATGGAAAGCCAATGGGTCCCATCTGGCGATATGGGACCCTAACTGCCCGCAGTGTCCGGGGCGATTTCGAGTTCCTTGGGTTAAAGGTCCGTCGCCGCCGCCGAACTTATCGCAGCATTGCGTTAGCGGTCACGCCGCGGGCACGCGCGCCTCTTCCACCGCAGCGCTCATCAACACATGCAAGTCCGTGACTCCTTCAGAGGCCGTTCGGACGATCCGCTGCGCCATCTTCGCTTTCGTAGCGGGTGTACGGTGCGAGCGCTCAGTTCGATCCACCGCCGTGTCGAGTGCAGTCTTCATGATGGCGACCAATTCGGGGCTGACGCTGGCGGATGGGACATTGGTCATCGTGGCTCCTCGTGGGAGCTGCGGTGTAGCGGCTCAGTGTAACAGTGATGCCTCACCCCTCGCGATCCCGCTTCAATCCGAAGTGAACTATCTAAACGGCAATTTAATCGCTCTCTCCTTCGCCCGTACCTATGTGATGGCGCATGAACCTTCACATGAGCTTGTCATGTTACGCAAATCCATCCTTGTCCTTGCAACCGCCGCTGCCGTTGGCAGTGCCATTCCCTCGACTTCCGCATTCGCGTTTGAACGGGGTCTCCCCGCGACCGGCCACGGCAGCTATAGCTCACGCCTCGCAAGTCACGATGGCGAATTTGACTACCGCCGCTACTGGCCATTCCACGCTTATTACGATTATTGCGCTACTCACGTCGCCAACAGCGACAATGGCTGCTAGAGAGCCTTGGTAATTCTTGCAAATGATTGAGGTTAAGCATTCTGAGCGCGTCGCGCGGATACTTCTCGATTATCTGACGTGTAAACGAAAGCCCCTCGAGATCCCGCCTGAGGTCGCCCGACGGTTCGCCGCCGATACGCGGGCTTTCCATGCCGAGCGCGATCCTCTTAAGCGTGACGAGATCGCAGCCAATACCAGGCACACGCTTCTGCAGCATATGCCGAAGGGCACCAAGCTCCGGCTTGCCGACGTCCCCGAGCTGTTCAAGCTGATGTCATGACCGGCACAAGGCGATGGTGATGATCTGTTCACCGATGGGTATCGGCTGTTTGTCCATGACCCGCGCTGGAATCGAAACGGCCCCGGTCGGGCTTGGGGAGCACACCGGGGCCGCTTCGTGGGGCGCCCCTTTCCGGAGGAGCGCCATTCACAGTATCGGGAAAAAGTGGCAATCGGTACTGCGCTAGCGGGCTACTCCAGAAGGAGTCCTAGCTCACCGCAGGCCGCCCAACGAAAGAGGCCGCCAAACTGAGGCGGCCTCTAATTGACGGCTCCAACAACCTTGGGGGGCCTGTGGGAAGGAAGGCTAGTTGCTGGGGCCATCTACCGGCCCGCTTGGTGCGTGCGGGTCAGGTTTCGATGGCGGAGCTATTGGCGACGACGGCCATTTAGCTAATCTTTCCGCTGCGTCCACGAGCTGAGCGAGAGAATGGATTTTCAGCTTCCTGAGTAAGCGAAGGCGCTGGACGGATACTTGCGCTTCGGTCCCGCCGATCTGTGCAGCAATCTGCGCGTCACGCCTCCCGAGAGCCATGCGCCTCAGGAGCTTTTTTCACGCGGGCTTAGCGGTTCGGCCGGCATCGTCACTGCATAAACAAGGTCAATGCCACGATGACTATCGGGCTCAAACCGAGGATCACTGCCCAGCATTTGAAGAATA
The DNA here is from genome assembly GCF_000426785.1 of Bradyrhizobium sp. th-b2. NCBI lineage: Bacteria > Pseudomonadati > Pseudomonadota > Alphaproteobacteria > Hyphomicrobiales > Nitrobacteraceae > Bradyrhizobium > Bradyrhizobium sp. th-b2. Next base: position 9,247 of record NZ_AUGA01000102.1, read on the forward strand.
GGTCATCTAGCATGACACAACCCCACGTAGACGATGAGCCTACGCCGGGAACACTCGGCAACCTAGTGCTGTTTGTGCCAAGCCGATGTCAAGAACTCCGTGCACCCACGGAAAACCCCGGACAGCACTCAGCTACATCCCAAATAGGACAATCAGGATCAACACGGAAAGTGCGATTGAGGCGCAACTGGCTATCGTTATCCAGTCCCACTTCATGCTGTGAATGCTGAAGCTGTCGCGGCGCCGCGACAGTTGATTTGGGTCAAGGCTTTTCAAATTTCCGCAAGGTAAAGATGGGAGCCGATGGCTGAGATCGAGGTCTACACCGCCCGCTATGAACGCGAACATGGGCACCCGCCGGCCGGGCGAAGGTTCTGGCTGTTCACGCTGGTCTCGGAGGCCGGCGCGATCCTCTACGAGGTCAAGCTCAACGAGCAGCTGATCTACCCGGCGGCGCTCGAGCGGGCTCGGGCAACAGCCGAACAGCGGAAGGCCTTCCGGATCATCGTGGAGCCGTAGCGCGCGGCGATTAGCATTCTTCGCCCTCGATACCTATCTCGGGGCCATGCCCAAATTCGAGTTTTGCTCCTGCCCACGGTCGGGAAGATCGTCCCGACCGGCCCGGAATGGTACCACGAGCTGAAATTCGACGGCTACCGTCTGCGCCTCGAGCGCGACGGAGACCAAGGTCCTAGCGATGCCCCGGGGCAAACGCATGAAACTTGCCGGGGCTGCGGCTTGGCTCGTGCCCTCGTACGAAGGATGGCTCGTTGCAAACGTGGACTGTCGTCAATCGTTGCGGCGCACCCTGCGCACGGCACCGGATATGCAACAAGTGCCAGCGAACGCGCTTCGTTCCTGTAAGGAATTGATCGCCCCACAAACGTCCCTAATATCTGCAGAAAGTGCCTGCGCAAACTGGCACAAACTACGTGCCCGTAAGATCACGGTGCGATCGAGGCCCGCAACAGTTCCTTAACCGGCGACAGAAATAATTCTCACGTATGGATCAGGGCGACCAGGAATGGTTCATGCCGACGCTGCGGCGCGGCTAAGCCGGTCTTGCGGCCTGGATGGTACGTTCGAACAGAACGTCAGATCCGGCCGACTACCGGAGCCGACGCGGACCGAGGTCCCAACCAGAATGCCGGCATCATCACGGCATTCAGAGCCACCTCGACCATAGCCAGCGGCGCGACAGGATCGTGCAAGGAGCGTTTGGTGAAAGGGCTCATGATAGCGATTGGCGTTATTGTTGTGCTTTACATTGGCGATCAGCAGTTCGCCCAAGGCAAGTACACCTACGCAGTCCAGCGCATGGTGGTCCAGATGAGGCATTCGTTTGGAATTTAATGCCGCATCGAAAGCCGTATTCATGCGTTGACTCGTTTCGCCCAAATGGGAGGTCTAAATAATGAACGACCGAAACCGACGGGCACCCGCGGCAGCGGAACGGGAAGCCCACAGGGTATTCAAAGCGGTCAGGGCGAAGGAAGCTTTGACCGATTACGCCAAAGCCCAAAAAGCGCTCCACGATAATCGAGAGCGCCTAAAGGCCGAACGGCTGGCGCGGGAGGCCGAAGCGTCCAACCGCTCAAAAGCAGTTTGAAGCGCTCGATTATCGACGCATGTCTTTGGCGCCGCAAAGCCTGCTCACTTTCTCCGCAATGGCGCGGACCGGACGCATTATACCGAGACTTGTTCTGAGCCGACTGTACGAGGTCGGTCTCGCCCGTCCATATCCAGCACCACGCAAAGTAATCGCTCCGTGTCGTTTCTGTCACATCCAGCAAAGAAACGACCGCACCAGCACCAGCTTTGATACAGCGATAATTGCCCTGTAGCCGTTAGAGGGTAAAGGTGTTCGTGCTCAGCTACCCATCTCGGAGATCACGATGTTGAAGTTTCTGGTTGTTGGAGTTGCAACTTTCGGTTTCGTGGCTGCTGCCAGTGCGGCCGACCTCCCTCGTCCGCAGCCGGTCGCCGAACAGGCTCCGGTTGGCAAGATGCCAATTGGCAAATATCCGGTTGGCAAGTACCCGGTTGGAAAGTACCCGGTTGGAAAAGCTCCTGCTGCGATCGTAACGAAGGGCTAGCTCGAAGATCGCCCAGGCAGCGTCCCTTTCAGTTTTCGCTGAAGGCCGCTGCTCGGTGCGTCTTGCCCTGGTGAGGGGTTGAAGGTGCCCGCCTGCGCTTTCGGCTACCGGCGGTGGTTAATTCCTCGCCCTGCCGGCTGCCGCGAAAGTGGGGGTCCAGGCCATATTAGGCGGCGACGCCTTGAGCGGCGCTGTACTCGGCAGCATCCTTGTAATAGACGCCGGCCGCGCTCTCTTCGTCGCTGGCTTCGTGATAGCTCGCCACCCCGTTGCTGACCGACACCACCATGATGCGGTCGCTGCCGTCCGGCTTCGCGCCGCTTTTCAGCAACCATGGCCGGCCAACGTCACTCTCGATCGGTGCGGCGATACAATGAGATTGTTGCGCCATGCGTCGGCGCCGCTGTGCTCGGTCTTGGTCATGCAGCAGCACTCCGCACCCGCACGCCGGGCCGTCTATGCTTCTTGCATCGGCGATTCGGAGAAAACTTCAGCGCAATTGCCGGTGCCTTGAACTCGAACAGCTCGCCGCAGGTATCGCAGGCGACTGCCAGATCAGCAACCGCGTCTCGGTGCCATCCCTGCGCGTGTACGGCTCGCTGCCGATGCAAGTGTAAACTTGATTGTCGTGTTCTCGCTTATTCATCGCGATACCTCGCCATACATGAGGCTCGCAACGATGGCTGCCATTGTCGCGCTGAGTGCTACCCTGCGCGTCAGCCATGACGTTTGACGATTTAGAAGAAACACCTTAGAGTCCAAAGCGTCTCGCCAGACATCTTTCGGAATCGGGTCGCCCTCTCGGCGGCCCTTTTCTGTATCGGCCATGTGCTTATACGGCCTCCAGGTTCAGGAGCGTGTCGCTCCGCCGGAAGGCCACGGCAGCGGCTAGATTTCTGCTCTCAAAGGGTCCGGGTGCGTCGTCGCCGGTGCCGATCTGAAAAAGCCCGTCGTCGCGCTGAACGATCGGGCAGCGATATACCGAGACGGGAGAGTGAGACAAACATCGGGAAAGATCGAGGAAATCCGTTGCTATCATGTCAGCATCCCGAAGTGTCACGCGCCGCCCGGTTGCAGCGGCGATTTTTCGAGCCACCATTCTCGCGGTTTCATCGTCGGCAAGGTCGAGAGCGAACACTCCCCGGGGCTTAATGTCGGGACTTGCAACGTCTACGATGATGGGACGCCGCTGGTTCGTCCGCTTCACTTCGGGCTCTGCAGGCCGGCGGAGGAAAGCCATTCGCCTATATGTGAGGCGGTCTCCATCTGCCGGGCCTTTTCGAGCGCCGCCTCCTTGGCCGCGCCAACGGGCAGTTCGGTGGCCATCGCCCGCAGGCGCTGTCCTTCGTCACACAGACGTTCTTGAAGGGATTGGTCTTGTTTGAAACGCCGCCGCTTGATGACCATGGAGCGCTCCTTTCCTGTTCGAGGAAGGCGGGAGCGCTAACGGGGCGGTCTCATCACCGATAAAAGCCACTGATCCGGGCGGTGATAAAGGCTAACGTACGCCCCTTGGCTGCAGTTCCAAAGGAACTTCGTCACGGCTACGTGTCCCCGCCGCGGTGTCGCGAATTGGATGGGATCGATTCCTCGGACG
>NZ_AUGA01000103.1:0-12843 GCF_000426785.1 Bradyrhizobium sp. th-b2
CACAAGGCCCACGCCGTGCGTCGCGCCATCCGTGCCGCCGGCGCCCGGCTCTTCTACCTGCCGAAATACTCGCCTGATCTCAATCCGATCGAGCAGTTCTTCGCCAAGTTCAAACACTGGCTGCGCAAAGCCGCACAGCGAACCACCGAGGCCGTCTACGATGCTATCGCTCCGATCCTCGGCACCGTCTCACCGGCCGAATGCGCCAACTACTTCGCAAACGCCGGATATGACCAAAACTAAACTCATCACGCTCTAGGGCCACCGGTCAGGCAGCTTCGGCTGGGGCTGAAACATGGACCTGGCAATTGGCCGGACACACCCTGGCGCACGCGCCGCAGCCGATGCAGGCGCCCTGATCATTCAGAACCATGATCTTCTTTTCGATCTCATCGTCCTCGTCATCGTCAAGATCAACAAGTTCGCCGTCCTCGCTGATTCCCTTCAACGCCATGACACCTCGGCCACACACCTTGAAACAGCGGCCACAGCCGATGCATTTTTTGGCGTCAATCGACATCAGGTAGTCTGGCGTCCAGTCGCGGCCATCGCGCGTTGTAAATGACATGTGTCGGCCCCTCTTAAGTATTTTCCAACGCCTTCAAATCATGGTTTCTGCGCTCAAGTTCGGCATAGGCATCGTGCGCCTTCTGCGCAACGACCATGATCGAGGTCCAGTTGATGGGCAATTCCTCCGAAAGGTCGTGCAGATCCATTTTGGCTTGTAGCGCTTTGGCCGATAGCTTCTTTATTTCAGCCTTCAGTGTTTCACGTTCGCTCATCAGTATCCTCAATAGTTCGCCACGTCCGGAAACTTCCGTATCAGGTCGCGATGCACATCACGCAGCCGCTTGTTCACGGCGCTCAGCCGGCCTCCGATCAGCACGATGCGGCCAAATCCTTCATGATGCAGCTTCAAGATCGGCTGGATCATCACACCGGTTTCCCTCTCGACCGCGAGCGCGACCGCGTTGAAGAACAGTTCCAGCCGCCACAGCGTATCGGGGCCAGGATCACCGACAATCGGCAACGCACGCCGCTTTTCCTTGTCCAAGACATAGGGCTCGAGAAGGTCGAGATCGCTCTTGGCCTTCCAGGCTCCCGTGGTGTCCTGAGCGCGCCAAATCTTGACTAGCTCCTTGATGAACAGCGCATCGGCGGAGCTGTCCTGCTGCTCTATTTCTGCGGTCATTTCATCTCATTCGTCGAACTCGAATGTGCTCCGCTGGTCCTTTGCCATTGCCTTGCGTAGCCAGGGAGGTGGTGTGCCTCTTAGGACGTCCTCGAGCTTTTCGAGCAGCACCAGAATGTTTTCTGGCTTGTTTACTTTGATCGGATGGATCTTGTTGGCGACCACCCGGGCAGCACCGGCACCGCCGATGGCAGCAACGTAAAGAATTGCGCAATCTTTAATCGCCTCGATCTTCGGCGCTAACTTGTCGTCGTTGCCGTCTTCCTTGAGATCGCCCTCAAACTCAACCGCTTTGAGAAACACGTGTCCGCTTGGCGCGACCTCGTAGATAGCAATATTCTTTGCCCAACCAAAATGAGCATCGACGCACCTTAGATCTTGAGTGGCGAATGCGACCTTCATGCAGTCGACCTCTCGGCTGCACCGATGGAACTGAGATGCCCGGACCTTGATGGCAGTGCGACCGGAGCCCGCCATCGATCGGGCGTAGGTGGATGGTTCTCCTCGCGGTCCGCGATCACGAGATTGGCGATATCGAAGATCAGATCGCGGGTACCACGATAACCGATCGATAGTTGGTGCCCTGCGCCAAGTCGATCGAACATCGGAAAACCCGCACGATAGAACGGAATTTTCAGCCGGGCAGCCGCTTGCCTGCCATGCGAATGCGTGATCAGCAAGTCGCAATTCTCGGTTCTGGCAAGCTCTTCGAGATCCTCAAGATCACCAATTAGCACCTCGTTGGTCTTGATCCGCTCGATCACCGCCGATTGTGTGGTCGTTACGGCCGCACGCACCTGCGCCCCCATCTCGTGCAGCATACTGGAGAGATCATATAGGAGGTCTGGCTCAGCGGCGATCGCAAGTCTGCGACCACCAATATGGAAGTGCGCGTCCAGCATTGCATCCGTGAGCTGGCCGCGCTGCCGCCGATATTTCGGTGGCACGGGACGGCCGCTGATTTCACTCACAAACGTCATGAATTCGTCGCACGGACCGAGGCCGCACAGCCGCTCGAAGAGGCGAAATGGAACGCCGCTTTTGGCCTGCATGACCTCTGCCGCTCGCCGCATCTGCGCGCCGATTGCAATGGTCCACCCGGCGCGGCCCATGCTCGCGATCTCGTCGACGCCGATGCCGCCGATGGTCGTTGACGTAAACTCGTCGGGGATATGCCCATCGAGCGACGCTGCCAGGTCAGGCAGGAAGGATGGCCGCAACCCAAAATCCTCCAGGATGGCACGGAGTTCGTCAAGATCACCCGGCGTGAGGTGACATCCTGGAAGAACGTTCACTCTCGAGGGATCGCGCAGGCCGTTGACGTTGGGCCCTTCCACCAGCAATTCCACAATGCGCGTCACAGCCTTCTCCCAGCCGTCCTGGAACGCGCCCTTGAAATCGGGTGTCGAGACATAGACCAGCGGCAATTTCGCAAGTTGCCGATGCTTGTTTCGGATTAGCTTGAGGTAAGCATCCACATCGTCTCCGTTAGTCTCGGTGATGCCGGTCGAGCAGATTCCGACGATCTTTGGCTTGGCTCGGTTGTAGATATTGAGTATCGCCTGCTCGAGGTTCTCATAGCCGCCGAGCACGGTCGCGACCTCGCTCATCGCGGTGGTCTGCAGCGGTACCACCTCCTTGAAATGCCGCACAAAGAGCGTGAGCCCGAAAGAAGTGCATCCTTGCGAGCCATGCAGAAGCGGCATCGCCCCGCGCAGCCCCATGAAGGCGAATGCGCCGCCAATCGGCTGGCTCATCTTCAGCGGGTTGACCGCGCAGGCTTTTGTTGGCACCGTGGTGAGGGCCATGATTCCCCCTATTCTGCGGCCTGCAGCATGGCAGATGGCGAGGGCACCAAGATGTCCTCGATGCGTCTCTTGCAGCAACCACCGACCGCATCGGTGTGCTCTTTGACTTCCTCGACGCTTCTCAGACCATGCGCGTAGATCGCATCCTCGATCGTGCCGAGATCGACCGTGTTACAGTGGCAAATCTTCCTCGCGCGGCGCGCCGTTTCGGCGAGCGCCGGTTCGCAGGCGATCTCGGCCGCCGGCGACTGCATATGCAGCTTCGCCCTGGCCAAGGCCTCCCATGGTGCCGGTCGACGTACCTGCTCCCACATCGGATTTGAGAGCGACTTGTCGATCTCCTCCACTAACTTGATCATTCCGACATAGCCCATATAGCCATGGCATCGCTCCTGGTTGATATCGAGCCAAGGCGTCGTTGCTTTCAGCGCGACGAACTGCGATTTGCCGCCCGATAGCATGATGTCCGCTTTTGCGCCCTTCAACATCTCGTACATTTCACGCGGCGACATGTCCTCGATCATGTGGGCATCCTGTCCCATGAGCTCCTTGATGCGCTCTTTGTCCTCCCTTGTCGATTTCTTCACGCTGGTTCCGACCAATTCGAGCCCGGCCTCCTGTAGTGCCGCAACGACCGACCATGACTTGACCCCGCCGGTAATCAGCAAAGCCTTCTTTCCCTTGAAGCGTGACTTGTACGGCTCGATCGCGGCCCAGGCCCGCGCCTCCTCGCGCGCGATCACCGCGTCGGTGCGCCCGAGCAGATCTTGCGGTGCGCCGCGCTCAACCAATAAGCGGGCAATCTGGCGCAGCGAATCACTTGAATCCTGGACACCGTAGAACGAGCCTTCGAAGAACGGGATTCCGTAGCGTTCCTCCATCTTGCGCGCGACGTTGATCATGGCCTTTGAGCACACCAACATCGCCGCCCGGGCGCGATGGGACGACGCGACTTCACGATATTTGGCATCGCCCGAGATGCATGAGAGAATCCGGATTCCAAGCTCATCGAGCGAAGGCTTGACTTGCCAGAGCTCCCCCGAAAGATTGTATTCTCCGATCAGATTGATGTCGTAAGGTGTGGTGCGGTCTGGCTCCCGCGTTCCGATCACATGTTCCAGCAAAGCCTCGCCGGCGAGCTTATTGCCGAGGTTCTTGGAGCCAACGAACCCCGGGGAATTGATCGGGATGACCGGTTTGCCGAACCTTTGCGAGGCGGCCTTACAGACCGCGTTGACGTCGTCGCCGATCATCGCGGGAACACAGGTCTGATAGACGAAAATGGCGGGCGGGTCATGCTTGTCGACGATTTCCTTGATCGCCTTCCAGAGCCGCCTCTCACCTCCAAATACGATATCGGTTTCGTTCATATCGGTTGTGAATGCGGTGCGCCATAGATTCGAACCGGAAGACGCCGCGCCGCGATTGTCCCAGGAGTTGCCTTCGCAAGCGATCGGACCATGCACCAAATGAGCGACGTCGGTAAACGGCTGTAGCGCGATCTTAGCACCGTCGAAGGCGCAGCCGCCCGCCGCACTACCCGGCTGCAGTAGCTTGGTGCATCCCTTCTTGCGCTCAGCCTCCGACTTACTGCCGTTCTTGGCGCAGCCCGGCTCGTTGAAAATATTCTGGACCGTAGCTGACAGCGAACTCATCCGTTCTCCTCTTAGCCGAACTAATTGCAAGTTGAGCCATCGTGCGCTCGTGCCATCGCCAGTGTTTTCGGCGACGGCACGTGCATTGTCCGTCATCAACGAATGATGTCGAAGCTGTAGTCAGTTTTGCCAAGAACGTTGGTCTTCCGGTCGATTTCGTCGAAGATCTTGTCGAGGATCTTCACCAGCACATTCAGGCCGCCCTGATAGCCCCACACAGGGGAGCGGTGGTGATGATGCCGATCAAACACCGGAAAGCCGATGCGGATCAGTGGCGTTCCCGTGTCACGTTCCAGGTACTTGCCATAGGTGTTGCCAATCAGAAGATCGACCGGCTCGGTGAACAAGAGCGAGCGCATGTGCCAGAGGTCTCGGCCCGGATAGGACTGGCAGGCATGCCCAAACGGTGAGCTTGCAAACAGCGCCTGCATTTTGTCCTGCCACGCCTTATTGCCGTTGGTGGACAGCACATGGGTTGGTTCGGCGCCGAGTTCGAGCAGAAAGGCGGCCAACCCATAGCAGAGATCCGGATCGCCATAGATTGCGAACTTCTTGCCATGGATATGCGCGCTGGAGTCAGCGATGGCATCAACCAAGCGGCCACGCTCTCGCGCGAGTTGCTCCGGGACCTGCTTGCCGCTGATGCGTGATAGCGCCAGGAGAAGGTCATCTGTTGCGGAGACGCCCACCGGGTAATTGAAAGAGACGACGTCCTGGCCATGCTCAGACACGAGCGGCAGCGTTTTTTCGGTACACCACTGCTGCATTGAGATTGTCGCCTTGGCGTGAACCGCGTTAGCTGCGTCTTCCAGCGTGGTGCCGCCGTCATACATCCGGAAATCGCCATCAGTCGGGGTATCGAAGACGTCGGAGTTATCGGCCAGTATGGTGTATTGGATACCCATCAGCGCCAAGATGCGCTTAATCTCACGAAGGTTTCCGACGGTGTAGCCATCGAACCCACCAATGATGTTGATCGACTCGTTTGGCTTGCGCTCCAGCTTCGGCGCTGTTCCGGCCTTGCCGTCCCAGAAATGCTCCAGAACACCCTTGAGTGCGTTGTCATACCCGGTGACGTGGCTACCGACGAACGCCGGCGTGTGTGCAAACGGCACGTCGAACTCCGCCGGAACAGAGCCCTTTTCCTTCGATGTCTTGATGAACGCATTGAGATCATCGCCAATCACCTCGGCCATGCAGGTCGTGGAAACCGCAATCATCTTGGGCTTGTACATGTTGTAGCTGTTGGCAAGTCCATCGATCATGTTGTTCAAGCCGCCGAACACCGCGGCGTCTTCCGTCATCGAGGAAGAGACGCAGGAACTCGGCTCCTTGAAGTGCCTCGACAGATGGCTGCGGTAGTAAGCCACGCAGCCTTGCGAGCCGTGGACGAAGGGCAGCGTGCCCTCAAAACCGACCGAGGCGAACACGGCGCCAAGCGGCTGGCAGGCTTTGGCCGGATTTACCGCCAGCGCCTCCCGCGCAAAATTCTTCTCGCGGTATTCAGGCGTTTTCGTCCATTCCTTGATGCGTTCAACCTCGGCTGGATCGCGGGAATTCTCGAACGTCTTCTTGTTAGCCAGCATCTGCTGGTATTCTGGACCGCGAAACAGTTCGAGATGATCGAGCACGTGTTCTGCACTCTGCGCCATTTTTAAGATCCTTCACTATCGAAATTGGTATCGTCCCGGCTCTCCACGAAGAGCCAGATACATTGCTTTATTCTGCAGCCAAGAGCTTCGACTTCGAAGCTTCTTTCCAAGGCGCTTTCATCTTCTTCCAGATCGGCGAGTTGACAGCCATGTCCATGTCGCGCGCGAAGATCGCAAAGCCGTCATAGCCGTGATATGGACCTGAATAGTCCCAGGAATGCATCTGCCGGAACGGTATACCCATCTTTTGGAAAACGTATTTTTCCTTGATGCCCGATCCGACCAGGTCGGGCTGGAGCTTTTCGACAAAACGCTCGAACTCGTAGCCATTGACGTCGTCGTAGATGAGCGTGCTGTCCTTGACGTAGTGCTGGGCGGTGCGCTGATAGTCGTCGTTGTGGCCGAACTCGTATCCGGTACCCACGACTTCCATCCCGAGGTCCTCGTATGCGCCAATCACATGACGCGGGCGAAGACCGCCGACGTACAACATCACCGTCTTGCCCTCCAGGCGCGGGCGATATCTTGCTATTACGGCGCTCACCAGCGGCTGGTACTTTTCAATCACCCGCTCAGCGCCTTCTTTAATCTTATCGTCGAAGTAGCCCGCGATCTTGCGCAGCGACACTGCGATCTTTGAAGGTCCAAAGAAGTTATACTCGCACCACGGAATACCGAACTTCTCTTCCATGTGGCGGGAGATGTAGTTCATGGAGCGGTAACAATGCAGAATGTTGAGCTTTGCCTTCGGCGTTGCCTCGAGCTCAGCGAGTGAACCGTCACCAGACCACTGCGCAATCACCCGCAGGCCCATTTCCTCCAGAAGAATTCGCGATGACCAGGCGTCGCCGCCGATATTGTAGTCTCCGATGATCGCAACATCGTACGGCGTCGACTCAAACTTCGGTTTACCATCTGGCTCGAACTTGTCGAAAATCCAATCACGCACGGCGTCGTTGGCAATGTGGTGGCCGAGCGACTGCGAGACGCCGCGAAAGCCCTCGCAACGGACCGGCACGATGGTCTTGCCGCCATACTCCTTGGATTTCGCTCTTGACACAGCCTCGATGTCGTCTCCAATCAATCCGATCGGGCATTCCGACTGGATGGTGATGCCGTTGTTGAGTGGGAAAAGCTCCTGGATTTCGTCAAGAACTTTGACCAGTTTCTTGTCGCCACCGAATACGATATCCTTTTCCTGGAAGTCGGAGGTGAATTGCAGGGTCACGAAGCTATCGATCCCGGTCGTGCCAACGTAATAGTTACGACGCGAGCCCCACGAGTACTGACCGCAGCCCACCGGTCCATGGCTGATATGGACCATGTCCTTGATCGGCCCCCAGACCACGCCCTTGGATCCTGCGTAGGCGCAGCCTCTGATTGTCATCACACCAGGGATGGATTTGATGTTGGACTTGACCCCACAGTCCGACTTGCCGGCTTGGTGCACGTTGAGATGCTTGGCGCGCCGTTTTGCGGTCTTCTCCGGATAGACCTTCAGGACCTCCTCAATCAGCTCTTTGTTGCGAGCCCTGATTTCTGCGATGCTCTGGGTCGAGGCGAGGCTCATGCTGAGGTCCTTCGAGGGTTAGCTGTTGCGAGAGCGGCTTCGTGACCTAGAGTTTTGCAACGAGCATGCCAGTGCGGCGCGAGCACAAAAAGCGGAACGATTGAAATCAGTTAGCGCGCTCCGTGGTGCAGCACGGGGTATTGTGGCTAACGCGACATCGCGCTTTGCCCGGAGAACCCTTCGTTTGGTCCTGTTCGAAATGGAACAGGGGCGGCGATATGTGAAGTAGCACCGCACGATTCCAGATGTGCGGCTGCCGATCGCGATGCTCCGCGCTCGAGAGAGCGCCCGTAACAAGCGAACCGAGCGGCAAAGGCCGGCTGATCGAGCCCGGGTTTGCCGACGCCATCCATGCTTGTTGAGATCTACAGATACTTGCCTTCAGCGACGACGATGATGCCAACGGTTATGACGTCGTCATCGTCGGGAGTTCGATGCTCCACCGCCCAGACGCCGCAAGCTCACCGGCTCACGATAACAGCTGTCGTGCCTTGATAAGTGCCCGCACGAGCGTATCAATCTCTTCACTTGTGTTGTAAAGTGCGAAAGACGCACGGCACGTCGCCAGCACACCCAAGCGCTCGAGCAGCGGCATCGCGCAATGGCCACCCGCCCGCACTGCAACTCCGGCGCGGTCGATGACCGTAGCAATGTCATGTGCATGCGCGCCTTTCATATCAAAGGAGATGATCGGCCCCTTTTCGGCCGGCGTCCCGATGATTCGTACGGCGTTGATGTCCCCTAGCTTCTCATTTGCGTAAGCGAGCAGCGCGTTCTCGTGCTTGCGGATCTGTTCTTTGCCTATCGAATTGATGTAATCTAAAGCCGCCCCCAAACCGATCGCCTCGACAATCGGCGGCGTCCCCGCCTCGAACCGGTGCGGCGGTTCACCATAGATGACGCCGGCACGCGAGACCTGACGGATCATCTCGCCGCCACCATTGAAGGGCGGCATTGACGAAAGATGCTCTGACTTGCCGTAAAGCACGCCGATCCCTGTCGGACCATAGAGTTTATGGCCTGTCATTACGTAGAAATCGCAATCGATGTCGCAGACGTCGACGGTCAAATGGACACATCCTTGCGAGCCGTCGACCAGTACGGGAATACCCCGTGCATGTGCGATCCTCACTACGTCTTTCACTGGCAAAACGGTACCCAGCACGTTCGACATCTGAGTGATCGCAACCATCTTGGTGCGCGGGGTCAAGAGCCGCTCAAATGCATCGAGCAGGAAATTGCCGTCATCATCAACCGGCGCCCACTTGATGACTGCGCCGAGCCGTTCTCTTAAAAAATGCCACGGCACAATGTTGGAGTGGTGTTCCATAATCGACAGAACGATCTCGTCACCGGCGCTGACCCGTTCACGGCCGAAGGTCTGGGCGACCAGATTGATGGCCTCCGTAGCGCTGCGGGTGAAGACGATCTCTTCGTTCAGATGTGCGTTCACAAACCGCGCCACCTTGGTACGGGCGCCCTCATACGCCTCCGTCGCCGCATTCGCCAGATAGTGCAGGCCGCGATGTACGTTGGCGTATTCGCTGGAGTACACATGCATCATGCGGTCAAGAACCGCATTCGGCTTTTGCGCGGATGCGGCGTTATCAAGGTACACAAGCGGCTTGTCGTACACCGTCATGGACAGCGCAGGAAAGTCCGCGCGCAGACGGCTGACCTGGTAACTACCGTTGCCTATCGCGGGGTGCACACTCATCGCGCCCGCAGCCAGTGTTCAGCTCGCGCGGTCACAAATTCGCGCAGATTGCCGGCGGGGATCTCCTCGATCGGCTCGCCAATGAATGCTCTAATCAACAACGCCTGCGCATCCTTCTCTGATAGACCTCGAGCGCGCAGATAGAATATGAGACTGGTGTCCAGCGCACCTGAAGTCGATCCGTGGCCGCAAGTCACGTCGTCGGCAAGGATTTCGAGTTCGGGCTTATTGTCCGCCTCGGCCTGGTCGGACAGGAGCAGCGCTCGCGTCATCAGCGCGGCTTCCGTCTTCTGCGAGGCGGGACGTACGACGACTTGGCCCTGGAACACCGAGCGGCCGCAATCGTCGACGACCGCGTGGAACTTATTCCGACTGATGCAATGCGGCACGGCGTGGTCGACTACGATTGTTGTGTCGGCGTGCTGTTTTTCCCTGATGAGATTGACCCCGTTCGCCGAGAGCCTGGATCCCTCGCCGGCCAGTGTGACGAATCCCTGATAGCGACCGATGGAGCCGCTGCAGGTCATGCTGAAGAGATTGAGGCTCGCTCTGGTACCGACTACGATGATTCCCGACGAAAGGTTCACGGCGTCAGCGGCATCAGCTGCCACCCGGATATACGAAAGGCTCGCCTCGTCACCAACCAGGACAATTATCGCATCGTTGGTTTGATATCGGCTCGCGCCATCAGCCGCGACGAATGTTTCCACCACAGCCGCGTGCGCTCCCTTACCTAGCTGCAGGTAGGAACGGGTAAAGTCGGACACCGACAATGAGGTTGCAACGTGAACGATCTGAATGGGACGCTTAATCGCGCTGCCCTCGGCGATCGTAATCACCAGGCCGTCGGTCGCCATCGCGGCATTGAGCGAGATCATCGCATCAGTTGTGGTCGAAAGCACCAGGCCGGCCATTGCGCTATTGGCCGGATTCTCCAGAATCTCCCGCAACGACCGCACATCGATCCCATTTTCGAGGCTACCGACGTCGGATAGCTCGGGTGCGAATATTCCATCCACCAAAACCAGTTTGACTGCTTGATCGGCAGCCGCTTGCATGACCGACGACTTTGCGCGCACCAGCGCAGCTGCATCTGGTCGCGGAGCGAGTGGCAGTACCTCGCCGATCAAGGCGCATAGATCTGTATATTTCCAAGCCTCGATGCGCCGATGCGGGAGGCCGGCACGCTCGTAGGCCTCGAATGCCCTCGCACGGATATGGGCGACAGGCCCACAGCCAGGCAGCCGTCCGTGCGCCGCGGTGAAGAGATTGCTCTTTGCACGTCCGGCGTCGGCTTCTCTTGCCAAAACTTGCTTCATCAGGAAATCTCTTGAGAGGTCAGGCCGCACCTTCAAATTGAGCGTAGCCACAAGCCTCGAGCTCCAGCGCGAGTTCTCTGCCGCCGCGCTTCCTTACCCGCCCTTTGGACATCACATGCACAAAATCCGGCGCTATATAGTCGAGAAGCCGCCGATAGTGGGTGATCACGATCATCGCCCGTTCCGGCGAACGCAGAGCGTTGATACTGTTGGAGACGATGCGCAGCGCGTCGATATCGAGGCCGGAATCTATCTCATCCAAGATGCACAGGCTCGACTCGAATAGCGCCATCTGCAAAATCTCGTTGCGCTTTTTCTCGCCGCCGGAAAATCCGACATTGAAGCCGCGCTTCAGCATGCCTTGTGGGATGTTGAGCGACTTGGCTATCTCGCGGGCCCTTTTGAGAAAATCGGGCGTGGAGAATTCCTTTTGCCCGCGCGCTTTACGCTGAGCGTTCAACGCCG
This sequence comes from Bradyrhizobium sp. th-b2, assembly GCF_000426785.1. Lineage (NCBI taxonomy): Bacteria > Pseudomonadati > Pseudomonadota > Alphaproteobacteria > Hyphomicrobiales > Nitrobacteraceae > Bradyrhizobium > Bradyrhizobium sp. th-b2. The sequence goes on from NZ_AUGA01000103.1 coordinate 11,379, forward strand.
TACGCAGGAAGTTCATGGTGGTCACGCCGGGAATTTCCACCGGATACTGAAACGCAAGAAATATCCCCTTGCCAGCGCGCTCCTCCGGTTCCATCGCGAGAAGATCTTCATCGTTGAACAGGATTTGGCCTGCACTCACTTGATACCCGGGCTTGCCGGAAATAATGTGGCTGAGCGTGGTCTTTCCGGAGCCGTTCGGCCCCATGATCGCGTGTACCTCACCCGCGTTGACCGTAAGATCGAACCCGCGAAGAATTTCGCGCTCGTCCATGCCGGCATGCAAATCTCGAACTTCGAGTAGCGCCATTCTGATCTATCTCCTGAAATGCATCATCCCGGGTGAGCCGCACTCGGGAGGTCCCGCGGGACGGTTGGCTATCCGACGGACCCTTCGAGCGAGATCGAGATCAGCTTCTGCGCTTCCACCGCGAACTCCATCGGCAGTTTTTGCAGAACGTCCTTGGCGAAGCCATTGACGACAAGGCCAAGGGCCTGTTGCTCGCTCAAGCCTCTCTGCACGCAGTAGAACAGCACGTCCTCGGAGATCTTCGACGTGGTCGCTTCGTGCTCGAACGTTGCCGAGGAGTTCTTGGCCTCGACATAGGGCACGGTGTGCGCGCCGCATTTGTCGCCGATCAGGAGCGAATCGCAGGCGGTGTAGTTGCGCGCGCCGGTGGCTTTACGGTGCGCACTGACGAGGCCGCGATAGGTGTTCTGCGATTTGCCGGCGGCGATGCCCTTGGAGATGATCCGGCTCGACGTGTTCTTGCCGAGGTGGATCATCTTGGTGCCGCTATCGACCTGCTGGAAGCCGTTCGAGATCGCGATCGAGTAGAACTCGCCGCTCGAATTGTCGCCGCGCAGGATGCAGCTCGGATATTTCCAGGTGATCGCCGAACCGGTCTCGACCTGGGTCCAGGAGATCTTGGAATTCCTGCCGCGGCAGTCGCCGCGCTTGGTGACGAAATTGTAGATGCCGCCCTTGCCCTCGGAATTGCCGGGGTACCAGTTCTGCACCGTCGAATACTTGATCTCGGCATCGTCGAGTGTGACCAACTCCACCACGGCGGCGTGCAACTGGTTCTCGTCGCGCTGCGGCGCGGTGCAGCCTTCGAGATAGGAGACGTAGGAGCCCTTGTCGGCGATGATCAGCGTGCGCTCGAACTGGCCGGTGTTGCGCTCGTTGATGCGGAAATAGGTCGACAGCTCCATCGGGCAACGCACGCCCGGCGGCACGTAAACGAACGAGCCGTCGGAGAACACCGCCGAGTTCAGCGTCGCGAAGTAATTGTCCGTGGTCGGCACCACGGTACCCAGATATTTCTGCACCAGCTCGGGATGCTCGCGGATCGCCTCCGAGATCGGCATGAAGATCACGCCGGCCGCCTTCAGCTCCTTCTGGAAGGTGGTCGCCACCGACACCGAATCGAACACGGCGTCGACCGCGATCTTGCGGCTGGGCGAC
>NZ_AUGA01000104.1:0-12704 GCF_000426785.1 Bradyrhizobium sp. th-b2
GTTCGCGGCTGAAGGTGATGGGGTTGGCTTTGCAACCGAATCCTACGCCGCATTAGCGCTTTACACCACGCTCGCCAGCCTCTCAGGCGCCCTCTGACGAATAAGACGGGCTAGGTCGGGGACTCTCGGACTCTCCAGGCTTTGCAGGCTAGGTCGGCACCGGAATTGCAGCGCCAGTCCTGTGCCGCTTTTCCACTACAAGCTGATCGATAGTCGGATTGTGACGGATCGAGGAGGCCAGATCTCCTTGATGCAATATCTGCGCAGATCGAGGCGATTACTTCAAGCGCGAGTACCAGCGACGGCCGCCTGATGCTCGAGAGCAAGGATGACATGCGCAAGCGCGGGATGCCGAGCCCGGACGAGGGTGACGCAGTGGCGCTGACGTTCTCGGAGCCTGGTGGGGGCCCCGGTGGTGAGTAACAGCAACTTCAATCGGCCGCTCGAGTATCAGGACATGGGAATCTGCTGACCGGGCCGGACGGCAAACGCGTGCCTTCTTGCACGCTTTACCCGACGAACGAGTTAATTCTCCAACGAAGATCGGACAAAAGCTTTGAGGCTGTCATATCGTGCAATTCGACCTTTGGTTCAGTCGTCATCGCGACGTTAGCGAGGGATGTCCGTAGCTCTGAAGACGGAGGCATGCCGACCGTAGTGGCGAGCACTTTAACGGCGCGTCGCTGCTGTAAACTGTGGTTTGCCAGTAGGCTCATGTTCTGTGGATGAAATCCAAACCCAAGATAAATCACCAGCTGAGCAGCTTCCCACGCTGCAGAAAACTTTTGCGGGTCATGCATCACCTCATTGTCGGTGAGAGTACGAATTCTATCAATTTGACCCCATAAGTTGTTTTGCGGCGCCGCGCCGAAGACGAGATTGCTTCCTGAATCCCGAAATATTGGTCCTAGCCCTCCATAAGGCCGAATGATGTTCAGATTCTCTATCGCAGCTTGTGCATCGGGTAACGTGACCTCAAGTCGCCGAAGTGACCAGAAGAGATAATGCTCGATGCACCGGTCATAGTTGAAAATGACAAGCGTGATATTCTTAAAGGCATGCTCGACGATCTGACTTAGCTTATAGCCAGTGATTGCCATGGAGAAGATCTGTTCTAGCCATCCGTCTCGCCCTGCATCATGTTCTAAGCCCTTGCGCGATTGAACCCGCAGTGGAGATGATGCCTCTGCCATGAGAATAGCGCGCATGTTGCATCTATATTTGATCCCAGGTTTTCGACCTTAGCGACGGCCTCGCTGCTGCTCCAGACAGAACCCATTGCAATGAGCGAGTTTCGAAACGCAAAAGCGAAGGCTGAGAACTCCTCCGCGTGGTCAACGCCATATTTGTATATGAACTGATCAGAGAGATCTTGATTGCCTCTTTTGACGATTCCTCGGCCATTAACGCCGAGATGAACTGCTCGATTTCTTTCGCCCGGTCAGCATAGGCATTCGTAAACCAGACAAGAGTCACTGCTGCTCCCGCAGCCGCGATCCTGCCAGAATGCTTGTAGTGCAAGGCGACTAACAATTTCCTGAAGACGTTCTCAATGGCGTCAATGGCAAAGTCGCTGCCAGTAACCATCTTCAGGTCGCTGAGCACATACCCTGGCGGTCTTTGGACACCTTCATCTTTCAGAAACGAGCGCTTCTCGTTGCTGGTCATCGGGCGCACCAGGCTTGGGAAGTTGTTGCCCATCGAGGTGAAATATTTCCGTAGATCCTCTTGGTAAACTTCGAGGTCATCTCGCGTGTCGCGCAGCCTAACCAGAACGGCCATGGCATTCTCATGATGGCGGCTGCTCTGATTGCACGCGGCACAGGCAGGAAATTCGAAATCTTCCGGACCAACCCGACCGTTAAACAAGGCGCGAGCCGGCTGGTGATCAATGTCAGCCGTACGCTCGTTGCCCCCGCAAAAACAGCAGCGCGGATGAAGCGCCAGAAACCGCGCTTTTCGAATCTTCTTTTGCCCCATTGCGGCCTCCCATCGGACTCAACCCCAACGGGCAGGCGAACGCAATTCCTCCCTGGAAGGGAGGGGATGGATTTTTTAGCAAAGCAGGTGCAGGCTGTCCGTGGGCCTAGTAGATCAACGAGCGGCGCGGCAACGCCTTCGGCGTTCACGGCATGAAATGGGACGGGATAACGATAGCCGGTTGCGCCACAATTGCACTTTCCGTGCTGATCCTAATTGTCATCCTTATGATGTAGTGGGGCGCTCCCCTGCAAGAGAGGAAAAGTGAGCAATTTTACTCAGACGAGAGCCGAGCCGTGTGCTGATTTAGCAAGCACCGGAGGATTGCTCTATGCCAGAGATTTTCTTTCGCATCGGCATTGTCGTGCTGGGAATTTGCCCGGTCGCCCTTGCTGCATTTGCTTTGTTCATCTGACTACCTAGCCCGCCCGCACCAAACGGGCTGGTAGATGGCCCCAGCAACCGCCTGCCCCTACACAGGCCCCCAAGTTGCTGGGGCCATTCTCTATAAGGACCGCCTCATTTAACGGGTCCGCAGCTGAGCGCCCTAATTTGTCGCGTGAGATGATGGAGGAGCGCCGCCCATGAGCCTCGCCTCCCGCAACAAGATTGATGTCACCGTATCGATTGCTGCCGACGTAATCGCCGCAGTCGAGATCGTGCCCCGAGCCCGGCCGCCGCTGGCGTGGCTGTTCGCCGGCAAACAGGCCTCGTCGGTGCTTGAGGGGCTGCCGCGGCTCTTCGCGCTATGTGCCGCTGCGCAGCAATCTGCCTTACTGGCCGCGATCGAGGCGGCGCGCGAAGAAGAGATCATCCTCGCGACAAAGCAGCATCGTATTACCTTGGTCGTTGCCGAGCGTATCGCGGAATTGCTGCGTGGCCTCTTTGTCGGTCATCTTACGCCGAACGTCGGCAGTGCGGCAGCGGTTCGATCCGTGATGCACGGAATATCAGTGTTTATCGGCAGCGAACAGCCAATCCGCGGCCCTGCTCGACGCGAAGCAATAGCGCGAATTGGGGCCGCGATGGCCGCGCTCGGCATAACGAGAGAGGCTGGCGCGCTGAAGTCCGGCAGCCCGTTCGCGCTTCGCATTGCAGAGCTTGATGAGGTCGACTTGAAGTCAATTTCGATCGAGCACTCGTTCCTGTCCGTTGCCGACGACCGCAATATCGTTGAACGGCTACTCGCGGACGACGACACGTTCTGCTGTTGTCCGGATCTCGAGGGGCATGCGCCCGAAACGGGGCCGTTGGCGCGCCAAATGACGCGTGATCGGCTTCCGCCGGGCCGGCCGGGTGCGGTTGAGCGGCTGATGGCCAGAATTACGGAGATGGTTCGGCTGTGCGCTTGGCTCGAGGCTGGTGCTCATCTCGAGTCGGCGGAACATGGGATCATCGAAAGCTACAGGCTAGGTCCTGGCCGTGCAGCGGCAGCAGTCGAATGCGCCAGGGGGCGCCTCTATCACGCGGTTGAGCTTGATCCTCGGGGCCGGATATCCCGCTTCGAATTCCTAGCGCCGACGGAATGGAATTTCCATCGGTGCGGACCACTTGTCCGGGGCCTTCGGGGCGCGGTGCTGACGGCGAGACCACATTAGGAAGGGGTTCGTGCGGTGATTGCATCGCTCGATCCTTGCGCCGGGTTCACGCTCAATTTTCGCGAGGTTGGCGATGCATGAAATGGCGCTTTGTCTGGGCATCATCGAAATTGTCGAGGAGGAGGCGCGTCGCCGATCGATTTCGCAGGTGCGGAGCATCTGTCTGGAGATCGGGGCCCTGAGCCATGTCGCGCCCGAAGCTATTAAGTTCTGCTTCACAGCTGTCGCAACACGGACCGTCGCCGACGGCGCGGTTCTTAAAATCATCGAAGTGCCTGGCATGGCCTGGTGCATGGCCTGTTCGAAGAGTGTCGAAATTGCTCTGCGCGCTGAGTGTTGTCCTTACTGCGGCAGTTATCAGTTGCAGATAACGGCAGGCGAACAGATGCGCGTGAAAGAGCTGGAGGTCAATTGATGTGTACCGTATGCGGTTGCAGTGAAGGAATGTATTCGACCGGACGCGTCGAAGTTCATGATGCGCAAGACCACTGGCGCTATCATGCTCGTGTGCAGGACGGTGATCGCCACGGCGCCCATGTGCATGGTGATCAAAGCTTGCTGCATTCCTACCATGCTCGCCAAGAACATGCTCGCCATCATCATCCTGGCCATCCGCAGGCTCATGATGGGCAGGCCATTCAGAGCTGCGGGGCCGGTGCGGCTACCTTGAAGGTAGCGGACACGAACCGCGAGCGGGTCATTCAGGTCGGACGCGACATACTTGGCAAGAACGATAGGATCGCGGCGGATAATCGCGCGCTCTTCGTGGCCGATGACCTGCTGGCGTTTAATCTTGTGTCCAGTCCCGGTGCAGGCAAAACGTCGCTGCTCGTCCGCGCCGTGTCCGAGCTCAAGCGCACTCGCCCGATCGGGGTCATCGAAGGCGACCAACAGACCTCGAATGATGCCGAACGCGTTCGCGCGGCTGGCGTGCCGGTTGTTCAAGTCAATACCGGCAGGGGGTGCCACCTCGATGCTTCAATGATCGGCGAGGCCTACCGCCGCTTGCCGCGGCTCACGCGCGGTATTCTCTTCATCGAGAACGTCGGTAATCTGGTCTGTCCCGCAGCCTTCGACCTAGGCGAAGCCTGCAAGATCGTGATGCTATCGACCCCCGAAGGTGAAGACAAGCCGCTCAAATATCCGGATATGTTTGCCGCTTCGTCGCTCATGCTGATTAACAAGATTGATTTGACATCATTCCTTGAGTTCGATGTGAGCAAGACCATCGAGTATGCAAGGTGCGTCAATTCAAGGATCGAAGTGCTCACGGTCTCGGCGCGTACTGGCGAGGGTTTCGGCGCGCTCTATGCCTGGATCGACAATCAGGCGCATCAGAGACTCGCCGAGAGGGACACAAGGCGATGAGCGCCGCCCCCACCTGCGGCCAAACTCGGCTACGCGTGCGCGTGAGCGGAGCCGTGCAAGGGGTCGGATTTCGTCCTTACGTCTATGGCCTGGCCACGCGGTACGGATTGGCGGGGTTTGTCGTCAATGATCCAGAGGGCGTTACGATCGAGGTGGAGGGTAACCGTGCGTCGGAGTTTGTCGCCGCTTTGCCGCTTGAAGCACCACCACTGGCATGCATCGACCACATCTGCGTTCAGGAGACCGGAGCGCTCGCGGCGAAAGACTTTTCGATCGGCACCAGCGAAGGTGGCAAGTCGTCAACGCGGATCGTCGCCGATGCCGCGACCTGCCAGCTGTGCATCAGTGAGTTGTTCGATCCGAAAAGTCGCCATTACCGTTATCCCTTCATTAGTTGCTCGCATTGCGGCCCGCGCTATACCATCTCCGAACAGCTTCCCTACGATCGCCGAAACACGGTCATGAAGGCCTTTAGGCTGTGTGCCGCCTGCGTCAGCGAATATCTCGATCCGGCGAGTCGCAGGTTCCATGCGGAGGCGATCGCGTGTCCGACATGCGGCCCACGGCTCAGCCATGGAATCAACGCTATTGTCGCGGCAATCGTCGAGGGCCAAACCGTGGCGATAAAGGGGCTGGGCGGATACCAGCTGCTTTGCGACGCGCGCAACCAGGGCGCGGTGCAGCGTTTGCGCGGCAGAAAGCGGCGTCTTGAGAAGCCATTCGCGGTCATGGTCGGTTCCATAGAGCGGGTCAATGAGATCGCGGAAGCGAATGAGCCCGAGTTCGCGCTACTCGAATCCGTAGCTCGTCCCGTCGTCCTTCTACGTTCGCGCCATAATTTAGCACCCGCGATAGCTCCCGGCTTATCGCGGGTAGGTGTCATGCTGCCCGCGGCCCCGCTGCATCACCTCATCTTTCAGGTGCTTCGTTCGACCGGAGTATCGCTTGTGGGGACTGGCCCCGTCATCGTTGCCACCAGTGCCAATCTTTGTGGCGAACCGCTGCTGATCGACAACGCGCAGGCGCTGCGGCGGCTTGAGGGAATCGCCGACCTTGTCGTGACCCATGATCGCGAGATCCTAACGCGTGCGGATGACTCCGTCGTGTCGGTTGTGGCGGGCCGCCCCCAACGCATTCGTCGCGCCCGTGGCTATGTTCCAGAAACCGATCCGGCTTGCGAGATCTGTGCCGTCCGTACTCGCTGTTGGCGGTGCGTTGAAGTCGACCATCACCGTCACGCGGAACAACGAAGCGTTCGTCTCCCAGCATATTGGCGATTTCGATACGGCCGAAAGCATTCGTGTGTTTGAAGAGACGATTCGTCATCTCACATCGATTCTTGACGTCGAACCTGCCATCATCGCCCATGATCTGCATCCCAATATGGCGTCCACGCGCTTTGCGGAGGCAAGCGGCCGCGCGCTGGTCGCTGTCCAGCATCACCACGCGCATGCTGCCGCCGTCATCGCTGAGCACGGTCATGCGGGACCTACGCTTGCCCTGGTGCTCGACGGCCATGGCTTTGGCTCGGACGGCGGAAACTGGGGTGGCGAGCTGTTGTTGTGCGAAGGAACGAGGTGTCGGCGCATCGGACATTTCGCTCCTCTGCAAATGCCTGGTGGAGATCGTGCTGCGCGCGAGCCGTGGCGCATGGCGAGCGCAATGTTGCAGTTGCTTGGCAGGGGAACCGAAATCGGCCATCGCTTTGCAGCGCAACGCCAGTCTGAGCGCGTGCGCGCATTGCTAAATCAGCAGGGCGGGACCATCACAACCAGCGCGGGCCGGTTGTTTGATGCGGCGGCGGCGCTGCTGGGCATTGCGAGTTTGCAGAGCTATGAGGGCGAGGCCGCAATGAAGCTCGAGGCGCTGGTGCGGCGGACTGAGATTCTCGATGCCGGCTGGACGATGGATGGCGGCGTGCTGTCGCTTCGTCCGCTTTTTGAGCACTTGATTACAGACAACGTAGGCGCCACGGACGGAGCGGGGCTGTTTCATGGCACTCTCGCCGCCGCTTGCATTGACTGGGTCACGCGCTTTGCGCGAACAACCGGCGTCAATACCGTCGTCCTAAGCGGCGGCTGCTTTTTGAACGCGGTGCTGGCTGACCAAATTACGCGCGGGTGCAGCAGCGCCGGTCTCACCCCGCTGATGCCACGGCAGGTACCTCCCAATGATGGCGGTTTGAGCCTTGGCCAGGCGTGGATTGCCGCCCTGCGGATTGCTGAACAGCGTCAGCCCTGGAAGGAACAGTCTGATATGTGTCTTTCGGTCCCGGCTAAGATCGCAAAAATGCTTCCCGACGACATGGCGATCGTATCCATAGATGGCGTCAGCCTGGAAATATCGATCGCACTCATCGACGAGCTCGACGTCGGCGACTGGGTCCTCGTTCATGTCGGCTACGCGCTGGCCAAGATCGACCCGATCGAAGCCAAGCGTACGTTGAAGCTCCTGCAAGAGCTAGGCAGTGCAGCACCGGAACTCCGATCATGAAATATGCCGACGAATTTCGCGACAAGACCTTGGCGCAGGGAATAGCGCGTGCGATTGGCGCCGAAGCTGGTCCGCATAGGGCCTATCGGTTCATGGAATTCTGCGGCGGACACACACATGCGATCTCCCGCTACGGCCTGGTGGACTTGCTGCCCGCGAACGTCCGCATGATCCACGGGCCTGGTTGTCCCGTCTGCGTTCTGCCCGCGAGCCGGATCGACATGGCGATCCGGCTCGCCGAGCGCCCGGGGGTCATCCTGTGCGTTTACGGCGACCTGATGCGCGTGCCCGGGTCGCAAGGACAGTCATTGCTGGGAGCCAAGGCGCTAGGCGCTGACATTCGGATGGTTTACTCGACGATCGACGCTATTCGGCTCGCCGAACAGGCGCCGAGCCGGGACGTGGTCTTCTTTGCCATTGGATTTGAGACTACGACGCCACCGACGGCGGTGATGATCCGGATTGCCGAGAAGAAGCGGCTGAAGAGCCTCAGCGTGTTCTGCAACCACGTGCTTACACCGTCCGCCATGCACAGCATTCTCGAGAACCCGAAGATCCGCAATATCGGCGGGGGCGCAATTGATGGCTTCGTCGGGCCTGCACATGTCAGCACCATCATCGGTACGCGACCTTACGAACCTCTGGCAGAACAATTCGGTAAGCCGATCGTGATCGCGGGATTTGAACCGCTCGACGTCATGCAGGCGATCCTGATGCTGGTGCGGCAAGTGAACGAAGGCCGCTGCGGCGTGGAAAATCAATACAGCCGTGCGGTTACGCGCGAAGGCAATCAGCGCGCCAAGGACGAGGTCTCGCAGATATTCGAACTGCGTGAGCAGTTCGAATGGCGTGGACTTGGACTCGTACCCAAAAGCGGACTGAAGCTGAAGCGGGCATACGCGAGATTTGACGCCGAGGCGCGTTTTGCGATGCACGAACTGCGTGTCGCTGACAATCCAGCGTGCGAGTGCTGCGCAATTCTGCGCGGCGCCAAGCGGCCGGTCGACTGCAAGCTGTTTGGAACTGCTTGCACGCCGGAAAATCCCATAGGAGCCTGCATGGTCTCATCGGAGGGCGCTTGCGCCGCGTATTGGACGTATGGCCGAGTTCGCGATGATCAGCTGGGACGGTTGTCATGAGCGTAAAGGCCAATCAACGCAGACTTGATGTCGAGAACGGACGCATTGATCTTTCTCACGGGTCCGGGGGCCGTGCCATGGCGCAGCTAATCTCGGACATTTTTCACCGAGCCTTCGGTAACGAATGGCTCGCCCGCTGCAATGATCAATCGGCGTTTGATGTTGCAACAGGCAGAATGGTGATGACGACGGACGGCTATGTGGTTTCACCGCTGTTCTTTCCTGGCGGCAATATCGGGTCACTCGCTGTGAACGGCACGATCAATGATGTCGCTATGGCCGGCGCGCGTCCGCTCTATCTATCGGCTAGCTTTATCATCGAGGAGGGGTTCCGATTTTCGGATCTGCAAACGATTGCGGATTCGATGGGCGTAGCGGCGCGCGACGCCGGCGTTCCTGGCCGATGCGCTCGATCTCTCGGCCGACAAGGCAAGGGTTGGCGACCGTGTCCTGGTGTCCGGTAGCCTCGGCGATCATGGGGTGGCGATCATGTCAAGGCGCCAGAACGTCGCCTTTCAAATCGAGATCGGCTCGGATTCAGCCGCGCTGCACGACCTCGTAGCCGTCATGGTTGCGGCCGGTGGCAGCGGTATCCGGGTGATGCGTGACCCCACGCGTGGCGGCCTTGCCGCCTCGCTCAACGAGATTGCGCATCAATCGGGCCTCGGCTTCCGTCTGCAGGAAGCCGCCATTCCTGTGAAGCCTGCGGTTGCGGCGACCTGCGAACTCCTTGGGCTTGATCCGATCCATGTCGCTAACGAGGGCAAGCTCGTTGCGATCGTCGCGCCTGATTCTGCTGATGCTGTGCTTGCAGCCATGAAGGCGCATCCGCTCGGGTGCGATGCAGCTGATATTGGAGAGGCGGTAGCTGACGATCACAAGTTTGTGCAGATGGCGACCAGTTTCGGTGGCGGACGAGTTGTCGATTGGCTGTCGGGCGAACAATTGCCTCGGATCTGTTGAACATGTCACGCCCAACTGCGGCGGGCATGAGGGGGCACGCATCAGCGGTTATTAGCCATTCAAAAAAATGAGCTAAAGTCTACGACCTGCCCAGCTGGCGGACTGTGATGCTCGCTCTTCCAGAAATTCGGCAAGGCTGGATTTTCATTTGTGGCATTCCCAAGCCGCGAACCCAGTCCCAAGCGTTTTATTCATGCGCCATCCGTCGCACACCCAAAGTCGTTGCTCCCCACTTGACACTTCGAGGTTAAGGTGAGGCGAAAGGCGCTCTTACGAGGCTCTTTACAGCGCCTTGGCTCAAGTCGCGCCGCTTAGTTTGTAGCCTAGTGTCGCACAAGAGCAGCTTAGAAATAAGAGATCATCGATCTGCTCCCCTGAATCTCGGCGGCTTAGGAGAAGGCACTGACACCGAGGTCCGTGCATTCGCCGACCTCGTGCATAGCCAACGCGTGATTCGCAGGTAATGAGATGAGAATAGGTTTGGTCCAGAGCGGAAGGACCCTGTCATCGCGGCGAAGGTAGTTCTGTAGACGTTTTCAAGACGCCCACGGATCCGTTATATGATTTTTTCAGCGCGGGTGCCATTGCGGTCGAGAGCCTGTTCGCGTCGGCTGCGGAGGGCTCGATCGTTGAGCTCAGCGAGTATGGTTATCTAAGCCACTCAGCATCTTGCCGCATCTTGTTTGAAATCCTGCGCAGCTGGTCAAAGATCGCTGAATTCCTGCGCTATTGTGGCGCTCGCGTCGCAGTATCGTTACGTACTTCCGATTAGAAAGCCGCTCCAGGCAGGCAGTTTTCAAATGAAGGTCGGAGTCCCCAAGGAAATCAAGGCGCACGAATATCGCGTGGGCCTTACCCCTGGAGCTGTCCGCGAATACGTGGCGGCGGGCCACCGCGTGATGATCGAGACCGATGCTGGCGCGGGCATTGGCGCGACGGATGAAGATTATCGCAACGCCGGCGCAACGATTCTGGCGTCCGCAGTCGAGGTATTCGCGTCGAGCGAGATGATCGCAAAGGTTAAGGAGCCTCAGCCGTCCGAATGGAGCCAGCTGCGGGAGAGCCAGATCCTCTTCACTTATCTGCATCTGGCCCCGGACCCCGAGCAGGCCAAGGGGCTCCTAAAATCTGGGTGCACCGAGATCGCCTATGAGACCGTAACTGATGAGCAAGGGGCCATTGCTGGCGCCTATGAGCGAGGTCGCGGATAGGCTTGCGATTGAAGGGGCGGGTAGCGCCCTGAGGCGTAGTGCTGGCGGACGAGGGCTGTTGATCGGTGGAGTGCCCGGTGTTCAGCCGGCCCGGATCGTGGTGATTGGAGGTCGCGTCGTTGGTACGCACGCGGCGCGCATGGCGATCGGTTTGGGTGCAGAGGTCACCATCATCGACCGCTCGATACCCCGGCTCCGCGAACTGGACGAGCTTTTTGAAGGGCGCGTTCGGGCCAGATTCTCGACCATCGACGCCGTGGAGGAAGAGGTATTTGCGGCCGATGTTGTGATTGGTGCGGTACTTGTTCCAGGTGCGAGCGCGCCGAAGCTCGTTCGGCGGGGTATGCTGAGTTCGATGCGTAAGAGGGCGGTGATCGTGGACGTCGCTATCGATCAGGGCGGCTGCTTTGAGACATCGCACCCAACCACTCACGCTGATCCAACCTGCGAAGTGGATGGCGTCATTCATTATTGCGTGGCCAATATGCCCGGCGCCGTGCCGCTGACCTCAAGCCAGGCACTGAATAACGCCACGCTGCCGTTTGGTTTGGCACTGGCCAACAAGGGGTTTGTCGCCGCGCTCGAAAATCCGCACCTGCGCGCGGGCCTCAATGTCCATCGGGGCCGGCTAACTTACAAGGCCGTGGCCGAGAGCCTCGGGTTGCCTTTCTCACCGATCGAACAGGCTGCGGCCTGATCCCAGAGGCCCTTACGGGCGTTTCCTCCCTGACTTGGGCCACCCTTCGGGGTGGTTTTTTTCGGCTCGATCAATTTGCTAACCAGCGCGGGCGGATGTTTGAAACGCGAAGCGAAGCCGGGGAACACCAGATGATCGCGCTTGGCTTTCAGTTGCCCCATGATGCGAGGCAATGTGCCTTTGCCCGTACAGGGCATATGAATGCAGGTTACCGGTCATCTTCGGGGCTTGAAAAGCGGGTGCCGCGGCACCTAAACGCCGCGATCATCGGAGTGACTTTGTCTGGCGCGATCGCCGCGACAGTTTCTGGCTCTGCGGTGGAGATGTGCGTCGTGCCGGTGTAACCCCCGCCGGTTGTTCATCGTGGCGCTTTAGTCGAATCCGCCGCCATTCCGGTGAGCAGAACCAATAACATGGGGCCCGGCCGACCTGGCGGCGGAGCACTCGGGAAGAGGCGACCCGATCGCAGCCGCGTGACCGCGGCCATGGGAAGGATCGCGCCATAGGGCTGGCGGACGCAGTTCACGTGGTTGGCTGACCGCCGTCATTGATCGTGCGCGCCACGGCACCGAGATCAAGCCACTATGATTCCGAATGTAGAGTTTGCGACACGCCGTCGAGGCGGCGACATGCGCTCTGGAAGATAGCCGAGGCAAATCAGCCCAGACTGATTGGCACGAGACTTGAAGGCAAGACGCTGTCCCGCACCTTCTGCTTATGGAACCGCAGTGATGGCCTACAAGATAATCGCGTCCCAGTGCACCGTCTGCGGTGCGTGTGAGTTCGAATGTCCCAACGCTGCGATTAGCCTGAAGAACGACATATATGTGATCGATCCGACCAAGTGCACCCAATGCGAAGGAAATTCTGACGCGCCGCAGTGCGCCGTCGTTTGCCCGGTGCCCGAGACCTGTGTGCCGACATAGGGAATTAGCTGATGAGTGGGGCCCCGGCGCGAAACAGAATGAAGACACCACTGAGAGCGGCAGCCTACCGGCTTCGTCGATCGATTCTCTTACGCGCTGGCCCCGAGTGGTCCTAACTTGTGGGATCAGTTCGGAGAGGGCGCGCCGGAACTGGTTGGAGTTGTCTTTGCGCGAGCGGAGCAGGCAATGGTAGCTGTAGAAGAGACGGTCGAGCGCGTCCGGCGCATCGACGTTGACCAGTATCGATATGGGTTTGAGACGCAGATCGAGTCCGACAAGGCCCCGAAGGGGCTGTCGGAAGACACCGTCCGCTTCATCTCTGCAAAGAA
>NZ_AUGA01000105.1:0-12274 GCF_000426785.1 Bradyrhizobium sp. th-b2
GAGCAATTGCTCGCCCCATCGCTGCGGCCGGGCGATACCGTTATCATGGACAACTTGCCCGCTCACAAGGTCCATGGCGTTCGAGAGGCCATCCGGGCGGTCGGAGCAAGCCTGCTCTATCTTCCGCCCTACAGTCCAGACTTCAACCCGATCGAAATGGCCTTCTCTAAACTGAAAGCCCTGTTGCGGGCCGCCGCAGCGCGCACCATGCCCGATCTCTGGCAAGCAATCGCCAACGCTCTCAAGCGCTTCTCACCCGAGGAATGCCAAAATTATCTCGTCGCGGCTGGTTACGACGCAACGTGATCGGAAAATGCTCTAGTTCCTAACAGCCTCTAGCAATCATCTCGATTTGCTGCTCTTCCGAGCCATCGCACGATCTGAAAGTAGCAGCGTACAAACGCGCCTGCACGGCAATACAATTTGGAGTGTTGTCCAATGCAACAGCGACCCTCTCAAACATCCAATCGTTTCGGTTGTTCAAATAGGCGTCCGATTCGACGGAAAACACCGAAAACTCCAGCGCTGTGCTCGCGAGCGCGCAATAAGCCATCTCGAGTTTTTGCAAGTCGACATGAGATTGCCCGGCCAGCACGTAGCGCTGCAGATTCGAGAGCTCGACCTCCTCATGGTCCACCAGTTGGAGCGATCTTAAGGCCCGTCGCGCGAGCCAAGGCTCAAATGGCGCGGTTCCCGATTCCGCCGAAGATGGCTCCCTGCGCGAACTCCGCTAATTGCGATAGGGTAATCATGAAGCCGTCTTCGCTTATGCGCGAGACCAGACTTTGCTATACGCATTCTGCGCCGATGTATCTTCCAATACTCCTCGCGGAGGCCATGGCCATTCGCGGCCTTGTCCTTGGTCTAGCAAATGGCAGTGGGGCGACATTCGCGATTTGCGAGGGCATCGTCTGCACTCGGCACCTCTTGCAAGACCCGCCGTCCCCAGATCATGCGTGTCCACGACTCCTCTCCACCTGGCGCAATCTTCGCAAGGGTCTCCGGTGCATCGGCAATGGTGATCGGCCAACCCTCCAGAGTGGCGAGCCAGTCGTTGTTGAACGCCGTCTCTTGATATCGAAAACCCTCATCGGGCAAGATGACAACCGTTATCGCTCTGGGATGGCGACGTGCATACCATTGCCCCACCAAGGCGGCTGCCCCGCTCGTCGGGCCCATAAAAAGCGCGTGATCCCGAGAAAGCTGATGGGTGGCAGCGAAAGCTGGCAGAGCGCCAACCCAATGGACCTCATCGACTAGCTGGTGATCCAGATTGCGGGGCAAAATCGAGTTGCCGAGCCCGCGCAACAGCCGCCGGCCGGGCGTGTGGCCGAATAGCACACTGCGAGGGGTGTCAACAGCGATGACTACAAGTTCGGGAAAGACCTGGCGCAGGATAGCCGCCGTGCCGCAGAGAGACCCTCCAGATCCGGCGCAGCCGACCAGACAATCCACGTGGCCGACCTGACGCACGAACCATTCCGCAAGCCTGCCGTAGGCAAGGCAACTCTCCGGATTATCATACTGCCCAGGCCAAAAGGTTCCCGCATGTTCCGTGCGGATCGCCTGCAGCCGTTCCAGACGGCGGCTCTGAGCCCCCGAACCTTCAGGATCGTCCACAATATCGAGGCGCGCCCCGAGTAGTTTCAGTCGGCAGCGGAGCGTTCGATCGACCAGTGTTTTGGCGCTGATTATGGTCAAACGATAGTCGTGTGCCGCCGCGACCATGGCGAGGGCTAGGCCGAAAGTGCCGGATGTCGTTTCGACGATGTGACCACCTGGCGCAAGGCGCCCAGAGGCCCGCGCACGGGCAATCATGAAGCGGGCCGGAATTAGTTTCATCAACGGAAAGCAGGCAGCGAAGAGGTTAGGAGCAAGACGCGCTGGTCGCGGCGTTTCATAAGCGGCAAGGAACGTGCCGGCGGTGTTCATGAGCAGGCGGCTCCATAGCCGCGCGCCGCAAAGACCATGATGTCCTCAAATCCGGAACAATAGAGGCGCTCGGCTAAAGCGGCGGTACGTTGAGTGACGTCAGCTTCTTCCGCTGGGAAAAGGATACCCATTAGGCTGCCACTGTGGGCTACTTGAAGCCCGCAAGCGCCGACCTGTGCCGTCAAATGCAGCAAGTCTTCAAAATGGGACTTCGAGAGATAACGCTGGTTAATCCGAGAACTCGCGGTCGCCATTCGCCCGAGCAGCCGAGCATCCTGTCGCATAATCGCCTGGGCGGCCAAGCCTCGCAAACACCGAAATTGCTCAATCTCCCGTGCATCGTAACGCGCCGGCGGCAGTTGCAACGTGTCGACTGGCTGGTCGTTCGGATGCCTGAAGCCCACCACCATGAAATCCGGATACTCGTCGGCGAAAAGCTCGATGACCATGCCTTCGCGCTGAGCATATAAGACCGATTGGCCATCGTATGCGGCAGGATCGCTGGCACCTTCAGCCGCCACCGCAAGACGCGATACCGTCGCGCGGGAAAGTGCCGCCCCCGCCGAGACTGCCGCTGCGCGGATCGCCGCAACGACATCGGCGGTCGAAGAGCCGTAGCCATGACCCGCCGGAATATTGCTTTGGATCGTGAGATCTCCGCCAAATTGATCATAGCCGAGATGCTCGAAAGTCAGGGCTATCGCCCGCGCGGCCTTACTGCGACCAGGCGGACTCGTCCTTATCCCCTCGGTACTCTGCGGCCAAAACGTAGCGACCGAGTGCCGAGCTGGAAATGGCAAGGTGATCAGACCGCGATGAAGACGCCCGTCCTCTCCTTCAAACACTCCCTGCAACAACTCACCATGATGGCCGATTGCTCGGCCAACACCGACTTGCGTCGAGCCTCGCCGCGAGTTCGCCGACTGGGTTAAACTCACGACGATCCCCATCCAATAATGCCTAGCCGGTAACACCTACTCCCAGCCTAGCATTCATGATTGCAAAAGTCGGCTCCGATGACACCTACCAGACTTGGGGATACGCGAGTTGCTACCGGACCATTTGGGCAGTCCTGGCCTCGGATTGAAGGTGATGCTGCGGAAGCCGTCCAAAGTAGGCTAGCCAGAGCCGGGCCATAATGCAATGACTTCGCAGTTGCGCGATCAGGATCATGAGAACCATTTCGGCTGTGAGCGTGAACAGGCCACAACTGTCCTTCGTAGACGTTCGGAATAACACTTGTCTGCGGCAGCTGCTCGCGGTCCTGACCTGAACTCCGCGCAGCAGGCCATCATCGTGGCGACGCAAGCCAACGAACATCAAGAACGCAGCTATTCGGGATCGAGTTCGGCTCGACCTTAATTTGATAGAATCAAGTTGCCATCAGTGGTCATGAACGTTTCGATTCCGTCTTCGCGAACGACGACCGCGTCTTCGACCTGCAGGCCACCCCAGCCTGTTTCGTAATATGGTGTCTCTACACAGATTACCATCCCCTTCTCAATGATGTCTGTACTGGTCGGCGTAAGATCGGGCAGATCGTAGCCATCGATCCCGATGCCATGTCCAACATGCGAACGTGCAAAGTGATTGATGCCTTCTTTCCGCGTGACGTCGACGGCTCGCGCGAAGACGTCTGCGGCCTTAACACCTGGTTGAATCATTTCGAGTGCAGCCTGAACGCCGCGATGTAGCGCGCGATGATATGATTTCATCTTTGCCGACGGTTCCCCGAACACGGCGACCCGCGCAATATCGGCGCGGTAATGCTTGAAGCGCCCGCCGACGTCGAATCGGATGATGTCACCCTCGACCAAGCGAGCCTCAGATGGTTGTACGTTGGGCATGGCACTGCGCGTACCGAAGCCGATGCAGCCGAGCACTGGCTCGCAATCGCTTTCGACCGTCTTCCGGTGAAACGAACGCCCCATCTCGATTTCCGTGATACCAGCTCGCGCTTCCGCCACCGCGGCTTGGATCGAGCGCTCGGCGACTTGCGCGACGTATCGCAATCGGTCAATTTCCTCAGCTGTTTTGACGGCGCGAACTCTTCGGAACAGGCCAGAACCTGGGATGAGTGTCGCGTTCGGCAGGAGCTCTTGCAGGCTTTCCCAATTGCCCGGCATGAGCCCGAGCTCGTCAATTGCAATACGTCCCCTGTCAGCGCCCGCGTCGGTCATCGCCTTGACGAGCGCCTTGACCGGCGTCCCATCGTCGGGCAGGCCCAAGAGGTGCAAAAGTTTCTCGTCAACACCGCTGTGCAATTTCTCTGTACGATACATCTCAAAGTAGCCGAACCTGCGGATATTGGGTACCCAGACATTCTGGTCGGCAAGCAGGTCCAGCAGAGCAGTTGAGGCCACCACGGTAGATCGCTCGGGGCCTTTTCGGGGGATAACGACGTAGGTCTGAGGCCCCCGTCTGATCCATTGTGATAGTGCCCAGTACCCACTTGCGTAGGTCACGTTCTCCGGCGAACTCGCCACCAGAGCGTCAATGCCCTCTGCCGCAAGGACGGCGTCGAGACGATCCAGATTGATTAACTTCTTGGATTGGCTTGGAAGCAAAAGCCCAGTCATGTCAAGCTCCACGCCTTTACTGTCATTAGGACCTTCACTGACATTAAGTTGCGACGTCATCGGAATAATGCTCCTGCGCCATCGGCAAGCGAGTGCCTTTCTATGCTCATGGGCTCCCGCCGGGACGTTCGGCCTGTGCAGCCTTTCACGAGGCGCGAGGCGTTCTCCGACCTAGATAGTTTCCTGGCGTCTGCAGAAACGTCCACTTTAGTAGCAACAAGCATGCCAGACGATCCTTAATTCAAGCTACTGATGAGATTGTGGGAAGTGGTTTTTCGAGCGACGATGGCGTGTGCCCGAAAGCTGACAGAGGCGGCGCGCCTGTAAGACACCGGACAAGTGTCACACTGGTCGCCTTCCGCTGCAAAGTGGCGCTTCAGCATTGCAAACAACGGATCGCGGGCACAACGCCATCCTGACATGGGGTCGTTCAGAGCCGCGTCGTCTGGCATTACATCGCACCCGGCAAACCGATGCAGAATGCCTTCATTGAAAGCTACACGAAATCCGGCTCTCTCCCGCGCGTCCGTTTGCAACCGTCTAGGACGACATGGGAAGGGTCGCCCGCATCGGACTCGCGGCGCGGACGTTCAGTCCTGAGTACCCTCATATCCGGCAGGGTCGAAGTCGCGCGCCGTTTATTCCTCTCCGGGCCCTAAGATCGGTTAGGTCACTACAACGCCGGTGCGCCTTCAACCGTCCACACCCCATCTTGGCCGCCCCCTCGTGGGTGGCCATGCGTCGAGAAGTAACCACTTCATCCGTAGCAACGTTGTAGAGCTTCCCTTTGTGATCGGCAATTCTCGCCATCTCTTTTTCCATTTGATCTTGGTCTGCGTCGTGGGCGTATCCGCGCAAATGGATCAGCACTAAGTTGCCGCGCCTGGGCAGCCGCGGAACCTTGTCGAGGATGTGCTGCGGTGCTCCTTTTTGATCTCTACGCCGTATCCGTAAACCAGTCCGTCGTCGTTGGCGATCTCGTGTATCACGTACTCGATTTCATTTAGCTCATCGGGCGTGAGGTCAAGTGCCACTGCAGTCGCCTTGGCTTCCTCGCGGTCGTACTCATCTTCAATGTGTCGGCTGTTCATTGGTTTCAAAGTTTTTGCATGGGTGATCCATGAACTGAGCCGCCCGGGTGGGCTGATCAGACGTCGTCGCGGTTGAACAGGTGACCTCAATGCACAAGCGGAGCGTAGAGTGTACTTGGTGCTAATGCCCACTGCTCAGAGTTGGCGTTGATCTTCCCTCAACGGAGGTGCGTTGGAGCACATTTAATCGCCTGCTCCGCATCTGCCGGCATGGGCAGCTGAGCTGGTCCGCAAACCTGAACAGTGCGATAAGTGTTACTCGGCGCCAGTCCCGGCGAGGAGGTAAAATGCTTTGGACTTGGCCACGGGGAGAGGTCGTCGCCGCATTCAGCGATCAGCTTCAGCGAGAGGTAAGAACCGAAGCCGTCGATCGTGGTGATGTTCGACGCCGCGAGGCCCGCGGCGCTGATCCATGGCCATGACCGCGATGGATGCTCCGTTTCTTCAACACGGCTTCGATCCGGGCGTCGCAGGCAGATGCCTTCTCGCGGTAGGCGTCGTAAAGCGCAAGTGCTTGCTCGAGCGCAAACAGATGCTCGGCGCGATAGCTTCCGGTGAGCGCCTTCGCGATCGTCTCGGCGCTGGAGTGGCAACTGTAATGGCGCAAGCACGCCAGCGCCTCCGGATCGCGCTCGCCTGCAAGGACCGCGCGTATGACACGCAGGCCGGTCGCGCCGGTGATGTCGGCGACAACGTAGTGCAGCTGAAGATTCATCTCCGTCAAGGCCTTCTGCATATGCTGGATGTGTGAGGCCACGTACTCCAGCAGACGCTCGCGCTGACGCACGTAGGCTCGTAGCTCGGCAATCTTCCCTTTGGGCCGAAAGCTGGCCCGCAGGAACCAAAATGAATGGAGCCGCTGCAGCCATTGCGCATCGCTGACATCGGTCTTGCGCCCCGGCAGGGGCTTGGCATCGCGCGTTGACAAGAAACACGCTAAATCCCCAGGGATCGAGAAGCTCGAAAATGGGAATCCAGTAGACGCTGGTCGACTCCATGACGACGGTCTCGACGCCGCATTGAGTAAACCAGTCGACCAGCCGATGCAGATCGGTCGTGAAGGTACCGAAGCTGCGGACTGGCTCCGGTGCGCGATCTGCCCTCACAGCAGCCATGTGCATAGTCGCTCCGACGTCGATGGCACGCGCGTTCGGGTGCACCATCGGCATCTTACCACCGTTCCTCGACTTCGATCTTTTGGGGTTCATATCCAGTCCTCCTGCTGACCGCGGTGGAAGGGCTGGGTCGCGCTATTGGTCAGATTCTTAGACGGGATCACCGGATGGCGTCACCACTCTCAAGTGCGCAACAACCCATGGCCAGGTTTTTTAGCGGGGTAACGTGCCACCAAAATCGTATCGGCCGCTCCCTTCCGGTCGGCAATCTAGCGCCGGCCCGTTTCTATCCCACAGGGGGAGCGCAGCGCCGCGCATAGTTTTTTTAGAAGGAGCGCTCACCAAGGCGGGATTGCTGAGCGCAAAGCGATGATCGACCGTGCACACGATCTGCCGATCCCCAAGCAGGCGGAAGCTCCGAACATCAGCCGCGGCAGCGTCTACTATCTGCCCCGTCCAGTGCCGCCCAAAGACCTCGCGCTGATGCAACGGCTCGACCAGGCTGCATCTGTAGTTTCCCTTCGCCGGTTCGCGAATGCTGCCTGCTGGCTACCGATGCAAGATCGGCCGCCGGCATGTCAGAACGCTAATGCGGCGGATGGGGATAGAGGCGCTCTACCGCCGTCCGCGCACCACCCAACCCGAGCCCGGCCACAAGATCTATCCGTATCTGCTGCGCGGTATCGAGATCACGCGTCCGAACCAGGGCTGGGCGATGGACATCACCTACATCCCGATGGCGCGAGGCTTCGTCTATCTGCCCGTGGTGCTGGACTGGCGACCCGCCGGGTTCTGTCGTGGCGGCTGTCGATCACCATGGAGGCTGCATTCTGCGTCGCGACACTCGAAGATGCCCTGGCCCGTCACGGCAAACCGGAGATCTTCTCTCGCAGTTCACCGGCGCGGCGCTCACCGGCGTGCTCACCGACAACGGCATCGCCATCAGTATGGACGGCCGGGGCGCCTGGCGGGACAACGTGTTCGTCGAGCGGCTGTGGCCCAGCGTCAAATACGAGGAGGTTTATCTGCGGGCCTACGAGAACGTCAGCGAAGCTCGTGCCTCGATCGGCCGATACCTATCGCAGCACAGCACACCGTCGGGGCAGGCTAGACGCTAGCGCGCGACGAGTTCACCCCGAAGATCACCGCACTGTTATCGGTGAGTGTTGTGAACGGAGCAAGCCGCGTGCCGAACTGAATTCGCAGCCTCTGAAGGCATTTCGTAGTGGCGCGCCGTGTCGAGGTGCCGACATTGGTTTCAACTCAGACAGTCTGTCAGTCGACAGGAGATCGACGCGGCACTGAAGGTAAAGAACGCGCTGGAAGCCGTGCCCGAGCAGGCATCAACGCAGCCTCTCAATGTTATGGCAGCGACAACGACCTTGCCCTGATGCGGCGGATCGACGAGTTGTTCACCGGCTGGTCGTTCCTGGCCTCGCAACGAATGACTGCAATGCTGAAAGCTGAGGCGCTTCAGGTCAATCGCAAGCGCGTGCAACGGTCGATACGCCAGGGTCGCAGCGCTGGACGTCCTAGCCTTGGCAAAGGCTCTACTTATCGACGCGGAAAATCTGCTCAGACGACCGGGACCACCTCACTGGGATTGGCATCACTTTTGCTTACTTTTGGTTCGCTGGCGGGCGGGTCTCAGGTGGAGATTAGAATGTTTAAGTTGTCGAAGATGAAAGTACTTGCGCTGCCTTTTGCGGCAATGATTGCGTTATTCCCAGCATCTGCGAAAGCGCCGATCTGGAGTTCGAGCGATCAATACGGCAATTTTTCCCTTAATGGCTATTCCTGGAACAACGACGTGTATGGTCAAGGTGCTGGACCTCAAACGATCTCGGTGCATTCGGTCAATCAATGGAGCTTGTGGTCGAACCAACCTGATACCGGCGGCATCAAGAGCTATCCCCACGAGGCTTTCAATGTTGGAAAACCGCTGAGCGCGATCAACAACCTGAGTTCAAGCTTCAATCAGAGCGTCCCGACTGGCGGCCGCTGGAACTTCGCCTACGATATCTGGGACAGCTCAAATGCCTACGAAATAATGCTTTGGACCAATTACACCGGGAATCCCGATGGAAGCGGCGATGTTAAACCCATTTCTTACAAGTATAATTCGTCAGGGACTGCCGCGATCCCAGTCTACACAAGCGTCAGTGTGGGCGGAGCGACTTGGAACGTGTTTGAAGGCTGGAACAAACACAAGGTTATCTCGTTCCTGCGCACTTCCAAGACCAACAGCGAGACCGTGGATATCAAGAGTATCCTGCAATGGATAAAGTCGAAAGGATATTTTGGGGACATAACCGTCGGCAGCGTCCAATACGGCGTTGAGATCACCTCGTCCCCCGGCGGACTAAGCTTTGACGTCAACCATTGGTCCGTGCTCTCGAAGTGACTACTTGGGACCGTCGATGAG
This sequence comes from Bradyrhizobium sp. th-b2, assembly GCF_000426785.1. Taxonomy (NCBI): domain Bacteria; kingdom Pseudomonadati; phylum Pseudomonadota; class Alphaproteobacteria; order Hyphomicrobiales; family Nitrobacteraceae; genus Bradyrhizobium; species Bradyrhizobium sp. th-b2. The sequence goes on from NZ_AUGA01000105.1 coordinate 9,143, forward strand.
GTGATCGTCGGCCCGAACGGGAGGTCTTTTCGGATCGTTTGCAGCAACGCGGCCCCTTGGTTGCCTCTGACCTGCCCCTGCGTATTTCCTCCAGATGGAGTTAGAGTCCGGCCTACCATCTAAATTCGGCTCGGCGTTGGCATACGGAGTAAAGATCGTCCTTGAGCGTGCCGGCTTTCAGTCTCCTCCTGAGACATCAGAAGTCAGCTCTGCCACACGCAGAGATGATAGAGAGCCGTTGATTGCCGAGGCGGTGGTCAGAATCACTGAGTCAAGCGACGACCGGATTTCCAACCATCGCCGAGACCACGTCAATCCGGGTACCGTCCGGAAGGTGGTTGGAATTCGCAGTGGCGCGATCTCCGGGTACATGAAGGCATCTGTTCGGGCTGGTCAATTGGCTGATCGATAGGTTTGGCGGCGAGCGTCTGCCAGCCATCGATCTTGCACAGGTTGATTCGGCCGGAGGCGAGCAGCGCCCAGAACAGAATGGCAGCGGTGTCCGCGGACAGCAGCACGGTCTGGATCTTGATCCGCCGCTTAAACTCCTCGTGCAGTCGTTAGATCGTACGCATACGACGAAGGCCGCCTGATTGACGCATGCGCGCGGGCGTGGCGATCTGTAAGATAGCGTTTGGTGAAGATCAGGCGGCTTGCTGATCGTCGGGCTTGCGGGTTTGGCGCAGAAGCTTCCATTCCCAGGGCAGCAGTTCGTGCAGGCGCGAAGCGGGAAGATCGGCGATGCGGGCGAGGACGTCGGCGAGCCAGGCCTTGGGATCGACGTCGTTGAGGCGACAGGTCGTGATCATCGTCAGCATGATTGCGGCACGGTCGGCACCACGCTGGCTGCCGGCGAAGGTCCAGTTGCGCCTTCCCAAGGCGATGCCTCTCAATGCGCGCTCAGCACAATTGTTGGTCAGGCAGATCCGGCCATCGTCGAGGAAGCGGGCGAAGCCGTCCCAGCGCCTGAGCATGTAGTTCATGGGCTTCAGAACCTCGGAGGAGCGCGAGAGGGTTTCGCGCTCACACAACAACCAGGCGTGCATGTCGTCGAGAATCGGCTTGCTCTGCACCTGGCGCACAGCACGGCGCTTGTCGACGCTGCTGCCGTTGATGGCGCGCTCGATCTCGAACAGCGCATCCAGACGCCTGACTGCCTCCAGCGCGATCGGGGAGACCGGTTTGCCCCGGCGGCCCTCCCTGGCATTCTTCTCGATGTCGGCCAGCTCGAAGAAGCCCCGCCGCGCATGGGCGAAGCAGAATGCCGGCGTGATCGGCAGCACTATAGCGCGACATGTATGGAACGGCCCGCGGGCGCAAGAGCTTTCTCAGTCGACTTCACACATGGGAGCGGTGCGGTCATGTATACGGCCTGTAAAGCGCGGCGCATGACCGCTGGCCTCGATGAAGTCCGCGACACAAGGGGCTAAATCAATCAGACGCGCTTGAAGCGCATTGTCGCGCCAGCCTCACTCGTGTCGGGATTTCGTCCCGTGGGTTCATCGCCTGTTATTGCTCCTTGCCCTCTGCCGGCCCGCGCCGGTCAGATCTCTTTGACAACTGCTGTATTATCAAGCGGCAGGCGTAGTCGTCGCTAGCGTCTCCGGATGCCGATAAATCCCACCCCTGTTCAAGAGCGCCCAGGCAATTCGCGCTGTCTTGTTGGCCAGTGCGACCGCTGCCACCTTGTACGGACGTCTGGCGAGCAGCGACTTCAACCATGGCGGCGCCCGATCAGCCTTCCGGGCAATTCGCAGGACGGATGTCGCCCCAAGAACGAGGAGGCTCCGAAGTTCGGGGTTTCCCATCTTCGAGATTCGCCCCATCCGCTCCTTGCCCCCACTCGAATGCTGTCGCGGCGTCAGTCCCAGCCAGGCAGCAAAGTGACGAGCGGATTTGAAGCCGCCGGGATCTGGCACCAGCGCCTTGATGGTCGCCGCTGTAATGGCTCCAATGCCGGGGATGGTAGTCAGTCGGCGCATGTCCTTGTCGGTCCTTGCCGCAGCAACAATGGCTCGCTCGAGCTTGTCAATCTGGTCCGCCTGAGCCTCGATCTGATCGGCAACTGCCGTCAGCGCGAAGCGCGCTGCCGCAGGCAAGCGGATATCTGCTACATCCCGTACGATTGCAACCAACGCCTCGACCTTTGTCCGGCCGGCGGCGGCAATGATGCCCAACTCAGCCAGATGCGAGCGCAGGGCGTTGATCGTCTGCGTTTGCTGTTTCACCAGAAGTGCGCGACTCTTCAGGACCATCGTTCCGGCTTGTTGCTCGGCCGTTTTGATCGGAACGAAGCGCGTGGTCTTGCGAGTCACGGCTTCGCTGATGGCCTCGGCATCCGCCGCATCCGTTTTTCCACGCTTCACAAACGGCTTGACGTAAGCTGGTGGGATCAGCCGCACTTCATGGCCGAGAGTTGCAATCTCGCGTGCCCAATAGTGAGCGCTGCCACAGGCTTCTATTCCGACAAGGCAGGCCGGCTGCTTCGAGAAGAAATGCAGGACCTCGCTGCGCCGTAGTCTCCGGTTGAACACCGGCGAGCCATCGGCACCCGCGCCGTGAACTTGAAAAATGTGCTTCGCCAAATCCAACCCGATGGTGCTAACCTGCTTCATGGAACGGTCCCTCCTTGTGGCGTTCGAACAACGACCACGTTTTAGCACGATGATGCTGTCGGAGCGGGCCGTTCCACCACATCAATCAGGATGAGAGTGGCGCGTCAATCAAGATGAGACAAGGCAGCCGAGTGGGCGGATCATTGACGCTGGCCGCGGGTTTGGCAAGGCTTGATTGACGCTGCGCGACAATCACGCAGGATTGCCAGCGTCAATCGTTGCCTTGTCGAGTTCGTTGGGGGTGGTATGAACGGGCGGCCGGCCTGGACCGCGCTTGCGATCGAGGGCAACTTTTCGACGGTAACTTTCGACGTTCATCTCGAGGATCGTGGCGTGGTGGACCAAACGATCGATGGCAGCCAACGTCATTGCCTGGTCCGGGAAGATACGCCCCCATTCGCCAAATGGCTGATTGGCCGTGATCAGCAGCGAGCGTCGTTCGTAGCGGGCGGCGATCAACTCGAACAGCACACTGGTTTCCGCCTGATCCTTGCTCACATATGTGATGTCGTCGAGG
>NZ_AUGA01000106.1:0-12024 GCF_000426785.1 Bradyrhizobium sp. th-b2
GTCCTGGCCGCTCGCGTTCTCGCATGCGCCGGAGCCGATCGTCATCGAATTCGACGCCGGTTACGAGGATCTCGAGGATCTGCCGGCCGTCGTCAAAACCTGCATCATGCTGCAGATCCGGCATCTCTACAGCATCGGCGAGACAAATCCCGCGCTGGTGCGCGATCTCGTCATCGGCGTCAGCGACAAGGCCTGGCAATTGTCACCGGACGTCAAGACGCTGATCCCTGATGCGGTTTCGCTGCTCATGCTGTCGGAGGTCTGGTGATGGCCGACCGCATCCTCAAGGCGCCGCGCAGCGCGCGGACGCTGCTGTTCTGGCAGGCCAAGGCGCCGGAGGAGGTCGTCGAGCGCGGTTTCGAATGGTCCGACGTCCTGCTCTCGCCGGCCGAGCGCGCGCGCCTGGCCGCTGGCGAGACTTTGACGCCGGCGCACGGAATCAAGGCCTCGAGCTACGTGTTGCCGCAGGGCATCGTCGCCAGCGGCTCGAGCAATACGGCGACCCTAGCCCTTGTGACGCTGACCGGTGGCGAGCTCGGCAAGGTCTACAGCGTCACAAACCGGATCGAAACCGCGAGCGGGCAGCAGCTCGAGCGCGTCGTCAGGCTGCGCATTCGCGCGAAGGGCTGAATAGGCAGCAGTTGCTATTTCCCAGCAAAAGCCTGCCACCTTTTTATGTAACCTAACATGTCGAAGACAGTCTGGCCGCTCGCCGCTCGTAAGGCATCTTCCACTTTGAAATGAACTAACGCCTCCTTCAAGAGCGCCGGTTCGTCTGAAGCTTCCTGGTCACCGCCGTCGTAGGCCACATCTTTTATGTCTGCATAGATGGGATCGCCTTCGACGCCTTTCACGACCTGAGCATAAGCATCAGTCCAGTTTGAATTTGTTCGACTAGCCTTTCCTTCGAGAACGGCAGTCGCTGCTGGCGTTAGCGCTGGATACTCAAGAAAGTTGAAGTTCTTATCTACGGTCAGTGCAGCCACGGCGCCCGCGATATATGCGTCCGCTTCCATATATTTGTGTTTGGTCTTAAGGTTTCTCCAGTCCTGGATCGCGTGAGTGACTTCATGCACGATCGACATCGCCTTAATAAATGTCAGCCCCTTATAAATAACCAAGCGATTGATCTGACTCTTGTAATTGCCAACTCGGCCGAACAGCTCTGCAGCGTCTACCTCATAGACCCGGATTTTTCCTTGATGTGCGAGCCATTTGATCGCGGCGTAGAGGTCGGGCGTGTATGTTAGTTGTGTTTCAGGACTTGTGAAGTTGATCTTGCCGACATTCGCCATTCCGAGAGCGGCGTCCATTTCCTTCAAGTCGTCGCGGCTGATCAATGGCCTTGCAGACCCCGCGAAAAACCAATCCAGCTCGTAGGCCTTAGTTAGGTAACCTCTGAGAAAGAAGTGGGCATCGTCGGTCAGCTTGGTCAAAAACAGCATTGCCATGGCCTGGGCCTGCTTTGCCGTGACGATGTGGGTTTTCAGAACCGGCATGACGATCGTGTCGAGTGCATCCGGTCCAATTCGAGTGCTGAGTTTCCCGCCCGTAGCTCGTTTCCAACGATCCGCCACGTCGGGGTCGAAGCTTTTAAGCATTTCGTAAAATTCTTGATCGGTTGGCACGGCTCGTCTCCCTGGTTGAAGACGCAAGTTTCGCGCGAGCGGAGGTGCCTCGTCGCATAGGTCGCATCAGAGCGGGTGAGGGTTCGATCTTCTTTTTGGTCAGCTCGCCTGACTGATCCGGATCATGAAGCGCCGATTGTCACCTGTTCTCGGACCGAAACACGCAACCCTAAAATTGAACCGATGGACCACGTTACGGCGCTGGTCGCGATCGCGCATCTGAAACTGCGGCTCGAGCTGCTCGAGCGGCATCCGGAGATCCTGGAGGGAATCGACATGATCGACATCAAACGGCCGATCGAGCTCGCCGGCATGCGCTCGCGCCTGGCGCGGGCAAAGAAGCTCGAGACGGATATCGGCGTCACGGGCCAGCGTTATGATCGCGTCCTCGACAAGATCGACGAGCAGCATAAGGCGCTGCAGGGGCACGCCGGCGAGCTCGAATACAACTCGGCGCAGCTCGAGCAGCTGCTTGGCTCCATGATCGCGGGGGACAATGGCGGCCCAAACGATGGCGAGGCCGGCTCGAGCGGCTCCGAGGTCGGCCAGGTAATCACCAGCAAGGTTGACGGCCAGTGACGCCGGACGAGTCTCTCGACCAGCATATCCGCGCGCTCGAGGAGAACGGCGAGACCGTCCTGGTTCGACGTTACGCCGGCGTCGGGCCGTCGCGCGCCGTCGCGAAAGAGGCTGCCGTCCTGGCGAAGGTGACCGGCTATGAAGCGCATGAGATCGTCGGCGAGATCCGCCAGGGCGATCAAAAAGTGATCCTGTTGAATGATCCCTCCGCGGCGGTGCCGGCCGGCAAGGTCGCCTTGTCGACCATGCTGCCCCTGACAGATCGCGATTTTCTGGTGATCGCCGGTGCCGAGGTCAGCATCAAGGGCGTCGACGACGCGACCAGGCGCGTCCAGGGCCAGATCATCGCTTTCGAGATTCAGGTCCGCGGCTGATGGGCAAGGTATTCGACGAGGCCGATTACCAGCGCAGGCTCGATGCGGCGCGCAATGGGATCTCGACCAGTGAGGAGCTCCGTTTCGTCATCACGGGCGACCTGGCCGGCCTCAACGCGCGCAAGGCGTTCCAGGAGGCGAAAGAGCGCGCGCTGCAGAAGGCGCGGGCCAAAATGCTGCAGCGGATCGACCAGGAGATGACCGATCGCGACCGCGACGGCGTTTTGCCGACAGAGGTCGAGGAGATCGTCACAGGCCCGCATGATGAGCTCGTCTCGGTCGATGGCTGATGCGCATCGTTTTCCGCTACCTGGCGATGCAGGACATCGTCGATTTCGCGATCGAGATGCTGCGTCAACGATCGCCGGTCGGATCTGTCGACGATCCGCATCCCGGTCTCTACCGGGATAGCCACACGGTTTTTTTAAATGGTCATGTCGTCAGCGACGTGTCGGCTTTCCGGCGCGGCGACCAGATCAATATCTCCAACCCGGTCCCTTACTCGCGCAAGATCGAGATCGGCCGGATGAAAATGAAGGTCGAGCCGAAGGTCTATCAGGAAACCGCGCTGCTCGTCGCGGCGCGGTTCGGCAATCGCGCCGCAGTGAAATTTACGTTCATGCCGGTCCGGTTCGGCGACGTCGCGGCCTATGCCGCATTCTCGCAGCAGATCAAGGCCGGCCGACGCCGCATGTCGGACAAGGCGCGCCAGGACTGGCTCGTCCGGCAGCCGGCCCTCGAGATCCGGGCACGCTAGAGGTTCTTCCCATGGCTGATTATGCCGGCGCCGTCGCAGCGATGCGCGCGCGCTATGTAGACGGGTTCACGGCGGCGCCGAGCTCGTTCCAGAATGAAGATCCGCCGCAGACGCCCTGGCCGCCGCAGAGCTCGCCCTGGTGCTATTTCGAGGTCGTCGAGACCTTGCGGCGCAAGCGCGGCGTCGGCACGCCTGGCAATCAAACCTGGCTCGTTACGGGCAACATCTTCGTGCATGTGTTCGTGCCGAAGGGCTACGGGTTCGCCGCGCATCTCGCGCTCGCCGGCCAGGCTGGCGACCTGTTCAAAGACGCGACGTTCTACAACGCCGAGCCTGGCGCCTGCGTGCGCTGCTGGGGCGAGAACGGCGAGGGGCCGACCGTCCAGGGCGGCGACAGCGCCTCCGACGACGGCAACTGGTTCGGCCTGGTTGTCGTGATTCCTTTCCAGTTCTTTTTCATCGGCTGATCCAAACAGGAGACTGATCGCATGGTCTATCAAAGCAATTCCGCCGGCCGCATCGCCTACAAGGCGCAGGCTGGCCTCGGCCAGATCGCCGCGGGCGGCGCCGGCGCCACTGTGCTGCCGATCTCCGGCGGTCCAGGTGCCAAGCTGTCGAAAGCTGCGACGGAATCGCAGACGATCCGCAACGACGGCATGTCGATCCGCGGCCGGCACGGCACGCAGAAAACCTCGTCGAGCTACAACGCCGAAATGTGGCTCGGCTCGCATGACGCGATCCTCGAGGCGATCATGCGCGGTACCTGGGATGCGACGCCGCTGAGCAAGACGCAGGCCGATTTCACGTCATTGACGACGGTCGCTGACGGCATCGTTTTCGCCAGCGGCTCGCCGATCGATATGGGCTTTAAGGTCGGCGATATCATCCGCGCGACCAATCTGCCGGACGCCGGCAACAATGCCCGCAATCTGCGGATCTCGGCGCTGTCCTCGACCAAGATCACGGTGCCGGAGACGCTGGTCGTCAATGCAGCGCCGGATACGAATTGCACGATCACGCGGCCAGGCAAGCGCCTGGTCAACCCGGCCGCGCTGGTCCGGCGCTATTTCGGGATCGAGGAATTCGAGAGCGACATCGGCAAGTCGACGGTCCTCGACGATTTCGTCTGGGGCACGGGCAAGTTTTCGATGGCGCCGAACGGAATCATCACGTTCGATCCCGGCGGCATCGGGACCGGCAAGATCCGGCCGTTGAATGCCGGCGTCCCGTATTTCACTGATCCGCAAGGCGCCAACGGCACGCCGTTCGCCGTCGTCGACGCAACCATCCGCCTCGGCGGCGTCGACCTGGTCGAGCTGACGTCGTTCGATCTGTCGCTCGATATCCAGCCGAGCGCGCCGGATGCGTTCGGCTCTGGCAACATCAAGTATGCGCCGGACGTGTTCACTGGCCCGCTGCGGGTGTCGCTCAACCTGACCATGCTGCGCAAGGATCTGCAGCTGTTGACCGATTTCGTCGCGGAAACGCAGTATTCCCTCAACATCCTGGCCGTCGACAACATGGCCGAGCCAAAAGATTTCATGTCGATCACGGTGCCGAATTTCACGCTCGGCGGCGTCGATCCCTCGGCGCTCTCCAAGCAAGGCGGAGGTCGCACGCAGACGATCACGGTCCCGCCGGCGCTGGTCGGCATCGATACCTCGGCGACCGGCAATAACAGCATGATCTCGTTCCAGACTACCGCAGCGTAGCGTTTGAGTGATCGGCGCCGACCATAGGCCGATGGAATGTTCTCGCGAGAACCGGCCGCAGGGTTGTCGGACCCTGCGGCCAACCTTTCCGACAAAAGGCAACCCGACATGACTGAATCAACTGCAATCCTCGATCTCTCCGCACATTTGCCCGTCGACACGTTCCAGCTGCAGATCCGCAGGCCTGGCACGGATACGCCGATCGGCTGGGTGATCGAGCTCGCCGGTCCGGCGCATCCGCAGACGATCGCGCTCAACAATGAATCAACCCGCGACGCGATCGAAAAGGAGAAGGCGATCGAGTTCGCGCAGGTCAACGGCCGCAAATGGAAAACCGAGGATGAGACGGTCGCCGATCGGCGCCGGCAGAACGTAACAAAGGTTTGCCGCCGGATCGTCGGCTGGTCGCCGAATCCAACGTTCACGACGGTTTCGCCAGATCCCATCCCGTTCACGCTCGAGAGCGCAGTCAATCTGTTCCTGCGGCCGGAGCTCGGCAGTTTCTTCGTTCAGGTCACTGACTACCTGACGAGCGAGCGGGCTTTTACGAGGCCCTCAAGTCAGACTTGAGGGCATACGCCGAGCGCAGCTTTCTGCTCTCCTCGAGGGCCGGCGACGCCGGCGAGAGCTATCGCCAGGTGATCGAGGGCCTCCTGCTAAGGACGCGCGATCCAAAGCGCAGGGCCGAGCGGGAAGCAATCCTCAAGGTCCCGCCGATGCCGGCGGGGCTGCTTTATCTCTGGCGCATCTATGACCGGATGCGCCGGCGCAAGGGCGGCAACGGTTTCGCGCTGTCGCCGCTGGAATGGCAGGACATCGACGCTTTCCTGCGTCGGACACAAACCGGCCTGGCTCCATGGGAGCTCGAGATCATCGAAATGTTGGATGATCTCTATCTGGTCGATTACTCAAAACTGCAGGTGGATTGATGGCCGACCAGGTCGTGACCGAGCTCGTTATCGACGCGAATACGCAAGGCGCGGCCGATTACGAGCGGGCAATGGACAGTGCCGTCGGCGCCGCGCAACGCGGCACGGATGCGGCGACGGATTTTAACGTCGGCCTAATCGCGCTCGGCGCCGGCGCCGTCGCGGCGGCGGCGACGGTCAACAAGGCGCTGGATTATGTCGTCAGCTTTAACAAGTCGCTCGCCGACATGGGCGCGCTGGCCGATCGCGTCGGCCTGTCGCTCAAGGATCTGCAGGGCGTCCAGTTCGGTGGCCAGATCGCAGGGCTGACCGAAAGCCAGGTCAACGCCGGGCTAGAGAAGTCCGCGCAGCTGCTCAATGACGCGCAGCGCAATGCTAATTCGCTGTCGAAAGAGTTCGATGCGAACGGCGTCAGCCTGCGCAACGCAAACGGGCAGCTGATTAGCCAAAACCAGCTGCTGCAGATCGCGGCCGACCTGGTCAGCCGCGCACGCAATCCGCAGGACGCGACCGCGATCGCGCAAATGCTCGGCTTTACCAAGGAATGGGTGCCGCTGCTGCAACAGGGCGCCGGCGCGATGGCGGATCTCGGCAACCAGGCGCAGGCCGCCGGCGTCGTCATCGACGACGAGACGGTCAAGCGCGCGGCCGATTTCGATGCGGAGTGGCGCAAAAGCTCGGTGCAATGGTCGCTCTACATGAAAGAGGCTGCCGCAGGCCTGCTGCCAGTCATGGATGACCTGATCGAGCGGGCCGCCAAGTTCTTCAAGTCGCTCGACCGTGACTCGATCGAGAAGGCCGCAAGCGAGCAGCTCAGCGCCTTGTCCAACAGTGTCGGCGGTCCTAACGCAGATCAAACGGTCGGGCTTAGGATCGATATCACGCCAGAGGCAAAACAGGCGGTCGACGAGCTCTCGAATGCCGGCTCGCTGTGGGACGGCTGGGTTAAGCTGCTCGGCATCGTTTCCGCCAACCAGCCGTTAGCCAACATCAGGACGCTCTCGCCTGATGAGATCAAGTGGTACGCCGGGACCGGCGCCTCGATCTCCGACACAAGCAACGCGCAGAGCGATTGGGCCTGGCAGAACCAGGCTGCATCGCTCAAGTCGATGCAGGCAGGCCTGAACGGCCTGCAGTTCGGTTCGCGGTCTAACGTCGCATCGAAGGACACGGCGGATGATCCGGTCGATCGCGCGATCAATACGCTGCGTCGTCATACCGAGACGCAGGAGGCCGATACCAGGGCAGTCGGCCTCGGCGATGCCGCGCTCGCTGCCTTCCGTGCGACGGCCGCCGAGACCTCGGCAGTGCAGGCCAACGGCGGTAAGGAAACCGCCGACCAGGCGGCGCGGTTCGCAGATCTGCGCGATCGCGCCGCGGAGGCGGCTGACGCCCTGGCGCGGGCCAAGGTGAGCTCGCAGATCGATTTCAGCAGCAAGACGGCGTTCCTATCCTCCGATGACGTCGCGATCGCGACGCAGCTCAAGGGGATCTATGGCAATGACGTTCCGGCGGCGCTGGACAGCACGTATGCCGCTGCGATCCGGACCAACAATGCCTTCAAGGGGATTTCGGGGGCGATCGAGAGCGACCTGGTCAACGGCCTGGCCGATATCACGACGGGCGCAAAGTCGGCCGGGCAGGGCTTTGCCGATATGTCGAACCAGATCATCCGCGCGATCGAGCAGATGATTATCAAGATCACGATCGTCGAGCCGCTGATGCGGTCGCTGCAATCGGCAGCCGGCGGGCTCGGCGGGTTTTCGATCGGCGGAGCGTCCGCCGGCAGCGCATCGTCGACCGGCTTTACTGGCGGCCTCGGCGGCCTCTACCACACGGGCGGCATCATCGGCTCGGAGCCGACGTCGATGCGTTACATTCATTCGGCGTATTTCGACGACGCGAAGCGTTTCCATAGCGGCGGCATCGCCGGCAACGAGGTTCCGATCATCGCACAGCGCGGCGAGGGCGTCTTTACGCCAGGCCAGATGGCTGCGCTCGGAGCTGCCGCCGGCGCCGGCGGCGGCCGTTCGCCGCAGGTCACCATCAACAATTACACGGATGCGACGCCGAGCGTCGAGCAGGCGCCGAACGGCGACATCACGGTGACGTTGCGCAAGATGGTCGACGGCGCGGTCGGCGACTCGTTGTCGACCGGCACTGGCCGGCGCGTGCTCGGCGACCAGTACGGCGTCAAACCGTTCACGGGGCAATAAGCGATGGCAGTGCCGGCATTTCCGATCGCAAACGCCGTCATCCTCAAGGATGGTTTCGGCCTGCAGCGCATGCGCGATCCGATCGCGACCGATATGGAACAAGGCAACATGCGCCAGCGCGCGCGGCCTGGCGACAATGTCGGCACGGTGACGCAAACGGTTCGCTTCTATGCCGCTGACTACGACACTTTTGCCGAGTGGGTTAAGACGACGCTGAACCTCGGAACGGCGCGTTTCACCATTGATGTTTGGCTCGGAACGTCGCTGGCGAACAAGGTCTGCCAGTTCGTCAAGCCAGGCACAACGCTCGTCGCCAGCTGGCCTAATCCGGGCCAGGTCGACGTCCGCATGACGCTCCGGGTTTACGACGTCTAGCCATGCCGACGCACAATGAAGCGCTGCTCGAGGCCTATGCCTCATGTCCGCCTAGCGCGCGGATCTATTACACGCTCGAGCTCTGGCAGTCGTCATTCGATCAGCCGGCGCGGGTTGTCGCCAATGTCGGCGATGATATGGCCTTTGGGCTCGAGGCTGGTGCGCCGCGCAACGCCGGCGAGACCGCGACATTCATCGCTTGCCCTTTTGAGGCCGGCTATCCGGAGCAAAAGGAAGGCCAGCCGCCGTCGACGACGATCAAGATCGACAACGTCAACCGCGAGCTGGTGCCAAAGATCCGCGCGGCGCAGGGGACGCGGGAATATATCCAGGTGCTCTATCGCGAGTATCTCGGCAGCGACCTGACCGAGCCGGCCTATGGGCCGATCGAATTCGAGCTGCGCAGTGTGCAGATGGTCGGGGCGTCGTTGACCGGAACGGTCATGGTGAAAAACCTGCAGAACAAGCGGTTTCCGCGCATCACCAAGAATTATGATTACGTGCAGTTTCCATCCTTACTGGCTTAAGGTGCCGACGTCCGCTTTAGCTTCACAAAGCGACCTTGCACAAGGTATCGTCGAATGTCAGCCTTGGGCCACTTCCGGACTCATGCATCTAAAACAGGGACTCACTCGATCGGCAGGCCTTGGTGGCTATCGAACGGTCCCAGTCAGTAATTGCACCCTTTGGAGCGGTTCAACGCAACCGGGGAAGCGGCTTTCCACCCTAAGCTCCCCTGCCATCCTGTTTGCCGATCACGCAGCGCCATGCCGCAAGGCGTTCGGCCGGGTGCTCCTTCATCCACGCAGCGAGTTGCGGCGCACCCATCAGGCAGGACTGCATCGAGACGTCGGCGAAGTCTGAGGTGGTAACGGTCTGCTCGTGGCAATTTGCCGGAGAGGAGAGATTGCAGAGCACGGCGATGATCTTGATTACGGCTGGAGAGCCCCATCGCTGCGATGAGCATTTGCCCGGATGATCTTGATGGCCTTGGCCACCGTGCGCGGATTCAGGCCTAGCGCGCGGATCACTTCCTTCTTCTTGCAGCCGAGGTTGCATTCGAGGTAGCCGCGCACACGCTCGACGTTGAATGCCTCCAGCTCCTTGGAGCCGGGGCGCAGGTTCAGCGCTTCAATGGTACAGAATTCGGGGGACATGTTTGAAGCTGCCCACCCGGTCATGCACGCCATTCGACGTTCAGCGCTAGCAGCCGATCGGGCGAATGCTTTGGCCGCATCAACATGCGAAGTAGCTTTCTCAGCTCGCCGCTCGTAGTCGTCGGCAAGGGCCTTGAGCTGACCGGCACTCGCTGAGTCGGTCATGGTTTGGGCTGCGCGGAGCAAAGTCCATGCTGTCTCTAAATATGCCTTGCCTCGTTGTGAGACCTCGACCATCACAAAGTCCTCGCGCGGTGCTCTAGCAGCTGGTTGAAGGTGATCCGGAGCCAACCCACCCAATTGCGGTCACTTTCCCTGCGAGCTCTGAAGCGATCGGCGCACTTCTTGGAACAAAGAGGTGTTCGCCACGAGTAGTGCCGGACGAGACCGAACTTGCCATCACAAACTGCGCATCGTGCGGCACTGCCAGATTTAATGCTTTCGGAGCAGTTGAGCATTGTAGTCTCCTCTTGGCCTTATCGCAGCTGTTCGTCCATCATCCTTTTTCACTGTCGCACTTGATGAGCCTGTGCGCCCTTCCAAACGCATGCAGCCTAAGACGATCACGATCAACAGCTCAACTGAACGTAGGTAATCGTCCGGCATCTAGAGGGGTGAACGGAACGATACGAAGGTTTAGGGCGCCCCCGTTTCCGCAATGGTCCAAAAGCCGCCCATGGCGGTCAAGCTGACCGACGTCCGCTCTTTCTCAATGAGCTGACCTACGTCGAGTTATCCGCCCAGTCGTTTGGAAGGAAACGGGCTCTTGTCTATTGATCGTTCGTCATTCCTGTCGCCGCTGATCGGCGAGCCATGGGCCTGGCAGTCCCGCAACTGCTGGGATTTCGCCTGCCATGTGCAGCGCGAGCTGTTCGGCCGCGAGCTGCCACAAATCGCGGTGCCGGCGGATTTCAGGAGGCGTTGGGTGCTCGAGGAGTTCGCCGGCCATCCGGAGCGCGCGCGCTGGCGCCCGGTGCCGGACGGTCCCGCCGGCCTGGTGATGGCCGCTGACGGCGCGCTGGTGCTGATGGCCCATGCGCGATTTCCCGCCCATATCGGCGTCTGGCTGCGCCAGGAGGGCCGGGTGATCCATTGCGATAGCCAGGCCGGCGTCGCCTGCGAAACCGTCCTGGCGCTGCGCCAGGTCGGTTGGAAAAACCTTATGTTCTTCGAGCCGGTGACATGCACGGATCTGTGAAGCGATTGCCCAAGCCGCCGGCGAGCTCGCCGGAGCGTCCGCGAGCTCGTCGCGAGCGCCGCAGCGACGCCGCGCGTCAGCCGGTGCTGCATCTGGTTATGCCTGGCCTCGAGGTCGGTCGCGCCGAGCCGCGGCCGAGGGAGACCGTCGCGGCCTTCCTGCGGCGTACAGGCTGGGCAACGCGCGATCGGGCTTTCGGCTGGCAGTTCAAGAAAGGCCTGCCGACCGTGCTCGAGATCAACGGCGAAGCCGTGCTGCGCAGGGATTGGCGGTCGCGCCGCATCGGGCCGGCCGATGCGGTTCGCTTCATGTCCTATCCGCTCGGCGGCGGCCAGGGCGGCAATACGGCCAAACAGATCATCGGCCTGGTCGCGTTGGTCGCGGTCTCGGCCTTCGCCATTTGGGCCGGCCCTGCGCTGTTTGGCGCCGGTACGTTTGGCGCGCTCGCGACGACCGCGGGGATCGGCATCGGCGGCTCGCTGCTCGTCAACGCCCTGGTGGCGCCAAAGGCCGGCGCGACCAATACGCCGAGCGCAACGCAGGACCAGATTTACTCGGTCGCAGCGCAGGGCAACGTCGCCAAGCTCGGCCAGCCTTTGCCGGTCTGGTATGGGCGCGTCAAGGACTATCCGGATTTCGCCGCGACGCCCTGGGGCGAGTTCGTTGCCAACGATCAATACCTCAACGTCCTGCTGTCGCCGACGATGGGCAGCATGCAGTATGAGGCCGTCTATATCGACGATACCGTTTTCTGGGACGCGACCAACGGGATCGCGGCAGCGTTCTCGGATGCGCAGATCGCATTTTATGAGCCTGGCAGTGCGGTCGCGCTGTTTCCGACCAACGTCGACCAGTCGGCCGAGGTCAGCGGCCAGCAGCTGCCATCGGGGACCGGAACATCAGGCGGACAATATGACGCCAACGGCCTACCGTTCGGCGCCTCGGCGAGAACGCCTGGCGCCTGGATTGGACCGTTCGCGGCAAACCCGGCCGGAACGCTGGCGCAATCGCTTGCTGTCGATTTCGTCTTTGCGGCCGGCTGCTACACGGTCAACGGCCAGGATGGCTCTATCGGTTATTCTAACGTCGGCCTGACCGC
>NZ_AUGA01000107.1:0-11924 GCF_000426785.1 Bradyrhizobium sp. th-b2
AGCGCGCAAACCCCTGCGGTGGCGGCTTATGCAGCAGCTTCAGAATCCGCTTGTCGGTGGCCTTCGTATAGATCGGCTGCTTGCCGGGCCGCGGCTTGTCGTGCAGTCCTTCAAGGCCATGATCGGCATAGCGGTGTCGCCAAAGGCTGACAATCCGCGGCTGGACTCCGACTTCTTTGGCGATCGAGCGGGTGCTGCGCCCGTCCGCCGCCAACAGAACTATCCGCGCCCGCTTCAAATCGCGCTGCAGCGTCACCGGCGAGCGACAGCACGCCTCAAGAACCTTGCGGTCTCTCCGCGAAAGGTGGACTTCTCTTGCTTCGGGGATCATCCATATCTTGAATCACGACTCACGTTCCAAGAAAAGTGGGTACTAGGCCGCTGTTTCGACAGCGATGGCGAACTTGCAATCGACCTTCTGATCGACCGGATGATCGCGCGTGCCTGAGCGGAGTTTCAGGAAGGCAATGGCGCGAGCCCAATGCTCGGCGATGACGATCCCGCTGTTCGGCTTTGCGACGATGGTCACTTCCTCGCCGTTGCTGCCGTACAGATCATTGTAGAAGTTGCCGTCGCTGGAAACTTGCAGCGTCAGATTCGCTGCCGTGTATTCCTGCGGAACGGTGATGCGGACGATCACGCCAGCCGAGCAATCAATGCCATCGGAAAGGGATTCGCCAGCTGCGATAGTGGGTCCGTCGATAACCTGAAGCGGCATGATGCGTCTCCTTCAGCGGTGCCGGTTGGCGGGATGGTTCGGATCGGTCGGCCAGCCATCGGCATCGACCGCGACATCGAAGCCGCGCGCCTCGATCCGCTGCTTGGTCGAGCTATGGCAGGGCGAGCAAAGGCTTTGCAGCGCGCCCAGGCAGAACAGAGTCCAGTCACCGCGATGCGGCTCGACGTGATCGACATGGGTGGCCGGGGTGACGATGCCGTCCGCTGCGCAGAACTTGCAGAGCGGATGCGCGAGCAGCTGCTGCCTGCGGCGGCGCTGCCAGAAGGCGGTGTCGTAGAAATGCTTCCAGTCCTCGCGGCTCATCCGATCAGCGCCGCGATATCGATGGGCTTCTCATTGCCGCGATCCCGAGCGCGCAGACCGAGCAGCATGGCGATGGAGACCGCGCCGTCGATGCGAAAGCGCGCCTTGTCCTTGTCCAGCTTGCGATTGCCAGCCGGGTCCGTGGTCGCCACAGCGTTCGCCATGTTCCAGTTCAGCACCGGATTGCCGGGATGGATCAGCTTGCGCTCGATGATCGCCAGCTCCAGCGCATCGATGGCAGGCCCCATGTCCTTGAAGCCTTGGCCCCATGGCACCAGCCGCAGGCCGTCGCCGCCCTTCTCGCCGTCCTCGAAGCCTGCAGGCCGATGCGGTCGAACTCGCGCAGGATGTCGTTGATGCGCCAGCGGTCATAGGCCATGCCCTTGACCTTGTAGCGCTGCGTCATCTCGGCGATGAAGAGCGCGATCACCTCCGGGTTGATCGATTTGCCGGGGCTGATCTTGAGATGGCCAGCTTCGGCCCACTCGCGGTAGCGATGCGATCCCGAGCCGAAGTCGCGGCTCGAATGCTCGGTGAGATGATCGCGCGGCTTCCAGAAATGCGGCTCGATGCGGCAGGGATCATCGACGGAGCCGATCATCAGCGCGGTGAGATCGACGGTGCTCGAAAGATCGAGCGCGAGATAGACTTCCTCGCCCTGCGCCAGCGGGGCGTCGCCAGCGCAGGCCATCCATTCCGCTCGCGAGATCAGCGAGGCGATGGACGAAACGCGCTGATTCAGGAATAGATTGCGGACCTTCGGCTCCTCGGCGGGCATCCGGATCGCCTTGCGGATCGCGGTCGCGAGGTCCTCATAGTCGCGGAATTTGCCGAGCGCAGGATTCGCCTTGTGCCATTGCTTCTCATCGGCCAGCTCGCAGTCCTCGGCGGCGGCGTAGAGATGGCAGACGATGGCGGGATCGACGCCGGAAAGCCCGTCATCGATCAGCTTCGACATGATGTGCTCAGGATCGTTGCTCTGCGTTGAGATCACGATGAAGAGCGGTTCATCCCGCGCGCCGAAGGAGGTATCGAGCACGTCATAGAGGTCGCGGTTCTTCGCCTGGGCCAGCTCATCATAGATCACGAGGCTCGGCAGATAGCCGTGCTTGGTGCCTGCCTCGGCGCTGATCGCGCGGTAGACCGAGGCAGTGCGGCGCGCGACCATGGTCTTGGTCGATGGCACCAGCTCGATCTCCTTCGCCAGCTCGGGCTCCAGCTCGACCATCTGGCGAGCGAATTTGTAGACGATGGCGGCCTGATCGCGATCATTGGCGGCGGAATAGATTTCGCCATGCACCACGGCCTCGGGGCCGACCAGATGCGCGAGCACGATTGCCGCGATCAGCGCGGTCTTGCCGTTCTTGCGCGCCATCGAGAGGATGGCGCGGCGCACCGCGCGGCGCAGGCCGAGATGCGGCTCATAGATCGCGCGGATGAATAGCTTCTGGAAAGGCTGCAGCTTGAAGGGCTTCCCCATGCCGTGCCCCGAGGGCACGGTCAGGCGCTCGATGAATTTGATAACGGCCAGTGCGCGCCGCCTGCCGTCAGGCGTGCGCTTAACCGGCGAGGAGTCCGGCAAACTTGCTCTGCGAATTGTCGCCATGAATGCCCGCGCTGATGCGGCTGCGCGCAGCTGGCGTGAGGCCGAACTCGGCGGCGAAGCGGACCACATCGCCTGCATGCTTGCGGACGATGGAGACCAGCGGGTTCTGTACGGCGTCGCCGATTTTCGATTTGATGATCAGGCCATGCATGACCGGATCGCCTGACTGCATCCGCGCCAGCGCTTCAGACGCCAGCCGCCATTGCCCGAAGGCATGGCAATAGGTCGCGAGCGCCGGGATATCGACCACCGTAAGCAGGCCGAGCCGATGCAGCTCGGGGGCGGTGCGCCACCATTCATCGGCGGCATAGCCGGTGATGAAGGGCGGCGGCTCGGGGACATCCGGCAGCTGCTCGGGCTGCGGCTCGTCAGGCAATCTTCGCTGGCCTGGATTCCCGCGCAGTAGCTTCAGGTGCGTCGGCAGTGGCCGCTTTCCGGGTTTCATCTTTCTTCCTCTCGTCTTTCCGCTGGAGCGTGGGGATCGGTGCTGCGCCGTCGCTGTGCTGGTTGGTGCCAGCCATCGCCTGCTTCCCACGCACGCCGCGATACATGGTTGCGCCGCGCGCCTCGATGGCGCTGTACGGCAGCGGCTCGCCGATCAGGCGCGAGCGCGCTGCTGGATTGGTGAAATAGATGTAGCGCAGCGTGTAGCCTTCGAGCGTCGGGCCAGTGCCGCGCCATCGGCCGCCCGTCGCCGCCAGATGCTGCAGCCGATTGCGCCCGGTGATCTGGGACATCTTGTGGACGATGCTGCCGTCCTCGGCGATGTGCAGGTCCTTGTTGGTCTTGATCATCGTGAGCAGAAAGCCCGCCGCCCGATAGATCGTGCCGTCGCCGCATTGGCAGGCGTCGGCGAAGGAGATGATCCATTCGATATGCGGGTAGTTCTTCCTGATCATGCGCAGCGCGATGCCGAGCGCGCGGCTTTCCGAATTGCGCGGCAGCGCATCGGTGAAGGCGAGCCGGTTCAATTCGAGGAAGCCGTTCCAGCCGGTGTCGCGGACCAGATGTACGATGTTCGACTTCTGCAGGCTGGGGCCGAATTGCATCGCGCCCTCCAGCATGCCGTGCAGGAAGACGCCAAGCGATAGCGTCGAGTTGCGGACTACCTTGCCGCTGTAATGCACGCGCCGGATCAGCGCATCAGCATCGCGCTTGGCGATGGGGCGGACCTCGATCTCCTTCGCGCTGGTCATTGCGCCAGGTACGCGCGGCAAATTTCCGCCAGCGCGTTGCCGTTCCGGCTCTTGTTTTCCGAGGCCTCGCTCGGCGGCCCCAGCGCCTGCGATGCCCGCTCAATCGCCGTGCTCACGGTCTCGGCCTGCGTCTCGTGCAGGATGAAGGTCATCTGCTGGAAGGGCGAGCGCTCGCCATCGGCAAGCACAGGCATGCCGCCCAGCGCCTCGACGCCCACGCCCATCTCGCGCAGCTCGGTCTCGGAAAAGCCGGTCAGGCTATCGAGGCCCAGCCGCGCAAGGTCGTTCAATTCGATGCGCAGCAGCGCGCGATCCCACTGGCCGTTCTCGGTCAGCTTGTTGTCGGCGATCAGATAGGCGCGCTTTTGCTCGTCCGACCAGCCGCGAGCTACCATCGTCGGCACCTGATCGATGCCCATCTGCTCGGCAGCCAGCACTCTCCCGTGGCCAGCTATGATCGTCCCGGCTTCATCGACCAGCACCGGGATGGTCCAGCCCCACTCGCTGATCGAGGCCGCGATCTGCTCGATCTGCTCCTCGGAATGCAGTCGCGCGTTGCGGGCATTGGGCACCAGCTCGCGGATCGGGCAGCGCGATACCTGATCCGCAGGCCAGTTTTGGGCGATTTCGGACAGCCCGAAATGCCTGTTTTTGTCGGGAGAAATCGCCTTTTCGCTGGGCTGCTGCATGCCAGCTCCCTGGTCAAGTACCTGCAAATGCTGCGATTTTGGCGCTGAGAAGGATCTTCCACCCGGCAACGAGATACCGACCGAGAGGGATCGATAGGGCCGTTTTGATCAGTAAGTTGGCGGGGGCGGGCATCGGCTAACTGCGTCAGGTTCGGAGCGGTATGTTCGACGCAACTTATTGAAAACAGTAGAGTTTCAACGGGAGCCATCGGGACTGCGCGCTCTATGCGGTGCGGGCCTGTCCATTCCTGACGCAGCCGAAGATGCGCCGCAACGAGAAGGACGTGCCCGAGCATCTTGAACCTGCTGGCCTGACGCTGCGCAGGAATCCGGGCGTGACGCTGATCTGGACGACGCTGCGCTACACGATCTTCAAGGATGGTCACGGTGGCGCGCTGTTCAATGTCGGCGATCCCGAGCGCGTCGAGTTCTTCGCCGAGGGCCGCGCCGCGACCCGCGCCGAAGTGATCGCCAGCATCGATAGCGGCCTGCCGGTCCTGCGCGAGATGGCCGAGCGCGACGGGCCTGATGCCGTCGCCGAGCTGCAGACGATGTACGGCAAGGCAATGGAGCTGGTGCCTGCATAAGCTGATGAGTCTTTTGCAGTGAGGGAGGAAAAGCAGTCGCCTGGGGCACGTAGAGAGCGCAGAGGGAAAGGAGCGCGAGGACGCCCGCGGTTGATAGATGGGAACCGCAAGATAATTTGGCTAAGATCGCAGGGTTATGCGAAATGCCCCCCGAACGCCCTAGGGACCCGAACCAGCTCGCCAAGCGAATCATTGATATCGCCACTGGCGAGACGCCCGACCGCGATCCTACGCCAGAGGAAGAGGGCAAAGACCCGGCTGGGGCGGAGGAAGAGGTCCATGGCTTTCGTTTAACTCACTTTGGCCCTGTTGTTTGGCTAGCGTGAATTCCCCGAGTCCGCTGCTGTTGTTCAGGTCTTGACGGAGTTCCGAATGCGATGCGCGCCATCGTTGGCCGTTCTAGTTTTGATCGCGAGTTCGAGTGTTCAGGCGCAAACGGTTACGGAGCCGGCCATCTCGAAAGTAGTCGAACAGGTTCGCGTAGATGCTGATTATCTCACTAAGCGTTTGACCTGGGATAAAGATGTCGACTTGGACCGCGTGCGGCAATTTGGGCTGGCGCTCACGGCTATGAACCTCGTCCAGCAGCAGGTCAGCTCGACGCGATATGGCGCTGTCGCGAATACATCCCCCGAGGATCTGCCCGCCAACGATGAAGAGGCCCTGTCGCGCGGGATCGGCATTTGCGGGAATCAGGTTTCTGTATTTCTCAACATCGCGACACGAGTTGGCCTCGAGGCACGCAGCCTCGAATTCTACTGGCCGGATGAAGCCGACGTTCGTCACTCGCATATCGCGGCAGAAGTGAAAATTAGCGGCAAATGGGCCTTCTTCGATGTGACTTGGGGAACCTATTTCAGGCGTGATCCCACCGCTTCGGGACAGGCATCTCTGCTCGAAATCCTGTCTTTCGATGAGGCGAAAGCTGTGCCTGATCGGGCAGCTCACGCCGTCACCAATGAGTCGGAACTTTCTTTTCGACTTCAGCTCATCAACAGCCTTGATCCGTTCGACTACTTCACGAAGGCGGATGGCTACCTGCGCGGCAAGAGCGGGGACATAGCTCTTGCGGCGCCGCGAAGTAACGGCGGTGCTTGGGTCTACTCACCCGACGGGGTACCGAACCACATCGGAGTGAGCGCCGATTACTCGACCTCGCATGTCGGAAACGCCTCGGTAGGATTGCGCGCCGCGGCTCATGTGGTTCACGGCCGGATCGACGAGATCGGCCGCGGCTGCGTCGGATCGAACGTCCTCGTCGCAGCCGTGAACGGACGCGAGGCTGTCAATGAGATAGTGTCTCCGGGCACTGAGAAGGACTTTGATCTGCCCGATGGTGTCGCGGCGGGCGACACCATCACGCTGTCGATCAGGCCCAAGTCCGATGGCGCAACCTGCGTTCTCGTATATAAACAAATCATCCTGAGCGACCGCTCATCCTAAAGAGGATAGCCGGCCGACCTCGCGCGGCCTCGTGGATTACGACGTGGTCGTTCTCGAGCTTGTAACCAACTGACCATAGGCGGAGGAACAGTTCCATTCGTTATATTCCGACGAACGATCGGCAGGTTTCGGGCTGGGAACGTTGACTGTAGACGTCCCATAATTGCGGATGATTTACCCAGGAAGCAATCCCATTGGCCTCGATCTTCATCAGGATCGCCATATTGTTAGCCGTTGCGATCCTGGCTTTTGGCGTTTCCCGAATAGGCGTACCGGCGCGATCGTTGCCATAGCGACCTGCGTCATAGGTGCCATCATTATTCTTCATTTCGTCGCGTCTTGAGACATCACAGCACGATGTGGCCCCAGCCACCCTTGGAGGCCCAGGGGCGATTGCTGGGGCCACATGACCGGTCCCGCGTCAGTCGAGATTGGAAGCCTGCGGAAGCTTGGGGTCTGGCAGGGTGAGAAAGCCGGTGCCGCATTAGCGCAAGGAACGCTCGGGTCGAGAACGAATAGCCATGCCCCGGGCCAATGCGGCCCGCCCTATAGCCGAGCGCAATCTGGGATTTTACCGTGGGTGAACGAAAGTTTTCGGGATGGCGTAAGCCTGATGTCAGCTGGAAATGTTTAGATACACAAATACTCCAACGGCCCCGGCTCGTACCGCTCTGGGGCCGTTTTTTTTCCTTCTACTATAAAGGGTATGGTGGTTGTCGCTGTAGCCGACCGCGGGGCTCGTCAGCTTCTCGAAAGCTGGGTTAGATATCAAAGTATTATTAGATACAAAGCATTAAGAGAGCGCTACTCAACGAGGCAACGCGATGAATATCGACCCATGGGACACAGAAAGCTTTATGGAGTCTTACAGTATCCTGCTGCAGGAACAGTCGAAAGAAGTGAGCGCACAGGCCAACTCACAAGTACACTCGCCCCCGCATCAAGCGAGCTTTGAGCGGCAGCTAACTGAGTTGCCGCTAGACTACGAACGGTGCCCCGCCGCATCCTATGTCAGGGGCCGCGCCGAACTTGCCGCATCGCTGGCCGGAGCGAACGTTGAGTCGCTCAGGAACGAGATCGAGCGGGCCGAGCAGCGATCGGCACAGTGGCCAAGCACAGCCGGACCTTCCGCCCGCGTCGATGGCGACCGCGTTTTCGATGAGGTATTAACGTCGTCGTATCTGCAGCTGCACCGCTTTCAGGACGAGATCAGTCATTGCAAGCCGCGCATGGACGACGATGTGAATGCCATGAGCCACGTACGCTCCCTCGCCGATTTGCGTTCCCGCGGCATCCGGCATGTCTCTGAGGCGTTCTGCACTGACGACCTTGATGAAATTGATAGGGCGCGCAGTGCTGCACTTCACACGAACGGCTACACCGAACAATCTTCTTTCGTGTCGTTGGCCCAGGACCCTTCGCGACTGCTCCTTTCAGAGGACACGGACTCCGCGAGGGCAATCGCTGAAAGCGCTAGGGAGTTGCACACCTACAGGGTACCGCGTGTTGCCGCTTGGCCGGCCGATCGCATCGATGGCATTCTTGCCCGCTCGAGGGATCCTGTAGACCACGATTTGCGAAGGTGGGTGAGCGGAACACCGACCGAGGAGACCGAAGTCTTGTTTCTCGGCGGCGATCTGGAAAAGTATCGGACGGCCAGCCAACCGAATCCGTACAGGACGGATCATCCAGGTGGAAATCAAGAGGGTTAACGATCGGCGTCATCCTGCGCTACGCTTCCATGTCCCGCTCCAAACTCGCCTGCAATAAAGGGCGCATTCAGAGCATCGCTGCGTCATCCATGCCATCCATGGCGCCGACAATTCGTTCTGGAACTGCTGAGCCGCGAGAGCGCGAGGAAGCGTCGGGCGGCGCGATGTGATGTCGACCGCGACGGAGCGTTAAGGGTCGGCGTCACCGGCGGAGAGACCGCTTTCGGCATGCAGGCCGCGCCACACTTCTTGTGCCCACAAGGCGCCTTCACCAACCACACTTTTAACCTCGTGACTCCAAAGCCCAGTGTTACCGGCTCGCACCAAGCGACACAGTCTGAAAAGGCCGCGCACTGAAACCGCAGTTCAGTGGCTTGAGAAGCGAGCAACCGGTAAGAAGGGCGAAAGATCGGATACCCAACTCAGAAGCTGATGGGTCTGTTGGCGAGAATCATTCGAGCGTCCACGAATGAAGGTGATGTTGTACTAGTACCCTCGTCACAGTGATTATGACTCTTTGGAAGTGGCGGGATAGGCGCCTTACTCATAATCGTAACGTTCGAGCCTGCCGGGCTTGGCCAGAATGGGCTGACGCGTTTCGCCGATGAGTTGCACCGGGCTTTCGTCGAAGCACACCACTGGCCGTCTGGAGTCGGGCGCCTCGGCATAGAGGTCGAGCACATCCTCCATGCGGGCGACGTATTCGCCGTCGACCTGCGGAATGCACCACATGTCTTTGCGCCAGGGTTCGAGGTCATTTTCGGCCAGGCGCCGCCGAACCGTCTCGTGCGACAGGCTCTTGTGTTCGGTGAGTTTGACCATCGCGCCTGCCAGCAGCTTGAGCGTCCAGCGGGCACGGCCCTTTGGGGGGCTGGCACAGGCGGTCCGCCACCAGCAACGCCTCTTCCTTGCCGGTGAGTTTGCGCTCCGCTCCGGGACGCGGCTCTTCGCTCAGCGCCGGCTCCAGATTGCCTTCCACGAAGCGTCGCTTGGTCCGATACACGGTCGAACCGCTCACGCCAACGCTCCTGGCGATCTCTTCGTCGCCGGCCCCGGCATCGGCAGCCAGCAAAATCTGCGCTCGCTTGAGCTTGCGGGACGCATGCTTGCCGCCGCTGAGTAGCGCCCTCAGTTCGGTGCGTTCGATTTGGCTGAGTTCGACCCGATAGCGTACATTCATGGCGTGCCTCCTCGTTCGAGGCACGCACGAACAACTGAATCGGATGGCCGGCGTGAGTCCTTCGACAAAACCCTTCACGCCCACGCAGGGGCAGTATCTGGCTTTTATCCACCTCTATACCCGGCTGCATCGCAGGCCCCCGGCCGAAACCGACATGCAAGAATATTTCCGCGTCAGCCCGCCTTCGGTCCACCAGATGGTGCTGACGCTGGAAGCGCCGGCCTTATCAGACGGCAGCCCAGGACACCTCGCAGCATCGAGGTCCTCGTTGATCCGAAACTCCTGCCGGAGCTAATCTGACCGCCGAACCCAACCTGTCGAAATCACTGTGCAGAGCCACTAGGCCGCCAGCGGCGATCGAGGATCGGCCACGGCGGGCAACCGATCATCACGCCGGAAGCCAAAGCCTGGTTGGTGTCGCTGGCGTGCGACAAGGCCAAGGAGCACGGCTATCCGCATGAACTGTGGATTCTTGTAGTTGACCAGCGCAGCGTTCTCTGAGCCAAATCGCGGTCAAACCACCTTTTGCCAGTCGCGAGGGCTCTGAGCGCGACTGCGAGGAAGCAGAGCTAAAGCCATGTCTCCTTTAGAAGCAATCAGCCGCTGGCTGGAATCACAGGACTTAGACACTCAACTTGAGGTCGCTGCATACGTGACATTCTCGATCTTTAGGAAGAGTGACGTTCTCACGCTTGGCGGGCCGGAGGAGCTCGACACTCTTCAGCGTTGGTTGACCGAACCAGAGTTGGATCCAAGGGCCGCCGCAGGTCGTGCTCTGACCTTCCGGCTCGCCTTCGAGTACTTTGCCGAGGGCAGAATCAGAGGGGATGGATGGAAACGAACCGAAGAACTAGAGCGTAAGAGTCTGGAACTAGCTAAGCGCGACGGAAAGCTTGCGGCTGCGCGCAAGGCGCAAAGAAAGCTTCAACTGTTGCCAACCCGAAAAGAGCACTGGTATCGTGTTGCGAAATCCTGGAATGGATTGGCGGCGACTTATCTAACACGCGAGGCTCTCGCTCTCGGATCTTTGCCGAGATGCGACCTGAAGGCCATTTCAAATAGTCACTGTCTTCCATTGGTGCCTACGGTCGAGGCTTCGGATGCGGCCTTGGTTCCGATAGTGCCCGCTACAGCTGTTGAAGAAGGCGAAGAAGGGAGGAACGAAGTGCTCTTCTCACAAAAGAGTGGACAGAGTTAAGC
Organism: Bradyrhizobium sp. th-b2; assembly: GCF_000426785.1. Taxonomy (NCBI): domain Bacteria; kingdom Pseudomonadati; phylum Pseudomonadota; class Alphaproteobacteria; order Hyphomicrobiales; family Nitrobacteraceae; genus Bradyrhizobium; species Bradyrhizobium sp. th-b2. The sequence continues at coordinate 10,656 of NZ_AUGA01000107.1, forward strand.
TGCTTATACCTCGGTCGGCAAGGAACTTGGTCTGCGCGTGCGTTTGCGGTGGACGGCCCATTGCACGATCGTTGAACCTGTTGGCGTCGATGCCGCTCCTCGTTTCGCCAACTGCAAAACAGGAATCCGACATCAGCCCATAGGTTCCACGATGCAGGTTTCATGAAATCGATCGTCTAGTAGGAAGGATGGCTTCGCCGGATTGATTTCCGTCACCTGGAGATTAATCCCGCGCGAAGGTTGCGTGGACGCCGGGCTTGGCGGCAAATCGGGTGCGGTCGTCGCGAACAGGATTCGTTTGCTCGCTTCCGGATCGAAGGGGGGCTGGGCCGCTGGGAATGGCCTCTCCAGAGTCTTCTTATTGCGTCTCAGGCACCAAGAATAAAGTTGGGGTGACGCGGCTTCCCTCCACCTGATGGATTTTCCATCCCTCTCTCCGCCCGCTGGTCCCAAAAGGTTCCAGAGCCAGTCACTCTTCCGAATAAGCCTCCCGTCGGATCGACTCTCGCCCAGTCGTCCCTTGAAGGCGCTCAGCGCAGGGACGCTCAAACGGCGTTACCGAACCGCTGAAATGCCCCTCGAGCTCGGCAACTGCTCTGTGCTCCCACTCATTAGCCTGGGCGAGCAATGAACACCGCTGAAGGGGCCGAAATGCCGCGGCCTGACGGCATAGCGAAGCTATCGCACGATAGCGGCGCACATTTTCTTCAACGGCCAGCCCGGTCATGTGTGGATCCCCCATGTCTTTCACGTGTGCGAACTTGCGGCAGAATTATTTTCGATCCGTTAGCGGCCAGAGTGGAAAGCGTGAATGGTTGGCAAAACCTTGCTGGCACGCTGATGATGAGCGTTCCACCGAAGGATCCACATCAACTGAGCCCTAATAGCCCGTCCTATTCGTGAGAGTGCGTTTTTTTAGTCCGATTGATGTGGCCGCGCATCTGCTCTGACGAGGCGCGCGGGATTGCCTTCGGCTTTTCACCGCCTGACGACCGGTACTTTGCAACGCGCTTGAGGTGTAGGTTGGGCGAACGGGGGGCGGACGCCCCGCCGGTCAAGGACCGAGCGGCAGCAGCGCGCCTGGCAAGCCGCGGATCAGGTCGGCTTCGGGACATGCCGCGGCAAACGCAAGGCGAATGCGGCTCGTGGTCTCGACGACACGGACAGCGAGTTTCAAGAGCCGAAGACGCAGCGTCGCGAACTCGGCAGTGGCCAATTCCCGGACTTTGGGAATTGAGAAGCAGTATTTTGTCTCTGAATCTTCGGTCT
>NZ_AUGA01000108.1:0-11742 GCF_000426785.1 Bradyrhizobium sp. th-b2
AACGTCACCGTCGACCCGGATGCGGTGTCCGCTACCGAGATCAATCTCGATGATGCCCTGGCTCCTCCGTCGACGCGCCGGCGCCGTCGTCAATGGCGCTTCGGCCACATCCCGCGGCGGCACAGACGGCCCAATCTCGACCGGCACCAACGGCGCTACACTCGTTTCACCGTGCTTGCAAAGCTCTTTGCGCCACCTGAACAGCTGGCTCACATGAAGGCCGGCCATGCGAGCCACCTCGGAAACAGTGGCTCCGGGCTCGAACGATGCTGCAACTAGCCGTTCCTTCTCATCCTGTGACCACCGACGCCGCCGCTCGACCGATGTGATCACCTCTGCCCGCGAAATCGTCATAGCGCTTCTCCTAGGATTACCCCTAGGACCTGCAGCGCTCGCGTCCGTCAAACAAGGCGGCCCTCAATGGAGGGATACATTAAAGACGTTTGACAGAAATCCGCGCAAGAACAGCGGACCTGCTGTTCTGCGCAGATCAGCGCGGCCCGGCGAGGTTTCCGCTTGGGTTTGCCAACCTTCCCAGGCGAGGAACAAGAGATAGGCAACGCCGATCCATCGAAGGGCCTCGTAAATCAGAGCGAACTGCTGGATCAGCACTGCCCCGCCGAGCGCTGCAAAGATGGCGTGCACTGCGAGCCCGAACGCTTCCGGGTGGGAATAGTCACCTTCCCGGACGGAACGTATTGCCAGTCCGGCGCTTGGTATCCATCGCCGTCCGCTCTTGGCTTCTATCGGTGACCGAGAGTTTGCGCTCCCGTCCGTTACAAGGGAAGCACCATGTCACACAATGCTCTCGCTCTCGATCCCAACTTCACTGTACTCGAACGCCCACCCTGTCCGAAGTGCCACGGACCGATGGTGCTTTCCGATGTCACATCAGGATCAGCGGGTGACACGTGCACCTTTGAGTGTGTCATGTGCAATCTAACCGAGAAGGTCACCGTCGAGAGCAAAAGATGAGGAATCGGATTGACAAATTGCGCTTCCTTATCGTCGCATCGTTGGTCCTGCCGGTTGTAGCCCTTGCCCAGCCCGTTGCAGGCGACCCTGCTTCGGGCCGTAAAACAGCGACCGCTCTCTGCGGTACCTGTCATCAGGTCACCGGCGGGGAGGGCCGCGACAGTCCCGCGAGTTTTGTGGACATCGCCAACATGACCTCAACCACCGCTCTCTCCTTGAAAGTGTTTCTTCGCTCAGGCCACAAGGAAATGCCTAATCTGATAATCGATAGCTCAGATACTGACGATCTGATCGCCTACATCCTCAGCCTCTCAGCCTCAAGGCGATCTGATCGCCCACATGCTCTGCCTCATGGAGCCATTCGCTCAGACCCGGCAGTAGATCATGTCGCAAAGTGAAGCGCATTCCATCGCTTTGTTGCGTACTCGACCCCGTTTCTTGCTCCAACAATGAGGAGAATAAGACTGACGTCCAAGGCGTCTCTGAAAAGGATATGACTGCCGAGATTGGCGATCTGGCTGAATACGTTCGCGGCAAACTGGGGGATGCCAACCAAACGGAAAAAGGCAGGAGCAAATGATCTTCCTCCGTCTAACCTCACCTCGGCGGTTGAAGCTCGGACGATCGCAGCCACTCGCTCACATGCGCGCCGGTCTCAGCCCGTCTGGCCTTCTTTAAAAGGGCTTCCCGGTCTGGTTTAGGTGCGAGCAGCTTTCGACATCTAACCGTCCATTCTTCTTAATGCAGTACCGGGTTTCTACCCTGCCAAACCCAAACCTCGGTTGGCTTCCAGTAATGCACTTGGCGCAATGCGGACATTCGGCCGGAAGCGAGACACTTAGCAACGTCTCAAGGATGACCCTCTCGGTGTCCAAACCCGGTCTGAACGGGCTTCCCCGTCTCGGGGCAACGGATCAAAATATCGGGCATAAGCGAAAACTGCCTGTCACGAATGGCGGAACATAGTTCTGCCGCGCTGGTTTCGCTGAATCAGTACAAACGGGCTGCGGATCGGAGCGATGAAAAAACGGATGTAACTTGCCCAAGCTGCGGCGCGGGCTTCCGACGATTGGAGTTATGGTCTCAACTTGGCTCCAACGGTGAGTATCATTGCCCGGCCTGCGATACGACGTTGGAGAAGCTCGACGGCAAACACCTCGTTGCCTAGCCGTAGGCTTGGCCGGTGTTCTCGGTGGGACTACTGAGAAGCCTATTCACTATTCTAGGCACATAATTTCCGTAGGTCGCAATTCGTTCTTGACCCAAATCAACGAGCGGCGCGGCGACAGCTTCAGCGTTCACGGCATGAAATGGGATGGCATCACCATAGTTGGCTGTGTCTCAATCGCACTTTCCGTGTGATCCTGATTGTCATCTTCACGATGTAGCCGAGCAAATATTCCAATCATCTGGCACTAACTGCACTAGAACCCGAGATGAACTGCTCCCCGTTTTGACCGGACACCGGCGTTAGCCGGAGGAGCTAGGCCTAGTCCTAGGCATACGCCTATGTCCGAGACGTTTTCGAAGGTGGAAGTCATCACCGGCGTTGCCCGCCGGCGTCGGTTCACGACGGAACAGAAGCTCTTGGTCGTCAACGAGACGCTGCAACCGGGCATGTCGATCAGCTATGTTGCCCGTCGCCATGGGTTCTCCCCGAGCCTGATCTTCCGATGGAGACGGCTGATGAGCGAAGGGGGCAAGGAAGCGGTGCGGGCGGATGAGGATGTGGTCGCCGCGTCCGAGGTCCGGAGGCTGGAGGAACGGGTTCGAGACCTCGAACGCTCGCTCGGCCGCAAGACCCTGGAGGTCGAGATCCTGAAGGAGGCTCTTGACCTTGCAATATTCCGGCGCCGTCCTAGGCGGTGCGGGATGATGAGCCAAAGTGCACACTTGGCCCCGTTCCCTCGCTGTCGTCACGCTTTCTCTCCGAACGATGATGTCGGGTCTCGGCGATGATGGGTACTGGCCGAAATAGGCCACTCGCCAGATCAAAAACAGGCCACTGATTGGAATCGAAAGGGGCCGCTCACGCGCGGCCCCTTGCCGGTTTAGTCTGAAAATTTGATCGGGATGAAAATCTAGCCCCGGCAAGAGTTAGACTAGAGTTTTCAACAACATTGTGGGATTCCGGGAAACTACGGTGTTTCACCATCGGAACTTTTGCAGCGAATGAGCTAAATGGGACAGCGGGGAGAATTCTAAAGTTCCAAAATGGCATCATCACCGGTCCACCAAAGGCAACTACCGGTGACTGAGAGTTCTGTAGTGCTCCCGCCCGATAAAGGCGCGCAACATGTTCCCCTATCCCCAAACGCTATGCCCAACGTGTCGAACAGCCGCCACGCTGGCACGGATCACGCCCAGCCCCTCAGGCTTCAAAATCTTCACCTTTGAATGCCCCGAGTGCAACGACATTGCCCAAGCCGTCGCTGATCTGGTTGATCCTATGAAATCCCCGAGAACGAACCGGTGGCTTCAAGGGCAATTGCAAGCCCCCACCTAGGGCGTCTTAGCTGGCAGCCACAAAGGCCATCGAGAGGATTATCGATCCCGCCGCACCGCCAGGAAGAACGAGCCCAGCGCCGGCGCAGGCTTATGAAGGGGCCACCGGAGTTCCGCGAAGATCGCATCGACCTTGCCTAAGCCGAAAGCAACAAGGGGAGGATTGAAATAGTGTCCAAAAAGCCGAGGATTGATCACGAGTACCATGCCGGCAAGGATAAGTTGGATATAACGATCAAGGGTTACTCACCGAGCAAAAAGACTCGTGATGCGATAATTAAAAAACTGATGCAGCAGCTTGAGAGCAGCCCCGATCGTCTCATCGCCGAGACTAAGAAGTCAAAAAAGGCGCGGGACAAGAGGCCGCACAATCCACAGAAAAACTCCAGGTTACCTGTGGTTGGTGACTGACGTTCTTTATTGAGGGACCGACGTGTTAGGCTGTTGCGAGACGCCCTTGCACTTGGTTGAGCTCGGGCTGAGGGGCAATGTGAAATGAGGTTTCTTCGGTGGATTCGGGATGCGTTGGCACCTTCCGGGACACCGGTCTTCTTGGCGGCAATAATTGCGTTTCTGTTGTCTGTGCTAGCCTCGATCTACCTCCGATCGTTGCTGCGATGAAGCACCGGCGGTGGAGATTGGGGCTGAAGGCGAATGGGAAGTGAACGCGCGTTCGACAGCGGGGGAAGGAATCATGAAGCCGCTAATCGGACTTGTCGCATTGCTCTTTGCAGCTAGCGCCTTTGCTCAAACTGCGCCAGCTAAAGCGGCTAAAAGGCCGCAAGTTCATGTCGGGCCGCAAGCGCCTATGGGTTGCAAACTAGTCGGCACCGTCAAAGGCACCAAGATTTGGGCCGGTGAACGTATTGCTGCGGCACCCGCGGCGGAAGCTCCACCACCGCCATCATCCTCGCCTGCACCGCCTAGCGGCGTCAGCGCGACCGCAGAGAAGCAGTGATCGGCATTCGTTCCGCCGACTATTCGGAGATCGGGTTGAAGGCAAAAGGAAAATGAAGCCATGGCGATAATTCCAGTCCTGATCGGAGTTCTGATAATAGTTGTCGTGGGAGCCATCTGCTTCTGGGCAATCGACAGGTTTGCGCAGGACGGCCGATTAGCGAACCTTCTCAAGTTGTTGGTGGTGCTCGTTTGCTTAGGCGCCATTGTACAGCGCCTGCTCATACTGACTTATTGAGCGGCGCCAATATTTAATTCTTGCCGCCCGGAGCCCCATCCGCCGGTTGGTCGAGATCGGGCTAAAGGCGAAGAAATGATGACCGACCTTCGGGAGCTGGAAGAAATGGCGGTAAAGCTAGAAGCCAACGCTCGCAAGCTTCCGGGTCGCGACGATCTACTTCGAGATATCGCTAATTTTCGTGCGCAGCTAATCGCTCGGTTACCAAGCGAAGGCCTCAAGGTGAAGCAGTAGATTGGATACGATCAAGTCCGCGATAGGTTGGTTGGGGCTACCGCACTGGCTTATGCTCGCAGGAGCCGTGCTGGTAGTGGTCGGCCTGATCGGCCTTGTGATCAGCCGCCGGCGTCGGGCCGATGTCCAAGGCGAACCGGGCACCGAGCCAAGTCCCGAGCCGCGTCCCCAGTTGTCACCGCTGCCGGATCTTCTTGACTCCCGGCCACGAAAGGATCGGCGTGAGATCGGGATTTAAGACCCCAATAGGATTGCAGGTCAAAAAGGGAAGTGGGGCAGGATCACTGGCTTGTAGCTGGGTCCCGTCGGGGCATAATCACCCAATGATCGAGCAGCGACCAGCTTTCATGGCTTGCAAAAATCCCGGCACCGGCTGGAGGATCGATATTCTGTGGCCCGATGGCGAAACGGAAGTCATCAAGGGTTTTGTTACAGAGCACGACGCTACCAAGTGGATTTCTGAGCACTCGACGACGTGGCAAGAAAATCCGGACCAACCGCGCTAGAGCGGCTGTTCTAGGCTCCGCGGGGCGTCCCCTGCGACGCCATGCACACCCATTAGAGGGCGTGAGAGCCTAGGCCCGACGTTGCCGGACGACACCACCAAGGCTCACCTCACGCGGATTGCCCCTTAGATGGCATGAGCCGGCATGCTGGCTATTTCGGCAAACTTGGGCAGCGCCGCCGTCCCCGTCAGCCGCCAGTGCCCATCCTTTGCGGCGCGTCTACCGAACGAATGATAGAGCCTCGCTTGCCACCGACCGTGCAGTAAACTGTGGCTCGAGATCGGACAGACGCATCTCGTCTGGCCATCTCGCCGCGTCCATCTCGACGTTGTGCGAGCAGCGGAAGTCCTTGCAGAAAACAGCGATACGCGTCGCGCCGGTTTCGCGATTTCGCCGAACGTGATCTTCGTTGGGTAGTCGTTCATGGCGTCGACTACAGCCGCTTCGCGTACCGACGGCAATCCCATTGAAGCCTAGCGGGCCGCTATTGGTCCATCCACCATCCATCGGTCAAGACGATCTGCGCACCGCTATATCACGCTAAAAATGAAACCCATGAGCAACAGCGCCAGCAGAACAGTTGCTCCTGCTACTATCTTTAGCACTTTGCCTGGTATTCGGGGCTTCGCGGAATGGTTCATAGCTCGTCAGCCCGTGACCTGCGGCTGAATAAGCGATGCTATCATCATGGCCGCGATCAGAAACGCAGGCAGCTCACCCCAGCGGCTAAGCGCTCTCATGGGCTCGCGCCGTCGCTCTGGATTTACGACGAATTCGCGCAAGCGCCGAATTCCGATCTGCTCAACAATCTGCGCACAGCGATGGGCAAGCGCCGTGAAAGTCTCGGCGTCATCATCTCGACGCAAGCGGCAAATGATCAACACCCGCTAAGTCAGATGATCGATGACGCGATGCTCGGCGTCGAAACGAATGCCCAAGCAGGTGCCAGCTGAGTTCTCGGGTCAATCCAAGGACGCCATCGCCCTTTGCTTCGAAGGTATCGGCAGCCTACCGCAGTTTATCAAATGGGCACAGAAGCACCGGGCCGCATTCTACTCGATGTACACTAAGCTTATCCCGGTGACTGTGTCGGGCACTGTCGTGATATCGAAACGCTACGACGACGAGCCTCTGTGCAACTGCGCGGCGTGCAGCGGCTTTCGCAACGAAGGTGCCGTGAGCAGATATGCCTCTGGCGGCACGCCGCACCAGAAGCGCCTGCGCGCGCTGTTCGGCTCCATTGACTTTCGCAAAGCGAAGTTTGCCGCGCCGCCAAACGACCCTGACGATGACGAGCACGACGAAGAGGACAACGAGAACAACACCGACAACGAGACCGACGAGACCGAACAAGGCCAGTTGCCGCCGAAGCTTGAAGCGATGATCGCCGCCGTCATCGCCGCTTCCCCAAACAGCATGTCCAGGCAGGAAGCGATTAACTACCTGTTGCACTCCCGCCATGGCCGCGAACTGGCAAGGCACATGGCAACCTTCAAACGAAAGGACGAACCTATTATGGACCGCGCAACCGAACTCCAATCCATCGTCAAGCAGCACGGCGGCCTGATGGCCATGGCCAAGCTGTTCATCGCCAATGGCGAGTCGCTCGGCGGCGTTACCGAGGCTGAGTTCACGAAGCTGATCGACGCCGAGGCGCAGGCGACGCGGAAGACGGGCGAACGTCCCGCGCCCGCCTTTGACCGCTTCTTCAACGATCCCACCAACCTCGAACTACGTAAGGCGCATCGGCTGACGCGGGGGTTCTAAGCGAGCGACGACAACTGCTGCCGCTATGATTCTAATTCGCGACGTTTGTGTTGGTTTGGCGTCGCGAAGCTGCGAGCGGGCTTATCCTTTCCACGCTCGCAGTCGAAAGGGCGAGGCGGGTCATCATTCTCCTTCCCGTCTCCCTGTTTCCAGGGCGCGTGTCCATCACGACTCTTGTCATGGTGATGCTCTGGCGCGGCAAGACGGCGAGTGCCGCGAAACAAGTAACCGCCGCCAGCCGGGGCCGAGGAGCAAGTGCCTCGATGCCCCGGCACCTTTGGCGTTATCCCGGCACGGACGGGACCAGTGCCACCCCTCACACTGCACTTTCTTTCGGAAAGGAGTGCGGGACGGCGACGACCCTACGAGAACGAAGCCTACCGGCTGTGGGCCATCAAGCAGCGGGGCAGGCCGTGACATCCCACTACCGGGCATTATCTCCGGCGCGTTTATTTGGCCCATCGAGCGGTCTGCTGCACATTCATTGACAAACCAATACGGGGATTTTCGCGTGCGTCAGCACCTTGTTTGTCACACTGCCGATTAGTAGCGCGGAAAGTCCGCTGCGCCCATGCGATGACATAACAATGAGATCGCAGCCTCTGTCCTCGGCTGCTGCGATAATGGCTTGATGGGGTTGTCCGTTCTCTACTTGAATTGTCTTGCAGGAAACACCAGCCTCCTTGGCCGCATTTGCCGCGCGATCCAACACGCTCGTGGCCTGTTCCTGGCGCAGCTCAGCATATTTTGCGAGTGTTTCAAGGAACGGAGACCCTCTTCTCATTTCTGAAAGCGGCTCCACAACGAAGATTACAGATACTTTTGTTCCAAGGGATTTCGCCAGCGCCAACCCATGCGCCACCCCATGCTCCGCAAGTTCCGACCCATCTGTCGGAATGAGAATATGCCGGTACATGCTTCACTCCCGATTGTCTTGACCTATCGCTGCCTTCCGAAGGTAAAGCTGGGCCCGCGTTTCGGATACGGCCTTGAGATAAATCAATCTATCGGCCCATCGTGCCAGCGACCCAGATGTCCACGCATCGGGCGCGGCTCACCATGCGTCAGGCAAGCGTGGTAACTGCTTCGCTTTCGCCGTTTCCTCGGCAAGCAACGTCAGCAGCATTGCATGCCGGTTCTCATCCCGTGACGGATTGCTTTCGTTTTCCGCGATCAGCTTGCGGTAAAGCGCTACGTTTTCGTCGTGGAAGAAGGAATTCATTCCGATCTCCCAACAGAGGGTAAGGTCTGGGCCCCAAGCGGCCATAGTGTCTGGTTCCCGACACAACGCAAGGCTTATTAAGGGGCACGGCAAACAAGATGTTGGAGCATTACTGTCGAATCCGGCCAAGCGGGAAACGCTCAAACGGCTGCTCGCAGGGGAAGAGGCTAAATTGATTGCGGGCTAGCGAGACTACCAAGGAAAGTGAGAGTTACTGGTTTTCGGCCCAAGGACGCCAGTGCGTCGGGTTGATGGTGACGCGCTGATTGGTTTGCGCGTTGATCCAGCCACAAAAGATACGACGGCAAGCAAACACTAATGCATGCAGGGAGTCGCGTTCTACCACCGCTAGCTCAAGTTCGCGATCAAACGGCGCGGTCGAAATGTCTTCCCACACTGACGGATCACGCCTCGGATTGATCTCGCGGACTTCGGACTACCCGCAAAGCCTCAACTGGACAACGCGATAAGCGACTTGAAAAACGACTATCACTGGTAGGGGCACCGGGTGCTTGCGAAAGATCAACTGCGTCGGATTACCTCATGGAGGCCAGCGGTCAAATTGCGCGACCTCGCTTGAGCGCAGCAGAACCGCTGTTCCTTTCGAAAGAATCCGCAATGTCCGGAACCAGACACAATAGCCCGCGTTTAGCTTACTTGATCTTGCGAGCCGATCTCAACGGCCTCTGTTCGGACCCGGGGAACTGATCAGAAAACTCAAAAACTGCATCTCCCTTGGATGCTATCATGGATGGCACTCGAAACGAACGCGCACGCGCGCGTGCACAGCACCTCTTGGCACAAATCGCACCCTTGCTCGATGACGCTGAAGTCCAGCGCTTGCGTGAACTATCTATGGATTACATTCGCGAAGCCGAAGGAATTGAAGAAGGCGTCACAACTGTGGAGTCCAGCGAACAAATCACGACACGCTTAGATGCGGTAGCCCGCGACTTTTTTGCTCGTGCTCTTCACGAAATGAATCAACAAAAGGGTCGTCGTCCACCGCGAAGTAAGGTCGCTGTCAACGGACATCGCAAAGGCCGGGCGCGCGCCTGGCTAGTTGACGGGACTTCCTAACGAGGCGCGGGCCCGATGTTGGACTGTTTTGACTAGCCGACATTTTGACTCGCTATTTGCTTTTCCGAGGTGCAGCATAAATCGAAGCTGGCTCTATCGAAGGAGTGAGCCATGTCGGATTTTAACTTCAAAAGCACTCTTGGCCATCGAGACCATGCGCGGAAGGTCGCCACGCTCCGCGAGTTACTGGCCGAAGAAGATGCCGATCAAGCTGAGTTCCACACCAAGAAGCTAAGACCGAACGTGGCGCAGTGAGGTCGTCGCAGCCCAGTTGAGCTGAAAAAGCTTTGCTTGCCGTCGGAAACCATCATCGTCAGGAGTTGAACATGGCCCTCCTAAGACGCGAGTTGTACCGTCAAGTTAGAGGCCCTGAGGTCACCCACGCGGATCGGTGCGCGCTGGTCTTCGATACGGACACCAAAAGCTTGTATGTCGAGCGCGAGGTGGCGGATTTCGACGCACGCGTCACCGGTACGATTGACATGCAAACCGCCGCAATGGATATCGCGGACTATCTCAAGCAAGGTGGCCAAACAGCCGGGCACCGCGAATTGTGGCGGCTGCTGAGGACACTCTTCAAAGACACTGATGATACCGAAGAGATGATCGGTTACGTGCGCGCGCTCCGATAACCTCTCTGCTCGCTAGTCCAATCTGGCCACACGCAAAAGCCGCCAAGGTTTCCCTCAGCGGCTTGTGCCGTTGCGTTGCGTTTGCGTGGAGGTTTGCTGCGCCGAGCGGTGCTCGAACGTAGCCCAAGCCTGCCACCCACAGGACGCACAACCTTCATTGAATGAGCAGTGGATGCGTCATCGCATGAGGCAGTCGATGCGTTGCCTGTATGTCGGGGCCGACGTATCCCCGATGGGGTTTGATGTGGCACCGGCGACGGTGCTGATCAAGTTAGTGCCGCTGTCCTAAAGATGAAATCCTTCACTAGTCGGGAGTTCCGTATCTAACATCTCTGGCTGACATCAGACTTACGACAGTCCTCTGAGGGAACGGGAAGAATGGGCCGACACCCAAGTTACGGGTCAACCAGGTAATCGGTTGCGCGGGTCAATGGCGGAACTAACTCAAATTGAGTTGGTTTTTCATTATCGGTATCAGTTTGGAAGTCCGCCTATGTGCAACAAGTGCGCGGAGTTGGACGAGAAGATCGCGCACTACCGTTCACTCAGGATGCGGATTACGGATTAACTGACCCTAGACGGCCTCGCGCTTTTGATTGAGCAGTACGAAGTCGAGAAGCGCTAGCTACATCCCGAACGGAAAGAGTAAGGCCGAGTGGCGAACGCGAAGAAGTTTCATCTGCGGCGCTTTCTCGACCGCTCGACTAACAGCTGCCAGCTGGCGAGCGGTACAACGGTGCGGCTTACGGTCCCGGGCTCGCACGCCTCAAGGCCGCCGGTTCAATTCGGCGGGTTTTTCTGTGGGTTTTGGGGGGAGCGGCGAGGGGCTGATCCGGCTTTTTAGATTGATGCCTTTCGGGCCGGCGCGCTTCTACTGGCCGCGCAAATCTGGCGGCCCACCGCCGTTCGAATTTTCTTTGAATATCCCGAGGAACGTTGCTCATAACCCACCTTTAAAGCACCTTGCGCGTTGAGGCCCCATCGAGGGGCTGAACCTGAAAAGGATCCTCATTCGCGTGACGCGGTCCTTTTTCTTTTCAGGCGAACAGGTCGTTTCCGGCCGGGAGAATCTTCACGTACGTCCCGCTCTTGTGGATCTCCAGCCAGCCTTGCGCGATGGTGTGCTTGAGGGCGGCGCCATATTCAGCAGGTGTGCCCTTGTCCAGGTACAGGAAGGGCCGGTGCGATGCCCGGCGCGTCCATGCAATTGGCTCTGAAGAGTTTAGTCGCCCCCAACGACGCGGCGGTTGGCGTTGGCCCGCGACGCTTGAGCGCAATTTTATCGTTTTACAATTCGCGCTTGATCTCGGGCTTGTCGTACAAGACCGCGTTCAGCAATGAACTGTTGACCTCGATTTTTCCGTTGTAGCTGATGAAGCCGAGCTTGCGGAATCTGTTCATGAAGAAGCTGACGCGGGATCGCGTCGTTCCAATCATTTCGGCCAATGTCTCCTGGCTGATATTTGGACTGATCGGTTGAGGGCTGCCCTCCTTGCCGAAATTCGCCAGCAGGAGCAGCAGGCGCGCCAACCGCTTTTCACTGGAGTTGAAGAGCTGGTCGATCAGGTCCTCTTCAATCCGGCTGTTGCGGGTCAGCAGATAGGCCATGAACACCTCCGAAAACTT
>NZ_AUGA01000109.1:0-11481 GCF_000426785.1 Bradyrhizobium sp. th-b2
GACCTGTCTCGACAGCTTCCGTCGTTGGCGGCGTACTTGCCGCAACTATCGCAGGGACGAATGTCGGGCCGATCGAATCCTCTTCGGCCGGATCATGACAGGTCCAAGCCTTGCGCCAGCTCAGCAGAAGCTGACGTGATATCCCATACCGGCGAGCCGTCGCCGACACCAGTCGTGGCCCCGAGAAGCTCTCCTCTACGATTCTGAGCTTCTCCGCACGCGTCCAGCGTCGCCGCCGACCGGTCTCCACCAAATCCATGCGGCTCAGCACCGCACTGTCCTTATGTCCGTCCATAAGGACAGTCAGCTACAGATCGGAAAAACTCGCAAGACGGCCGCCCTCGGACGGATACGATCTTGGTGGTGGGTGCGGCAGAGCGGCACGGTGAACTCGTCGCTGACCTTGCGGCCCAGCGCCCGCAGCTGCGCGAACTTCAGGTGGTGGGCGTCGGTCGGGATCTGTTTGCAGACGAGACAGGGCTGTCCCCGGACGAAAAGGAGATGCGCCTTGCTGCGCTTGCGGGGGCTCTCCTTGGGGAACGCGGGCCCGGCATCGGGGGCGTCGGGGAGGGCTTGATCTTGGCCAGCCCCGGCGTCTGTCGTGGCGTCCGGCCGAGGCTGGGGGGCAGGGGCCGGCAACACCGATGCGGACGGCTCGCCCGCTGCCCCGTTGGCCGCGGGCGGCGCGGTCTCGAGCCGCCGCTCGAAGGCGGCCTCCACGCGCCGGGCGTCGTCTTCGATGAGGGTGTTCTTGAGCGGCAGGCTCGCCTTGGCCCATGCCAGCAGGGCCTCTGGGGAATTTGCGGTCTCAAGCTCGCGGAGCAGCCGCACGCAGAAGTCGGCGGATTGCACGCGGCCCAGCACCGCCTGGCGGGTGAAGACGCCCTTGGCGGGCTTGGCCTTCGATCCGGGAACGCTTTGGGGCTCGGCAGCCGACGGGCCGGCCACCGCGTCGGGCGCGTCGAGATCGTCCTCGCCGGCGATGCCAACCAGGGCGAACAGCGCGTAGCGACGGGCATACGTTAGGGCGGCGCCCATCCGGTGCGGCGCCTCGGTGTCCTTGGCGGCGCAGACCGGAAGGTCGGAGGAGATCCATTCCCCGGAGGAATGGGCGAGCAGGGTGGTCAGATGAATCTGCCCGGTGGCCGCCTCCAGGCGGGTGGTCTGGACGGTGGCGATCTCCTGCTGGCTTAGGGTTTTGCGGACGATGTCGAGGCCGCTCGCGAGCGAGGCGTAGCGGAAGGTCCGATCGTCATCGCGGAGGAACGGCGAGCGGATGATCGCTGTCAGGGTCTTTTCCGGGTTGGTCAGTTCGGCCTGCGCTTTGGCGAGCGCGGCCGCGATGGCGCCGATATGCTCACTGGCCCGATGCATCGACGCTCTCCGTCTCGATGGCATCGAAGCTGATGGCGCCGGATTTGGAGCGCTTGGCGCGCACGCCGTGGCCGGTCGCCTCTTTGGCGTCCTCAGGGACGAGCGTCTTCAGATCGGCTTTCGCCAGTTCATGGTCGCCATGGGCGACCCGGGTGCGCAGATAGGTTGCGGCCAACTCGGCCCAGTGATTGGACCCGTTCATATCGATGACCTTGACGGCCTCCAGCCGCGGCCGCGGTGGCTCCGCATCGAACAGGGCCGGCGGCTCACCGGTCTGGACGCAACGCCAGAACTTCTTCTCAGCGGTGAGCAAGAGGTGTTGGTAGAGCGGGTCGGCATGAACCTTGATCTCAACCCATTTGCCGCCACCGGTGATCACCGACAGCACGGCCGAGCGCGCCGCGATCACCCACATGTTGTGCTGCAACTGTGCCATGTGCTTTGCGGCCGCGGTCTCCTCGGTGAAGGCCCAGGGCAGCATGAATTTGGCTTCGAACACCGCGCCGGTCGGCTCGACGATGCCGTCCAAGGTTGCCGCCATCCAGCGATGGACGGGATGCCGCACCCGCTTCTGGACGTCCGCAATGGTGTGCCCGCTTTGGCGCTGGTACCAAGAGCGGTTCAACTCTTCGGTGATGCTGCCGAGTTGCGCGACCAGATTGTTGGAGAGATCTTCCGGCGCGATCTCACCGCGCTTCTCCTGCCACAGCCGCTTAAGGTCCGCCGCATCCTGGCCCATGATGACACGCGCATCTGAGCCGCCGATAAAATGACGGCGATCGGCCGGGTTGAATTTGACGAGTTGGAATTGTGGCTCTGTGATGCCACCGGTCTGAACAGCACGCACCGGACTCTCCTAATGTGAACAGCGCGGCGATGGTTGCCGCACTGCCCAAACCCCGCGGGATGCGAGGTGAGAGATCGAGGCCGTTTTGATGCCCGGCCGACTCAGTAACGCTCCAGTGGCGTGGGAATGCCAGTCCTTTCTGCAGCAACAATCTTGCTCTTTTGGGCGCAAAGCTTGATGCAGATAGAGGATTGGAGCGAGGTGATGGACGTGAACGGGCAAGGGGAGAATATGGCGTCAAACAGACAAATCGAAGCCAATCGGAGAAATGCCAAGCACAGCACGGGCCCGAAGACAGACCAGGGAAAGGCCCGGTCAAGCCGGAATGCGCTCCGTCACGGCCTGTCGCGGTCGAAGGCGTATGAGAGCACGGGGGTTAACGCGCTAACGCACGCAATTCTCAATCGATTGGAGCAAGAAGGGCCGGCGCTCGAGCAGGCGGTCATCGTGAGCGCCCAGCAGGAGCTCGCCCGCGTGCGGACGGCTCGTTACGAATTGCTCGCCGCATTCCTGTTGGCTCCGAACACGGCGCTAGCAAAGCGAATTCGCGGCCTTGCGCGTTACGAAAGCACAGCCTTTGCAAAGCGGAAGCGTGTCATCCGGGCCAGCAGGAGCAGGAGGGCGCGCGCAGAAACAACTGGGCTTCCGACAAAACCGAGCGTTCTTGCAGCGAGGCATAGAGGGCCAACACCGCCTCGACGTTGAACTCTCTCTCGACTGAACTTCGTGAGCTATGCGCTATCCGCGATATTTTCAGTTGCACCATGGATCGAACTTGACTGAAGCAAGTGCGTGATCGTTCACTTGGGCCATACCTATTTGGCCACTTCCGTTCGGTTCTAAAGGAATGCCATTGTAGAATGCCAAGTGCGTTCCGTTCGCTTCTAGAAACATCGGTCCATACCTGTACTCATCCCATGATCCTCGGGTCAGGCCGGAAAGCCAAAGCGGCTTTGCTGTCGCGGGGACCAACCGGCCATCCTTGGCTCTGCACAGTAGCTGCCACTCTAGCCGCTGAGGAGCTGACTTTGCGTCGAGTACAAAGAATTCTTTGCCTCCGATCATAATGCGTGCGGACGTATAAAAGCCGCGCTCGCCGACTTTTCCATGAACACTATAGACAGACCGGCCAGCCGTCCAAGAGATGCCGTCATTCGAGATCGCCTCCAACAAGAAGAACGACGTGTCGCCGTCTCGAACAGAATAAATGAGATTTAGTCCGCGTTCTGACGGCCACAAGACGGGCCGCAGGCCATGCTCCCTGACAATTGACTTGTCGAGGGTCCAATTCCAAAGGTCGAGAGAATGCGCTGCGAAAATGCTATCGTAAGTCTTTCCGCGTTTGGCTGCTGCCGAGAATGCCATGACGTAGCGATGCCGGACCGCGCCGTCGCTCCGGCCGCTTGAGCTCGTCCTTGTCTCCAATGGCGACTGTTCAGCCCAGATCCTGATTGTCCTGTGGCGGAGCCCGCTCGAGCAGAACAGAGAGCACGGTGCGATTGCACTGGGGTAGGGTCATAGCGAAGAAATCCGGCGTAAACGAAATCGGGCCGTCCCAACTGGGACGCTCGCTGAGGTTGAGCCACCTTGACTCCATGCGCAATTTATGTTTCATTTTATGTTTTATTATTTCGAGAAAACCTTTTTTTTGAAGGATTTTTACAATGGCGCTTAATACACTTACTGCAGTCGATGGCACATCACTGACTGGCAAGACCACCCTCCTCAACTATCTTAACACGCTAACGGCCGGTGGGTTGAGTGGGATCAGTATTTCAAGCATCGATTATGTCGGTGGTACCGCATCAACATCGACGTTCGATTCCTTGAACCTCAGCGGGAGCGTGAATTTCGGCAAGGGCATCCTGCTCACGTCCGGCAACGGCACGCCGCCGCGGACCAACACTTCGTCCAGCTACGGCGTCGATCTTGGCCTTCCAGGCAACTCAAGCCTGACTACATTCGCACAGAATGCCTTCCCAGGTGCTGGTTCAACAAACGATGCCAGCGTCATAACGCTGCATATCAATGTCACCGACCCGAACGTTCAATCGATCAGGTTCAACGTCGCGTTTGGTTCGGATGAATATCCGGAATTCTCCAACACATCATTTGTCGATATCGGTGCCGTTTGGGAAAACGGCGTCAACTATGCGTTGATCAATGGCCAGGCAAATCAACCGCTCAGCGTCACCCAGACAAACATCAACCTGAACAATTTCATCAACAACCAGTCGGGTGCGCTGGCGATCGAATATGACGGCCTTGTCAATGCGCAGACCGTATTCGTTCCAGTGCATTTCGGCGACAACGTCATCAGCCTCGGCGTGGCCGATACTGGTGACGGCATTTACGATTCCGGCCTTTTCATTTTAGGCTTGGCGTCTTCTACATCCAGCGCCGCTGGCACGTTCCAACAAGTCTTGGGAACAAGCGCGAGCGATATATTGGTAGGAAGCACGAACAACGAATTATTTGACGCTGGCGCGGGTAACGACGGCATCTGGGGATATGGCGGTAGCGATCTCGCCTATGACGGTGATGGTAACGACGTGTCCGTCATGGGCAGCGGGAACGACCAGGTTTTCGGCGGGAACGGCAACGACTACGCCTATCTCTACGGCGGCAACGATACCGCGTATGGCGGCGCGGGCACTGACGTGCTGATCGGAGGCGGCGGCGATGATGTTCTGGTTGGCGATAGCGGGTTCAACTATCTTTTCGGCGGGGATGGCAACGACATCCTGTACGGCAACGGCGGCACGTCTCCAACGGATGTCAATGTCATGTTTGGCGAAGCCGGCAGCGATGTGTTGATCGGCGGAGCTGGAACCAACTACTTCTACGGGGGCGCCGGCGTCGACAGCATGTACGGCGGTTCAGGCATTAACATCTTTATCTCATCTGGCGAAACTGACGGCAACGTCATCAGCGGTGGCTCCGGCCAAAATTACGTGTACGGCTCCAATGGCGGCGACACCGTAACCGGCGGTGTCAGCACCGATGTCTTCCTGATGGGCTCCGGCAGCGATGTGATCAGCGGCGGAGGTGGCGTGGACTATGCCTGGGGCGGCGGTGGATCGGATATTTTCTCTATCAGCGACACTGTCCCCGAAGTCATGGTGATCCAGGATTTCAACACTGGTGGTGTGAACGACATCGTGAACTTCGCCGGAACATCGCTGCACTCCTTTGCCGACGTGCAGGCCGCTTCGTTCTATTCTGCAGGCATCAACACCACGATCATTACCGACGCGGCCGGAAGTGCCGTTTGGTTGATCGGAAAAGCCCCGGGCGATCTCAACGCCAGCATGTTCAGTTTTAGCTAGTTGGTTGGATGCCTATTCGAGCGAGGCCCGCCGGTATGACCGGCGGGCATTACTTGGTTCGTTCTGTCCTGGCTGCCAGGGCGAGTTACATCGGATCGGCGAGGATAGAAGCGAGCGGCTGGACCTGGTCCCGGCGCAGTTCCGGATCTCCTCGTTACCCAAAATGCGCCTGCCGTGCTCGCGAGGACGGCGTCATGCAGGCGCCGGCCCCGACCCGGAGGGCGGACTGCCGACCGAAGCAACCGTCGCCCAGGTTCTGGAGTCCAAATATGCCGATCACCCGCCGCTCGACCGGCAGGCCCAGATCTATGCCCGCCAGGGCATCGTTCTCGATCGATCGACACTGGCGGACTGGGTTGGCCATGCTGTCTTCCTTCTGCGCCCGCTGCATGAGCGTCTTCTCACGGTGCTTCACGCGATATCCAAGCTGTTCGCGGACGCGACGACGGTGCCGGTGCTCGATCCCGGTCGAGGGCGCACCAAGACCGGCCAACTCTGGGCCACCGGCCCTGCGGCGGCCTAGATCCGCCCGGCATCGCCTGTGTCCATGCACCCGACCGCAAGGCCGAGCGGCCGTTCATCTTGCCGGCTTCAAGGGCGTCCTGCAGGTCGATGGCTACAACGCCTACCCCTGCGGACCGACCGATCGATGTTCGTCTTCTCCAGAATGAACGCCTGCGATCGATTTGGTGGCCGCCGCGTGGATCGAATAACCGCCATGCTCAAAGCTTCATATCCTCGTCACTGAGAACCTTGATGACCTTATCGCCGGGCGCGGCACGTCCCGGATATTGCTTTCGTATCTGATATCGCAGTTCATGTAGCACCTGAAGGCTTTCACCACTCGTGAGCTCGCGGCTGAAGGGACCATCGAGACGATCTTCGACGATCTCGTGGAAAGCTATCGGCGCCTTCGATTGGAGGGCGTCCATGAAACGTCGACGACGGTCGCACCGAAAGCGTACACGTGCCCGCCTCACGAGCCACCGCCGGCGACTAGGCCGGTAGTTTTCCACACCCTGGTTGCGCGCGTCCGGCGATGCGTGCAACCTGCCTGTCGCGCGGAGCCGGCAGGCCAGCCGTCGCTGTTGCTTCACCGCCAACAGCTCGCCGCGCGTGATCCCTCGGCGGTGCGACGGTGATGTTATGTCCAAGCAGGAACTCGATAATGCGATCGAGCGCGTCGGTCGAGCACTCTTCGGAGACCACTGGCTCGGCGAGCAATCAATGACCGAAAAACGCCGAGCTGCGATTCGTCAAATGTTGGAGATCGGACACCGTCCGGGACAAGACGGCAACATCACTTGGGAGGCGTTCAAAATTGACGTGGAGATCAGGACGGGTCTGTCGCTGCGCGTCGGCGTCGCCGGTGACTAGGGTGATAGAGCAGGGCGGGGACTATGGCCTCGCGCCTTTGCCTTCAGACGCACATCAACAACACGCAGCAGCGCGCGGCCAGGAGTGGAAAGAGGTGAGGCGGACTTAATGCCGGCCTCTGCGCTCGGCGCGAGCATCGAAATAGATGATCACCACTAACGTGGCTCCGACAATGAGCGCGCTTTTGCGGCTGGCGGTTAGGTATCTTGGCTATCTGGTCGGCGTTTATCTCATGGGTCTGTCTCCCGTGGGCTGTTCAAGCTTTGTCGTTCTCGGTCGCGGCGGAGCGCGCGGCGCAGGCAATCTTTAGGATTCGCGCAGAGACAGTGTTTGCGGTCAGGCTGATCTCGCTGGCGCTCGCCGCCCTGCATTTCGTTGTTCTGCTGATCGTCCGGTCTCGGCCCAAACAAATCCGCGCCCCGGACTAATGGCCTCGACGATCCCGACTTCGATAGACAGGAAATTCCCATCGATGCCATGAACGCCGGCCAGCTGGTGGCCCATGAACCACATCTACATCTCCTCGGCTATTCCTGCCGCTTTGCATTACTCAAAGCTTCATATCGTGGTCGCTGAGGACCATAATGAACTTATCGGCGGGCGCGGCACTTCCCGGATATTGCTTTCGTATCTGATGCAGCAATCGCGCAGCTCCGGCATCCTTGTTAAGAGCCAGCGTGTGGATCTGGCGCAGAAGTGCTTCCCAACGCGTCATCATCACTTGATCACCGTCGAGTTCGATCGCGACATCTTCATTTGCGACCTTGCGGAACAGATGGGCGGGCGACGTCTGGCGTGCTTGCCGTGGCCGGCCCTTGGGGTTACCCGACTGGCCCTTCTTGAACCGACCTCCCCTCGGTGGATTCCGATACCCAGTTGTCATCTCGGATATCCCGCCGCCGCATTCAGCTCGGCGATGCGCCGCTGCCAGTGGGGTCCGAAGCGCCGTGTTGCTTCAGTCATACCGATAAACTCGTACTCTATGGCGCCTCGGGCCTCAGGCGCGAAGTAGTCGGCAGCCATTTTGGCGATGAGTCGGGCCGCTTTCATATCTCCTCGGATCGCTTTCACGAACAACTGGCGAAACTGGATTTCAGCTTTTGTCATCCGCTTGCGCTTGCCGTTGTCAGTCACAGTGATCTCCTCGTTGTCGATCGCCTCCAGGACCCGTCCGGGGTCGAAAGGCTGGCGGACCTTTTTCGGCTTGCCGCTCGGATTCCCGGATTGGCCCTTCTGAAATCGGGTGGCGACCGGCGGCTTGCCGTATCCGACCTCATAGGGCTTGTTCGGATATCTGCTCATCGTTCTGCCCTATCTCGGCCTCGATTTCGCGGAAGGCCTTGCCGTCCGAAATACGGATGGCATCCCGGCCAGTCAGATTTTGCCAACGCCGGATCGCGGTATCGACGTAGAGCGGATCGAGTTCGATCCCGCGACATTTGCGGCCGGTTCGCTCAGCCGCCAGCAGGGTCGTTCCGCTCCCCAAAAACGAGTCGAGCACGGTCTCGCTCCGGTTGGAACAATCGAGCAGCGCATCCATGACCAGCTGCACCGGCTTGGTGGTCGGATGCAGCTCGAGCATGTTGTTGCCCTTTCGCGCCTGTGTGCTCGCGCCGTCGTAGTGCCACACGTTGGTGCGGTTGCGTCCGTGTTTGCCGAGCTCGATATTGTTGGTGTGTCGCCCGGCGCCGGACTTGAAGACAAAGACCAACTCGTGCTGGGAGCGGTAGAGCGATCCCATGCCCGCGTTACTCTTTACCCAGACCACGATGTTCTTCAGCTCGGAATAGACCCCGCCGCCGGCTGCGAGCAGCTCGTCAGCGTGCCGCCAGTCCATGCAGACAAAGTGGATCGCGCCACTTTCGCTGTATTTTGCAAGCAGCGTGCAACCAAGCGTCAAAAAGCGGGTAAACGCCTCCTTGCTGAGCTCGCCGGAGCCTTGGGCGAACTCGCGATGGCGGATCTTTCCCTTCCCGGAGGCGTGACCGTCAATGGGAACATTGTACGGCGGATCGATAAACACCACATGCGCGCGCCCTTCAGGCATCAGGTTCTCAAAGGCAGCCTCGGAGGTCGCGTCGCCACAATGGAGGCGATGGTCTCCAAGTTGCCAGGTATCGCCTGGCCGGCAAACCGGCACCCCGCTAACCGCATCGGCGTCATCGCTGGGTTCGACGGTAACTCCTTCCTCGTGCTTCTTCTGGATCACCAGATCGATTTCGGGCAAGCTGAAACCGGTGACCCCAAGATCGAAGTCAAGATCGAGTTCCTTCAATTCCAGAAAGCTCTCGCCGAGCAGCCGCTCGTCCCAGTGGGCATGCTGCGCCAGTCGATTATCCGCGATCCGAAGCGCCTTTAGCTGCGCCTGCGACAGATGTTTGATCTCGACAACCGGAACGCGCGGCATTCCGAGCTTTCGGGCGGCGAGCACCCGGCCGTGTCCGATCACCACCTGCCCTGTGTCGTCGACCACGATCGGCATGACAAATCCGAATTCGCGGATGCTGTCCGCGATCTGATTGACCTGCCTTTGAGAGTGCTGTCGTGGATTGCGGGGATCCAGCACGAGATCTCCGACGGCTCGATATTGAATCTGAATCTCGATCAAGCCGGCATTGCTCGCCGCGTTGCGTCGAGCCTTCGAGGTTCCTTGGGATGAGCTGGTGAAACTTTGCTTTGTGGCAGTCACTTGGGGTACTCCGACTGTTTCGCCGAAGCACCTCATTAGCGCCAAAAAATCCGAAGAAGTGTACAGTTAATTCGCAATAAAAGTTCTCACCTGCTCGGCCACGTCACTCTAGTGACGGTGGGGATTTTTTTCGCCGGTCGCCCCAGCATGTGTCGACCAATATTCATCCAGGTCAGCCGCACCCGTCGGTCGGATCTGGCCAGTCGGTCTGCCTCGCTATATCGGGCTTGTAACGTGCCGGGGTTCGTTATCGTGTGGCTTGCGAATAGCGGTCCCGAGGCCTGCGGGGTGGGGCCGGTGCCGTCAATCCCAAACCGCGGCCACCGCTTCTTTCTCAGCGCATTGTCCTCTGCCAAGGCAGCACGGTTTCCGCCGACCAAGGAAATAATTCCGCCTCGACTCGTCAACGCGTGGCAAGCTTGCCTCACAGAGGGCGTTCGACCGGTCCGAATTCTTTCGCTGATCCGGTGCAGCCAGACGGCGATCCAGATGTCGGCCCGTAGGTCTCGCGGTGTGACGGTTGTTCCCGGCGGTCGGCCGCGGCGGCGTTTCACTGGTTTCACGATAGCCTCTGGCGTACGTGAAGGGTGCGGTGGCTTCAGGTTGTAGCGGAATCCGAAGCCAAAAAAGGCAAAAGATTCGGGTACGGCGATTATGGAACGAAAAGCGGCCGAGCCGACGTTGGTGGGTGTCGTGAGCGAGCCGAAGATGGCTTTGCGGGAAAGAGTTAGCCCCGGCCGATATACTTTGCGTACCCTCAGTGTGTTGGCGGTGGACCCAGTGCTTTCTCGGCTCGATCTCTTGATCCTTAGGGTACACCCAGTGAGCCTTCTGACTCCGCAAGGCGGATTCTCGCGATCGTGAGGTCAGACGTCTTCCGCGAAGGCGAAACGAGCAGATTGCGTTAGCACGCGGCAAAACAATGTGTCAGGAATGAAACGTTTCTGATGCTCCCGTAAGCGTCCATTTCTAACACGTCGAATTAATTGACAACGGTTGCTGGCCGCCAGTTCCAGGGCAGAAGCTCGTTGAGCTGGCTCATGGGATGTCCGTTGGACATGCGCTCGAGCACGTCCTGGAGATAGGCGAAGGGCTCGACGTCGTTGAGCTTGGCGGTGGTAATGAGGGAACAGATGGTTGCCCAGCGGTCGGCGCCGCCGTCGGATCCGGCAAACAGGTGGTTTTTGCGGCCGAGCGTGATGGGACGGATTGCGCGCTCGACGGTGTTGGTGTCGAGTTCGACGCGGCCATCAACGAGGAAGCAGCAGAGAACCTCCCAGCGGCTTAAGGAGTAGCGGATAGCGTCGGCGAGGCTGCCGCGGGGCGGGATTTGAGCAAGCTGCCGCTCAAGCCAAGCCTTCATCGCTGTGACCAGAGGCAGCGATCTGGATTGACGCACGCTCCGTCGTGCATCGGCGGCATGGCCGCGGATGGCATTCTCGATCGCGTAGAACTCGGCGATGCGCCGCAGCGCTTCTGCCGCGACAGGCGAGCGGGTAGCCTGCTGCACCTCATAGAACTTGCGTCTGGCGTGAGCCCAACTTGCGTCAGGATAAGTCCTGGAAAGGAGGAAGAATGTGACCTGAAACCTTTCAACGTGACCCAGAGGGTTCGACGCCCTCGCGGCAAAGGCGGAGCCCGCCAGCCGGAAGCGAGTCTTGCATGGGTGACGGCAACGTCATTCGTGAAGCGTAGACAGCGGGTACTGAAGCCCTGTGGCAGCCTCGAAATCATGGTCGTGCTGAAGCCTTCGCCGTGTTGGATCCGGGGGCAGCACTGGGAAAGCCGCTATGGTCAGGCTTACCGGTTCGGCCGGGGTCTCAGAGCAGGGCAAAGGTACGGGATGGGCCACCAGGAAACCTGAG
>NZ_AUGA01000110.1:0-11345 GCF_000426785.1 Bradyrhizobium sp. th-b2
ACCGCAGATGATCGAGGTCGTCGGCGTCCTCGTAGCCGCAGCAGATCGCGAACATGCGCGCGCGGAACATATCGACAAGGCTGTGCACGACCCGCGTCGGATCGCGCCGATCCGGGAACACCCGGGCCAAATTGTCGGCCAAGCCGAGACGCCGCTCGGCCATCGCCAGAAGCATCACGCCCCCGTTCGAGGTCAGCCGACCGCCATCGAAGGCAGCCGTGACTTTCTTGGCGTGAACAGCTGGAAACGAGAAGGGCGGAATCGTATCATCGGTCATGGCGGGCGTGGTGTTCGCGGCTGAAGGTGATGGGGTTGGCTTTGCAACCGAATCCTACGCCGCATCAGCGCTTTACACCACGCTCGCCAGCCTCTCAGGCGCCCTCTGACGAATAAGACGGGCTAAGCGGCTTAGGTTTGCTAAAGGCTAATTTGGTTTCCTCGGTATTGTGGTTGTGGTGTCTAGTCTAGCTCGGCACCTGGCGATGACGTGGTCGCTGATGGCATGGTGGTTAACTGGGCTGCGTCCCCTGGGGAGCGGCCGACGAGAATGGTGAGTAAGACCTTAGCCCCACAGCCGCTGCGCGACTCTCTTGGCATCCTCCAACGTGACCGCATCGACGACGGCTTCATGCTTTTCGAAATAGTCGATCGGCAGCTTGTCAAGCTGATACTGCAACAGCGTTTGCGCCAGCTTTGATGATGTGTTGAGGGCCAGCATCTGCGAGCCCTTCAGGTAGGACTTTGCATTGTCGAGTTCCTGCTGGGTCGGGCCTTGCTCGGCGATGTGGCGGACTTGCTTCTCGATTTCTTCGACAGTCTCACGGGCGTGATCGGCGCTGGTCCCGCTATTGCCGACAAACATGGCCGAACGATCCATCCAGACTAGGTGCTCACGGACGAAATAGGCCAGCCCGCGCTTCTCTCGGACTTCGCGGAACAACCGCGACGTCAGACCGGCATCGCCGAGGATGTGGTTGACAATATAGGCGGCCATGAAATCGGGCTCGCTGCGGCGGACCGCTGGACCGCCGAAACTCACAACTGTCTGTGGCACATCGAACGGAATATTGACGCGCTGCGGTGGTCTTGCCGCGACCACGTCGGGGACCGACGCCAACTCCGCCCTGGCGGGAAGGCCTCCAAAGGTCTTGTCGAGTAGTATACAGAGAACCTCTGGATCGACATTGCCGACCACCGCGATCTTGAGCGTGTCTTTTGCCATCACGTGTCGGACATCGCGCTTGAGATCCGGGACCTCGATCTTCGACACGCTTTCGATCGAGCCTGCAGCCGGGCGAGCATAAGGATGATCGCCAAAGGCGACTTCGAGTAACTTGCGATTGGCGAGCGATGAAGGATCGGTCGATTGATGCCGAAGGCGACAGAGCACGCCGGCACGGATCCGCTCGACGTCGGCCGCGTCGAAACGGGGCGAGGTTAGCGCCATCCGTAAAAGGTCGAAGGCCTCGTCCCTGTGGTCCTCGAGCGTGCGCAGGGCACCGCGGAAGTGATCGTGGGTCGCTCCAAGCTCAGCTTAATGGCTCGACGGTCGAGCCGTTCATGAAAGGTCTTAAGGCCGAGATCGCCGGAGCCTTCATCGAGCAAGCCAGCAACCATGTTGCCGACGCCGGGCTTGCCGCTTGGGTCCTGGGTCGCGCCACCGCCGAAGGCATATTCCATCGCAATCAACGGGACAGTGGGATCTTGCAAGAACCAGGCTTCGATACCACAAGACGAGACCAGGCGCTTGATCTTGGTCGCGGCAAGCGTCCTGGTGGTGGCAAGCGAATTTAGCGAGGCGAGCATCGCGATTGAGAGCGACGCGCCGCCGAGGAGGACCCCCTCCGTGTGCAAAAACAGGTCACTATCGCTTCTCCTCGTGTTTTGGCGTTGGCTCTTTGATGAGATAGCCGGTCACCGAGCGTCTTTTGTCGAGCCATTTCCGCGCGGCCTCGCGCACCTGCTGGGCACCGACGGCGCGGATGCCGTCCGAGCAGCCTCGAATATCGTCGATGCACAGGCCCGTGCTGAGCCCGCGGCCATACCGGTTCGCGAGCGCTTCCTGATTGTCCTGAGCGTAGATTGCTCGCGCGATCAGCCGCGTCTTGACCCGCTCGATATCCTCGATGCGCGCGGGATTGTGCGCAATGTTGGCGATCACCTCGTCGATGGCGCGCTCAATCTGGCCGAACTTCACGCAGGGGTTTGGTATGGCAGAAATCACGAACCGCGAGGAATCGAGCGCGGTAGGCTGGTAGCTCGCCGTGGCACCGATCGTAAGCTGCTTGTCGATTACCAGCGCGCGATAGAGATATGAGTTGACGCCACCTCCAATCAATTGCTCGAGCACTTCAAGCACTGGACTCTCGCCGGCGGCCGCGGTGCGAGCGGAGGGCACGAGATAATATCGGTGCAAGGCTGGCTGCTCGACGCGGGGATCGGCCAGCGTCACGGTCCGCGGCGCGGCCGGCGTCGGTTCCTGCGGCCGCAGGCGTTCCTCTGGGATCGATGGCTGCGCAGAGATGCCGCCAAAATTCGTCTCGACCAGCGGGCGGATCTCATTGGCCTCCGCACTCCGGTTGGAGTGCCTGAGGTGCACTTCATTCTGGCCCGACGCTGTTCCTATTGTTCGGTGTGGGACCTGCGGCGTTTGGCCCGACGCTCGGCCTGCTGGTGCAAGGCTTATTCTTTACCCCTGCCGACCCGCCGCAATATGGCATGAACGTCATCTAATCTGGTGAAGCCTTCAAGCTCACCGAATTCGACCCGCACTTGGCACAATGGATACATCGCGCATCCGGAATTGAAGTTTGTTCTTGAGCGAACGCCAGCTCCGTTGGCAAATGCCAACTGCGAGGACGTCAAGAAGGCGCTTTTGCAATCGCTGCTGTCTCGAATGAGTTGGCGCCTACTCCACCGACAGGCAAACTGCCATTGAGCGGTCGTCCTCCCGGTGGCCAAACCAGATGAAGCGTTCCGAGCGCCAGATCTGTGATCTCGTTCCACGACAATGGGATTTCGAAAGCGCCCCCTTGGTCTCCTTGTTCAAGCGTCCTAGCCGAGCATCCAGTTTTCGTTGCTGATCAGCTGAATCAGCTTGGAGCATTCGCGGCCGACGTTGGCTGGGGTCATAACGAAGAGGAGGCGGCCCCGCATACCTGAAGCTATCTGGGAACAGCTCCCACGCGCCTCGGTCAGTACGGCAAACAAACTCTCACTTCGCTCTACTGAGCCGGTCGTCGGCTTCGCGACCAATGTTCGAAAGTTGACGGTACGCAGGTTCAGACAAGGAGAAAAATCAGCAGTCGCAGTTGGCCCGCTGCTTGCTTGTTTACGGCTTGGTCAGCGGCCGCTTGCGGGCATGTCGTTGGCTCATCGAGTCGAGCCGGGGGGGAGTTCAACTATGTCGGAAGCCGAAGCCGCGCGAACAATGGAGGCGGCGAAGTCGTCCTATCGAAGAGCTCGGACCGGATGCGGCAAGTCACCTTTGACTGATTGTAGAATCCGCCTTGAAGCAACCAATCGGCCTGTATCCGTATCTGCGTCGAGCTATCGCGATCGCCATTGCCGGAGAGATGTCAGCGCACCTGGCATGCTGGCGGCGATGTATCCACGGAAGTCATTTGTGCCGACATGAAGAAAAGCCCAACTATCGCGCGGATAAATGCAGCAAACACGCATCCGATCGATGTGTATGTCTCCCCAGTGAATTTGACTGCCAATGGCAGGGCACATCTGGGGCACGCCGCTGGGCCTTATCTTCGGATGGATGTCGTGCAGAGGCACCTGAAGAGGGCGGGGCATCGAGTTCGCTCTGGGCTGACCACCGACGGCTTCGAGAATCATGTTTTGGTCCGGGCGGCTCGCGAGAACACTGATCCATCGGAACTCGCGCATGGCTTCCACGTCAAGATCGTTGAGGATCTCGCCTCGCTAGGCATTGTTTTCGACCATTTCGATGATCCTGCGCATGGCCGAAATCTGCAGCGCTTCTCGAATGTGAGTGGCGCGCTCATGGGGGCATTGTTTGCAGCCGGAAGTCTGCAATTCCGCACAATGCGTTTACCAATTGACGATACGCCCTCAGCTGTCACGCGGCCAGAACAACGTTTTTGCATTGGGGGCTGGTTTGGTGCGACCTGTCCGGTTTGTGCGGCTTCTGCCGGCAGCTTCTTCTGCGAGCAATGTGGATATCATTTCGAGCCCGAAGAGGCGCGGGATCCGATATCAAGGCGAGGGCGGATCGTACAATGGGCGGATGACATTTCCGCCTTCCTTTCAATTTCGGAAAAAGACCGGCTTCTACGGGCGTGGGACGACACGGCTATAGAGCCAAGTTTTCGGGACATAGCGAAGCGGTATGTCGCGCGCAAAGGACAGCAGATGCGGCTGACCGTGCCGGGATTGCACGGGTTGGGTTGGAGTTCGCCGCATTTCAAGACCCGGCAAATATTGTTCAGCTACTCCTCGCTACTCTACGCTCATTCTCTCTATTGCGGCCAGAGAGACACAGAAGGCAGCGGCAGGCCTAGTCCTTTTGTTCTCGACTCCGATGCGTTCCTCATTAGTGCTACCGGTGTCGATAACACAATTCCGATGCTCGTGGGTACTACAGGGTGCGCGCTGGGCCAGGACTCGTTTCGGCCGTTCGATCGTATCTTCTTCAACTACTTTTTGCGATTGAACGGATCGAAGTTCTCCACCAGCCGAGGTCACGTGATCTGGGCGGGCGAGATCGCTCGAACTCCAAATGTATCAATCGATGTTCTTAGAGTGTACCTGTCGGAAATGTGTCCGGAGGAGGCCGAGGCCGATTTGATATCAGAGCAGCTGGTCGATCGTTACAACGTACTTTTCGATCAGATGTCTGCAGCTATCGACCGCTGCACAGGCATCGTAAGCGCAGTACCGGCTCCAACCTGCTGCTACGTAGATGGCGCGATGATGACCGCGCTCGACAGGCTCTACGAGAAGCAGTGCGCGGCACTTTCGCTGGATCATCTGCTGGTATCACAAGCGTCAAAGCCAGTCATCGAATGGGTCGACTGTGTGAATGCGGCGACGAGCCATGAGACCGCTTACACTTGGCTGATGGGCTTTAGCGTACTGGGTTGGCCGCTGATGCCGAAGATCACCGAAGCGTTATGGCGCTGGCTGGGGCATAGCGGACATCCGCTTGCCGGATGCGCGTCAAGGCCATCATCTGCGCGAAACGGATCAGTACCGAAGATCGATGGGCGCAGGTTAGCGGCTAAAGACATTGATTGGTGCCTGCCCGGAAAGAGCGCAGCATGACACAGGCCAAGCATATCGTTCCTGCTGAGGACTTGCCCAATGCAATCGCGTTGCAGGTCTCAATCCCCTTCATGTTTGGCAGTATCAGCTTGGCCGCTTGCTACGGCTCGAGTTTCTTTCTTGTGGACGCGTTAACCGCCGTTCGACAAAACGACACGACCGCCGGAGCCGTTGTTTCGATCGGTACGATCGCAACGATATTGTGCTCGCTTGTGGCCGGCCGGATTGCCGACGTGCTCGGCGTGATGCGAACGATCACACTCGCTGCAGCGATCATGGCCCTGGCCATGGTATGTTTCGCATCAGCATCGCTTGCGACGCTGATAGCTTACATCGGTGGACTTCTGCTGGGCATTGGATGGTCGGTCTTTTATATACTAGCGCCGCTTCAAATCTTCTGCCACGTGCGAGCTGAGGCTCGTATCAAGTATCTTACGTTGCTTTCCGCATCTCAAATGCTTGGCATCGGGCTTGCGGCGCCCCTCGCACGCGCGCTCGCGGAAGCCGCTGGATCCTACATTGCAGTTTACTGCCTATTTGCAGCTGCCTGTCTTGCGGGCGCGGCGCTCTTGGAGTCCGCAGGCAGGGTCCTGGCGCAAGCTCCACAGATCGAAATGCCGGCTGTGCGGCTGACCTTTGGAAGTCTGGTGCGAACCTTCAAGGCGAACACGCGCTATCCAGTCATCATGATCGGCATCGCAGCCTGCGTTTTCGCCGGTCTGTCCACGTTCCAAACGCTCTACGCGACATCGCGAGCACAGTCTGCGGATACGTTCTTTCTGGTCTTCACGCTGACAGCGGTCTTCTCGCGTTTTGCGGTGGCACCGATCATTGGGCTCTGGCGGCTTGAACGCGTAGCTGCATTTCTGATCCTTTGCACTATTGCGGGGCTATTCGTCCTGTTGATGAACGTAGGTAGTCCAGCGATCTACATTCTCGGGACGATGATGTTTGCGCTCGGATACGGTCTCAGCTATTCGACTTTGAACAGCATGGTCGTTCACATTGCCGCTATTGATGGGTCATCGTTGGCCGTTGCGTCTCAGGTGTTCACTCTCTCCTACTTCATTGGCCTATTTGGATTTCCGTACATCGCTGGGCAAATCATAGGGGTCGGCAGTTTCGATTATCTATTGATGAGCATGATGTTGCTGGTCGGCGCCAATGGCGCTCTTCTTACAATTCAAGTATTCGTGAGCGGCGGGAGGCATTGAGTGGCGCGCCTCAGGGATCATGGGATGATCAAGGACGGCGTTGGCCGCGACGTAGTCGCGATCGGTGCTGGGCCTGCAAATCTAAGTCTGGCGGCGCTCGCGGTTCCGGTTTCGGAAATTTCTGTGCACATCCTGGAAAGATCGGACTCGGTTGAGTGGCATCCCGGACTGCTTCTAGGAGGTGCCCTTATGCAAACCAGCCCGCTAAAGGACCTTGTTACGCCGGCGGATCCAACCAGTGCCTACAGCTTCATCGCCTACTTGCATGATCAAGGACGGCTTTATCAAGCCATCGTCCGTGGACTTGACCACGTCAGCCGTGCTGAATTTGAAGACTATTTGCGATGGGCAGCAAAAAAGCTGGCGAACGTTCGGTTTGGCGAACGTGTCGTCGCACTCGAGCTGCGAGGCAGCTCCTTTGACGTCATAACCACTCACCGCAAATACCAAACCTGTACAGCTGTGGTAGGTGTGGGTCGCGTTCCATCTATTCCTGATTGGAGCAGGAATGCACCGCCAGACGAGGTGTTCCACGGGAGTGCCCTTCTGCTGCGACGGCGCGAGCTGTCGAGCAAGCGTGTTATGGTGGTGGGTGGCGGCCAGAGCGGGGCGGAGGTATTCCTTCATCTCCTGCGTGGTGGTTGCGGCGCGCTCAGAGCCCTGACCTGGGTGACGCGCCGCGCGAATATCTTTGCGCTCGAAAATAGCCCGTTCGTGAACGAATGGTTCTTTCCGCGGTATGGTGGGTGGTTCTTCGAGCAGAGCGAATCGGCGCGCAAAAGAATTCTGGCGCGGCAAGCATTGGCCAGCGACGGGGTGAACTGCGTGACGCTCCGCGCCATCTACGACGCCCTCTACGATCGAGAGCTTCGCCGAGGAACATACCCCGCTCAGGTCGAAATATGCGTCGACACCACAGCCGACGAGTTGCAAGGCGCGTCCCCCTTTCGCGTGGGTTTGCGTCAGCAGACGACAGGCATTTGTTCTGAACATGCCGCCGACATTATCATCTTAGCCACGGGTTATCGGACCGAGATCCCTTCGTTCCTAGATCCGATCGCGGGCCGACTGACGGTCGCGAGTGCCCCCGGTGGCTCTCGGGAAATCGTCGTCAAGAAGGACTTTTCGGCTCGCTTCGATGGTCCCGAGACATGCCGTTTGTATGTGCAGAACGGCGCGCGCCTTCAACATGGTATCGCTGATACCAACCTCAGCTTGGTACCCTGGCGCGCTTCAATAATCCTCAATTCGATCATCGGCCGCGTAGCCTACGAATGCGGCGAGGCAACTGGCGCCGTCAAGTGGAGCAGCACATGCTTGGACGATCCCAGTTAAGGGACGAACAGTTGCCAGCAGCCTTGAACCAGCCTTTCCTTAATCGGGGTATACTATGAAAGATGCAGAGCTGATTACGTTAGGCGACATCACCGCTTATAGCCCCGGCGTCGTGCTGCAGGAGGTCAAAGGCATAGGCAATCAACAGACGACTTGTTGTCCCGTCAAACTCATCGAATTCCGGCTTGATCCGTTCGCGGTGTCGACGCCGCATTCCCATCCGTCCAGCGAGATCTGGCGCATTACCGGCGGCAGCGGTCGGGTGGTGACCAATGATGGTGAGTTGGCTGTGAAAGCAGGAGACCTTGTGTTTCTGCGACCTGATCGAACTCATCACCTGGAAAATAGCGGCTGCGAAGCTCTGAGCGCCCTGTCTATCTCCTGGAGGGAAACCCGATGACCGGCGGGATTTATGACCTGGCGGTTATCGGCGCGGGCGTCATGGGTCTTAGTGCCGCCTTCATCGCGGCGCGCAATGATCCGAAGCAAAGGATCGTTATCTTCGAACGAGATATCGTTGGAGCAGGTGCCAGCGGGTTTGCTCCCGGAATCCAAATCAACATTTGTCGGAATGATGGGGAAAGGAGCCTCATTGATCGCGGTTCGAGATTCTGGCGTGGGATCTATCCCCGTGGTGGCTGGCACAATGGCCGAGACTGTGACGTGTTCTGGCTGACCCGCAATCCGGACGAACTCGCGCGACTGGCTGGCATAGGCGGCACTACCCCCTCAACGTCGGTCGAGCTGACCGAGAGGCTTTCCTCGCTGCCAAATTTTCAGATTGCCGACGATATAGCTGTAGCGCTCGATCGGGGCTCGTATAGCCCGGTCGATTTAATTGTCCAGGATTTGGCCGAACGGCTCAGGGCCCTCGGTATTTCGATATTCGAGCAAACGTCTATTGAAAAGATAAGGCAGGGCCCACGTAATCTTCTTCTTCGGACCTCGGACGATAGCGAAATCTCGGCGCGGCGAGCTATCCTGGCAATTGGTCCATGGCTTCCAGAATCACCATTACGCGAGCACCTGGCAGACGAACCGCGGTTGCGGGTTAAAAAGGTCGTCGCCCTTCATCTCGCAGCGCGTCCCTCCTCGAACTGTCCGATGATCGGCCTGTTGGATGACTACGCTTTCCTCATTCCCATGATCGCGGACGGCTATTGGTTGTTCAGCTTTACCTCGCAGGAATGGGATGTCAGGCCCGACAGCGACGCGTTGCATGTCAGTTCAGACGATTTGGCGCGCGCAACAGCAATATTGGCGAAATTGTTCTCCGTGGACGTGCCGGCGATTGCGTCAGTACGGGTGTTCTGCGACTGCTATTCGGACGATGCCGTCCCGTTCGCGCGTCCCGCTCGAGCCATCGCCGGGCTTCAGGTCATTGGTGGCGGCGCAGGTAACGGGTTTCGGTTTGGGCCCGCCTGTGCGGAAGAAGCAATACGATCCTTGTATTCTCCGTAGTCGCGATGTCAGCGCCGGGACACGAGGAAGGGCATATGCCTGAATCGATTCATACCGAAGCGAAGCTTTCTATCCAAGAAGCAGACAACGGTTATTTCAATATGTCGAGATCCACCATGATTGTGGATCTCGGCGCGATCCAATCGAACTATCGGAGAGTTCAGGCGCTTGCCCCGCATAGCGCATGCGGCGCGGTTGTCAAAGCGGACGCCTATGGCCTCGGCGCGAAGCATATAGCGCCCTTCCTTGCTCAACTTGGCTGCAGGGACTTTTTCGTAGCCGATGTGGAGGAGGGGATCGCCCTGCGCGATGTGCTACCATCATCTTCGAAGATCTACATCCTCCACGGCGCTATGCCAGGTATGGAGCTGGCAGCCGAGCAGCATGATCTATTGCCAATCCTCAACAGCAGGGAACAATTGGATGCATGGCTTCGGCATTGCCGACAGCGTAATCGGGCACTACCAGCGGGTATCCATGTCGACACCGGACTGGCTCGATTGGGTTTTGCCGTTGATGAATTGCGAGCAATCGCCGAGTACGACAGTGGACTGTCGGAATTACCCGTAGCGCTATTCATGAGTCAGCTCGCCTGTGCAGAATGGCGCAACGGGGACAGTTTTCAACAATTGAGAAGGTTTCGCGAACTCACACAGTTGTTTCCGGAAGCGATCCTCTCATTGTCGAACTCGGCTGCCCTATTTGCCGGATGCGAGTTTCATTTCGACCTCATAAGAGCAGGTGGAGGAATTTTTGGCTTTTTGACGTCTGATGATCCCTGCTTCAAGCCATCGCAAGTCGTCCATCTGCGAACTCAGATCGTTCAATCTCGCAAAGTAGAGCCTGGTGAGACGATCGGATACTGCAGGTCGTACCGAGCGAGCAGGCAGATGCGTGTTGCTACCGCCTCTATCGGTTATGCGGATGGCTTTCCACGTAGTCTTGGCAATCGAGGGAATGTCTTCATATGTGGTATTCGTGTGCCTATCGTCGGCTTTGTTTCGATGGACCTTATTACAATTGATGTAACGGATCTGCCTGAGAGTTGGACGACTCCGGGCGCAATGGTTGACGTGATCTGCCCTGAACAGACTGTGACGGATCTAGCATCTGCGGCCAGGATGCTGAGCGATGAGGTGACCACAGCGATGGGGCGGCGGTGCCGTAGGCTCTATGTCTCGGCGAAATGACATGAGGCGCCGATGAACTCCTCTGCTCCTGAATTCGAGCAATTCAATCGATCGATCTATCTACATGGCGAAGCTGGGCGTCTCATGCGCCCGAATTACTTCACCGCCAAGGTGCGTCAGTTCCACGAACTTGAGCGACGCTTTTATGCCGATCTGCTGCGCGCAGCCCGATATGATTTGGTCATTGAGGTAGGTTGCAGCTGCTATCGCCTCATTGGAGTCAAGAGCGATGCGAGTGATTACCTTGGGATCGATATAAACCCGGCTCGCACGCGAAGGCTAAAAAGCGGGAAAGGAGCAGTTATTCGCTGTGAGGCTGATAAATTCTTTAAAAGAACGCGGCTGATCAGTAAAATCAGGAGCCGATATGATGGAAAGGTACTCTGCATCCTGCCATTCAATTTTCTAGGTACGATGGATGCGCCAATGGAATTTCTAACACGCGTGTGTCAAGCGCCCTTTGATCTCGCTTTGTCGCTCTTTGCAACGAACGAGGCGGCAACGCTGGCGCGCTGCGAATATTATGATCTTTGTGGCATCGGGATTGAAAGTGTGGAGCGGACCGACGATTACGTCCGCCTGAACTGCTCCAACGGCTTCCGAGCATTTGCTTTCGAGCCGTTATTTCTTCAGAACCGCATAGCGGCTTGTGGCTTCCGCTTGAGCGGCGCGCAGTATTCTCACGTCTGCAACTTCCTGCATTTCAGGAAAAGCAATATTGGTTAGTCGCCCGTTAAGAAGCTTCCAGGCGACTGATCTGGAATCGTAATTTGGCTGGAATGACGTTCTGAGATTGCAAGGTTTTGGTGTTTTGTGCATCGGAAGCTTGCAATTTCGTTTTCGAGATTCC
>NZ_AUGA01000111.1:0-11388 GCF_000426785.1 Bradyrhizobium sp. th-b2
GCTCCTGTTCTTCGATCGGTCAGGGTTTGTGATGGTGTTGAAGCGGTTGA
This sequence comes from Bradyrhizobium sp. th-b2, assembly GCF_000426785.1. NCBI lineage: Bacteria > Pseudomonadati > Pseudomonadota > Alphaproteobacteria > Hyphomicrobiales > Nitrobacteraceae > Bradyrhizobium > Bradyrhizobium sp. th-b2. Next base: position 51 of record NZ_AUGA01000111.1, read on the forward strand.
CCGAGGATAAGTTCCGTTGGCCTCGGCGCCAGGAAACGGTGGTACGACTTACGAGCGAACAATTGCATTGGATCCCCGACGGAATCGACATCGATGCGATGGTCCGCCATCCGGTGCGACAATATCAGGTTGCTGGCTGACAGATTGCCGGTCTACGGCTTCCAAATATCCCGGGCGGCTGAACTATCTTGACGCCACGGCATGCTTCCGATTCAAGAATCCGATGAATCGAACGGGCGAACCGAGCGGTCACAGAGCTGATGGCGCAAATAACCGCGCTGCAAGTGGAGAACCGCCAGCTCACCGAGCGCGTCTCCAGACTTGAGGAGGAACTGGCGCTGGCGCGACTGCATCGCTATGCGCCGCGCAGTGAAAAGCACATTGATCGCGTCTTTAACGAGGCCGAAGAGGCTGCGGTTGGCGATAAAAACTTTGACGAAATCGATGCTGCCGTCGATCTGCCCGACACCGGATTGTCGCCTACTGGAAAGTCGGTGGGGAAGAAGCGAGGGCGCAAGCCGTTACCTTCGAGCCTGCCACGGGAACGCGTCGAATATGACATCCCCGACGATCAGAAGGTCTGTCCATGCTGCACCGGCCGGATGCATCGGATGGGGGAGAGCCTTACCGAGCAGCTCCATATCGAGGTGAAGGCCAAGGTCGTGCAGAACGTACGGTTCAAGTACGCATGCCGAAACTGCGACCGCACCGGGATCAACACGCCGATTGTCATCGCGCCGATGCCGGTGCAGCCCTTGCCGGGCAGCATCGCCACGCCTTCGACGTTGGCTTCTGCTCCGCATCTACGATGTACTGAAACTGCGGCTGCTTGACGCCTCCACTTCTCCACCGAAGGAGCGGTATGCCTTGTCCAACGATAACGTCATCCAGTTGATTCAGCCAGGAATCTTCAACGATCAACTCACAGAAGTCTTGCGCAACGGGGCACGTGCCCTTCTCGCCAAGGCGGTCGAGGCCGAAGTCGCAGACTTTCTCGGCCAGCATGCCGATTTGAAGACCCCGGACGGCCACCAGCCCGTCGTGCGCCACGGCCACCTGCCGGAGCGCGAGGTGATGACCGGCATCGGTCCGGTCGCCGTCCGCCAGCCGCGTGTACGCGATCGCGAGGCGGAGGCTACCGATCCCGACCGCATCCGGTTCTCTCCGTCGATCCTGCCGCCCTACATGCGCCGCTCGAAATCGATCGAGACGCTGCTGCCGATCCTTTACCTGAAGGGTATCTCCACCGGCGACTTCTCCGAGGCTCTGGCGGCGCTGCTCGGCAAGGATGCTGCCGGGTTGTCGGCATCCGCCATCGGCCGTCTGAAGGACGGTTGGCTTGACGAACACACCGCGTGGCAGAGGCGCGATCTGTCGGCGAAGCGCTACATCTTCATCTGGGCCGATGGCATCCATCTCCAAGCACGCCTTGAAGACGAAAAGCAGTGCATCCCGGTGCTGATCGGCGCGAGGCCGGAAGGCCGCAAGGACTGGTCGGCTTCACCGATGGCGCCCGCGAGAGCGCGCAGGACTGGCGCGATCTGCTGCTCGACCTGAAGCGGCGCGGGCTCGACCTGGCCCCTCAGCTCGCCATCGCCGACGGCGCGCTCGGGTTCTGGAAGGCCGCCGGTGAGGTCTGGCCGAAAACGCGCGAGCAGTGCTGCTGGGTGCACAAGACCGCCAACGTGCTCGGCAAACTGCCGAAGAGCCAGCACCCGAAAGCCATACGCGCGTTGCGGGAGATCTGGATGGCCGAAACCAAGGCCACAGCCGAGCTGGCGTTCGACGCCTTCATCGAGAGCTACACGCCCAAATACGAGAAGGCGGCCGACTGCCTGAGCAAGGATCGGGACACGCTACTGGCGTTCTACGACTTCCCGGCCGAACACTGGAAACACCTGCGGACCACCAATCCCATTGAAAGCACCTTCGCTACCGTGCGCCACCGCACGATCCGATCGAAGGGCTGCCTGTCCAACACGACCGCCCTAGCAATGGTCTTCAAATTGCTTGAGGGCGCACAGAAAAGCTGGCGACGGCTCGACGGACACAACCAGTTGCCAAAACTCGTTCTCGGTGTGACATTCAACGACGGGATCGAGGTCATCGCCAAGTCGACCGACCGTCAGCCCGCAACCGCCGCCGCCTGACCGGCCCGGTCGTCACCAAAAATTGGCGATAGCTCCGTCGCCGATGGTCGAATCTTCTTCATGTCGAAGCACCAATCCGGCCACTGACAGGTTCGAGCGCAGTCTCTGACGTTGTGCGTGGTGTAATACGAAAGGTTGGCATCCCCGCTCCGCAATGCCCGTGCCCAGGCGATGACCCGCTCAGGCTTAGACGGATGGCGAAAGCTGACGCAGCGCAGATGTTACCTCCGTGCCGTCGGGCGCGGAGCAGTCGAGTGCCGCGATCAGCGGGTGCAGTCCCGCCGCAGCATTGCCAGCTACCCGATCGAGCGCCGCGCCGACCGGGCGCGGCTATTGGCATCGGAGACAGGGTCGCGTTGTGGTTCGGCATGCCCCTGTATTCGGGGTAATCGGCATCCAATCGGGGCTCTGACGCATATTCGATGATCATGTTTGTTTTTATGGCGCGCCAATCAGCCTAGCCTGAAGGAGATCGAGCTTAGCGCGCCCGTACATCTGCCGTTTGACCAGCTTGAGTTTGGTGATCTGAGCTTCCACTTGGCCATTGGACCATGGTTGCGTGATAGCCGCGTGCACCGCGCCCTTATCTTTGGCGATGCCATTCGCGAACGAGCCAATGAGGCTCCGCTTGGATTCATCTATCCAAGGTTCGAGCTCGATCTCGCCCCTCTTTCTGATCATCGCGTGGAAGCGGCCAACGAGAGCGTGGGCATCGGCCAGCATAGGATCGCTTTGTTCAATAGCGGCAACCGTTACGGTCTCGGCCTTGCTTAGGTGGTCGGGCTTCGTCGTCAACAACTGCGCTATCGTCCTGGCGGCGGGGACCTTCTGCAATTGTTGACGGCTGATAGTCTCGGCGCGTCCCCCATTTCGCCACCACGCGCAGCGATCCCTTAAAGCCTTGCCCTCTCAAACGGCGCCAGAGTTCGGCACCGTTGCGACAGCCGCCCGACCCCTGCGCGTCCAGGAACGGCAGGTGCCCATCCAGGGTGCTTTGACGGCTACGGAACATATCCGTACCGCCGCCGCGGCTAATTTGGCGAACCAGATTGCGACTATGTCCTGTGCGGCGGACGATCTCCTTGAGCGGCACACCGTCGCTGACAAGAGCCGCAATTGCAGCATGGCTGTCCTGGCGCCGCAGATAGCCCTGATAGCGAAGCTTTTCCGCGCAGGTCAAGGTTCAAACTAACAAGCTGGTTCAACCGGTCCCGCTCCGCAGGTCCATTTCAAACCCAGGAACTCGGAGCATCCGTGCTGCGATACATTGAGCCAGAGGCGGCAAGGTGAAGTAGCGGTACGAACCCCTTTTTGATTTCATGACGTGGGCCGCCCGGATGTGCAGACATCTGCGCATCCGCGTGGCCTACCCTTTTCGGTAGGCGGCAACCGTCGGTGAGGCATGTAAACCTATCCGGATCGATCTGTCTTTCTGCCCGCGCGAGGCCCTCGCCATGAAGCGGATGTCGCCCCCTGAAGCGATCGCGGCCGTCGCCTTGTTAGCGATCTTCGCGTTGCGATTTGGTTTCGCGCCATTGGCGTGAACGTCGAGCACTCGTCGTCGAACCGTGCGCGATCGATGGTCACACTTCGATGACCATAGAAAATGGCAGAGGTCGGGATGCGTAAGATGCTGGTCTATGGCTCAGCTCGATAGAGTCTTGCCTCGGCTGTCACGGAATCGGATACGAAGCCGTACAGGCCCATAGAACGCGAACTGAGAGGAGTTGGCCGCCATTTGTCATTCGGCCCTTTAATTGCGGTTTATTGTCAAGCCCCCCTTTTGAACTCGCCAACGGCACGACGGTAGCGCTTGTGCCGTCGGAGCTGGTCAGGGTTGCGGAGACGGTGCGAGCGCGGCTGCAGTGTGATGGTTAGTGAGGCATTGGATCGGCCTATAGTTGAACCTTTGATGCCATCGCTGGGGTCATGGTCCTTTATATGGACGCCTCCCGCTTGCCAAGTCTCGCTTAGAAGGGATGCCACACAGAATACGGCTGCAGTTTTATATCCGGCCTGTTTGTGCAGGTGGATACCTGCTGGCCCTGATGGAATTCGGTAAGCGCGAAGGCAGTACCCTGGCTTCAGGGTTAGATTAAATGTGCGAAGAAGGCCTCCGGCTCGGACGGAGGTTTTGGATGGGATTGGACGGCAAAAAGGACGTCCATTTGGACGGCTCGTCGGTTGGGGCGGTCAGCCTGTGAATCGGCGTGGGGTCCGGACGCCGATCGGCGTCCCAAGTGCTTGATTGACTTCGCGCGTGCAGCGCCTGGTGATCTCGAGACTGCTCGTCCACGCGCTGGGCGTAAGAGACGCCCGAAGAAGACTGACGGCGTGAGCCGCTACTCCGCTGCGCGATCGTGGACTATCGCCTTGGCGGGAACGCTGCGCCGGTCCGCGCCGGCTTTGATGGCGAAGCGGGCGTACAGCGCGGGCAAAACAACAAGGGTGAGCAGGGTAGCGGTGAGGAGACCGCCGATCACAACGGTTGCCAGCGGCTTCTGGACCTCGGCACCTGTGCCGGTCGCCAGCGCCATCGGCACGAACCCGAGCGAGGCGACGAGCGCGGTCATCGCAACGGGGCGAAAGCGGGTCAGCGCCCCCTCGCGGATGGCAGTTCTGGGATCTCCGCCCTCGAGGATCAGCCGCCGGATCTGTGTCAGCATGACCAGACCATTCAGCACGGCCACGCCGGACAGTGCGATGAAGCCGACGGTCGCCGAGATCGAGAAGGGCATCCCGCGAAGCCACAGCGCCGCGATTCCGCCGGTCAACGCCAGTGGAACCGCGCTGAAAACGAGTGCCGCGTCCCGTGCCGAGCCAAGCGCCCCGAATAACAGCATGAAGATCAGCGCGAAGACGCCGGGCACGACGAAGACGAGGCGCTGGCGCGCGACCGCGAAGTTCTCGAACTGGCCGCCCCAGGCGAGATAGCTGCCCGGCGGCAGCTTTACCTTCTCGGCGACCTTCGCCTGCGCCTCCGTAACCACCGAGCCGATGTCCCGGTCCCGGATATCGGCAGTTGCCACCACTCGGCGTTTGCCGTTCTCGCGACTAATCTGGTTGTAGCTGACGGTCTGCTCGAAAGACGCTACCGTCCGGAGCGGGATGGACGCTGCGGGCGCGTTCGGACTTGCGTTCGGGAGCGGGAGAGGAAGCTCCTCGAGCGCTGGAATGCTGTCCCGCAACTCGTCGGGAAGCCGCACGACGATTTTGAAGCGGCGGTCACCCTCAAAGACGAGACCGGCGTCGGTGCCGCCAATCGCGGTCGCTATCAGGTCCTGCACCGAGGCCAGGCTCAAGCCCCGCCTCGCGATCTCCCCCTTGTCGATATTGATGTCGAGGAACGGAAGACCAGCCGTTTGCTCCGTCTTCACGTTCTGGGCGCCGTCGATCTTGCGGATGACATCGGCGATCTGGCCCGCGGTCTTTTGCATCCGCTCGAAGTCGTCGCCAAAGACCTTGACGGCCAGATCCTCTCGGACGCCAGCGATGAGTTCGTTGAACCGCATCTCGATCGGCTGCGAGAAGCCGACCTTGTTGCCCGGAAGCTTCGCGGTCACCTCCTCGATCTTCTTGATCAGATCTTCCTTCGTCATCGAAGGATCGGGCCATTCCTCTTTCGGCTTGACGATGATGTAGGTGTCGGATGCCGACGGCGGCATCGGGTCGGCTGCAAGATCGGGCGTGCCCGTGCGCGAGAAGACGAACGAGACCTCGTCCAGGGTGCTTATCTGACGCTCAATGAGAAGCTGCATCCTCTGCGACTGTGCGAGCGCCGTGGACGGCACGCGCTTCACCTCCATGACGATGTTCTTCTCGTCGAGGGTCGGGGTGAATTCCTGGCCGAGACGCGTGAACAGGAGCGCGGCGCCGACGAAGAGAAGGCCGGCAGCGGCCACCACGGGGAGCGGTCTTGCGATCGAGCCCGCGAGGAGCGGGGCGTACCAGCGCTTCAGCGTTCGGACGATGACGTCCTCGCGCTCCATGACGCGTCCGCGGACCGCGATGGCGATCGCCGCGGGGACGAACGTCAGCGATACCACGAAGGCCACGGCAAGGGCGATCATCACGGTGAGCGCCATCGGCTCGAAAGTCTTGCCCTCGACGCCGGAGAAGGCGAGCAGGGGCGTGTAGACCAGTATGATGATGATCTGACCGAACACGGATGGACGGATCATCTCGACCGCGGACGCCGTCACGGTGTCCAGACGCTCCTGCAGCGACAGCGCGCGGCCGAGCTCGCGTTGGCGCTCGGCGAGGTGCCGGAGGCTGTTCTCCGCGATGATGACGGCGCCGTCGACGATGAGGCCGAAGTCGAGCGCACCGAGGCTCATGAGGTTCGCGCTGATCCGCCCCTGCAGCATCCCGCTCGCGGTGACGAGCATCGTGACAGGGATGACGAGAGCGGTGACCAGCGCGGCGCGGAAGTTGCCGAGCAGGACGAAGAGCACGGCGATCACCAGGAGGGCGCCTTCGGCGAGATTCTTCGCGACCGTTTGGATGGTGGCGTCGACCAGTTGCGTGCGGTTCAGGACCGTGTGGGCGTAGATACCCGTCGGCAGCGTCCTGCCGATCTCCTTGATCTTGACGTCCGCCGCGGCTGCTACGGTCCGGCTGTTGCCGCCGATCAGCATCAGCGCGGTGCCGAGCACGACCTCGCGCCCGTCGACGCTCGCACTGCCGGTCCGGAGCTCCTTTCCGATAGCGACCTCGGCGACGTCCCTGACGCGGACCGGCACGCCGCCACGTGTCGCGACGACGATGGTCTCGATGTCTTCGAGGTTTTCGACTCGGCCGGCGGCGCGGACGACGTACCCTTCGCCGTTCTGCTCGATGTAGTTCGCGCCGCGGCTGGCGTTGTTGGCCTCGATCGCCTCGATGATCTGTTTTAGGGATAACCCGTAGCCGACGAGCTTCGCCGGATCCGGCTGCACCTGGTACTGTTTGACGAAGCCGCCGCTGGCGTCCGCGCCGGCGACGCCCGGCACGGTCTTCATCTGAGGCCGGACGATCCAGTCCTGAACGGTCCGAAGGTAGACGGTGCGCTGGAAATCGTCGGTCAGCCGCTCGCCCTCTGGAGTGAGGTAGCTCCCATCGGTTTGCCAGCCGGGCCTCCCGTCGCGGATTGGTGCGGACGCGCCCGGCTTTTCGTACTCCACCGCCCACCAGTAGATCTCGCCGAGGCCCGTTGAGACCGGTCCCATCCGGATGTCGACACCGGGGGGCATATCGGTCTTGGCTTCGTTGACACGCTCGGAGACGAGTTGACGCGCGAAATAGATGTTGGTCCGGTCGGCGAAGACGGCGGTGATCTGCGCGAAGCCGTTGCGCGAGAAGGAGCGCGTCGATTCCAGACCGGGCATGCCGGCGAGCGCCGTCTCCAGCATGACGGTGACTTGCTTCTCGATCTCGACCGGCGTCATGGCTGGGGCCACGGCGTTGATCTGCACCTGGACGTTGGTGACGTCGGGCACGGCGTCGATCGGAAGCTTCGTCAGCGACCAGAAGCCCGATGCAGCCGCGGCCAAAGCGATCAGCACGACCAGCCATCTCCGGCGGATTGAGAATTCTACGATACGTTCGATCATCGCTCAGTCCTCGTCACCGGGCTTGGATACCTCCGCCTTAAGCGGGAACGTGTTCGAGGCGGCTACGGTCTCGTCGGCAGCCAGGCCAGAGACGACCTCGACGACCGGTCCGTCTCGTCCGCCGAGCACGACGTTGCGGGCTTCGAAACCTTCCTTGGTCCGGACGAAGACGGTCTTGCGCCCATAGAGGGTCTGGAGTGCGGCAAAGGGGATGGTGACCGCCGCATCATGCCTTTCGACCGCGATCTTCGCCGTGACGAAGGAACCGGGACGCCATCGACCGCCTGCATTGTCGAGCGAGACCACGACGCGGGCCGTGCGGGTCTCCTTGTCCAACAGGGGGGTGACGAACGTGATATTGCCCGAGCCGGTCTCAGTGATCCCGCGCACGGCCACGGCGACATCCTGGCCTTCCCTGACCAGGGGCAGGTCTGTCGCCGAGACCGCTAGGTCGACCCAAACGCGGCTGAGGTCGACGATGACGAAGAGCTCGGTCTCCAGACTGTCCCGTCCGACGGCGGTGCCGAGCTCCACCTTTCGCTCGACGATGCGTCCGGAGATAGGGGCGCGGACGTTCTGGCTGCGCAGCGTCCCGTCCGGTGCCTGCGGCAGCCCGGAGACCTCCGCATCGCTGACGCCGAGCGCCGTCAGCTTCTGACGAGCGATACCGAAGCGCATTTCGGTCTGCGCCGCCGCGTTGCGCGACTTGATGTACTGCTGCTCGGGGACGGCGCGGCCTTCCCACAGCGATTTGTCGCGCGCCGTGAGGTCCTGCTGCAGTTCATTCGAGAGTTTGGCGGAGAGGTACTCGCTCTTGGCGTCGGCGACCTCGCGGCTCTCCAGAACGCCCAGGACTTCGTCCTTCTGAACGTCGTCGCCGATGTTCTTCCGCAGATCAGCGACGGTTCCGGACACTTTGATCGAGACATGCGCGACCCGCCCTGCGTCGGGCACGATCGTGCCCGGCACCGTCAGCCGTCTGGCTATCGAGGCAGGTCCCGCCTGACGGAGTTCGATGCCTGACAGCCTGATGCGTTCATCGTCCATGACGATGACCGCGGGTTTCGCGGAATCCGACTGTGCCCAGGACGGCACAATGGTGCCGGCTACTGTCGCAAGCGCCGCGACGAGAATCATGCAGGCCGTCCGTATACCCGGGACCATCTTTTGCTTCCTACAGGTAGCGCGAGATCGCCTTGAACTCGGCGAGGACGCTCTTGGTCGACTTGCCCGATCTACCGTTGGCGGCGGCGTCCAGGCAGTTGTCGACGTGATCGTGGATCAGGGTCTTCTTCGCCTCGGCGATCGCCTTCTCGACGGCGTGCAGTTGCTGCGCGAGGTCGAGACACGGCCGGCCTTCGGCGAGCATCGCGATGACCTTTTGGAGATGCCCGTCGGCCCGCCTCAGCCGTTTGACGATCTCCGGATGACTTTCGTGGACGTGATCCTTGCTCATGGTCCCATATCCTATCCTATGGGAGGGGAGGGGATACTTGAAGTCAGCGGGGGGCAGGCGCGGCACGGCAAATCGACGCGGCAGCCGGTTCAGATCATCAATTCCTCACGTTGCTGGTCTTGCCTGCGCTCTACGCTCTCTTTTTGCAAGAATTTCAATCCCGTATCCGTCGAGCCGAGGTGCAAAATCGGCGCGCCGGCGCTGGCGGGTGAGAATGTTCGCATTCTTGCGATTTGCGCAGCCGCCCTTGCTCTGGGACAGATTCCGGTGTGAGGCCCGCGGTAGCTTGGCGAGCGAGCGTCCGTGGGCGGCGGAACATATCGACGACCTACGCAGCCGGTCTTGAAGTGAACCATGGCGCGTCAAACCAGTTCTTCCGGTGGGACCGGACCAGATTCGTGTTCTGATCCGCAACGTCGTTGGCCAGATAGGCGGCGGCATACTGAGAGCGAAGGAATCAGGTCTAATGACCAACGACGGGACGGGCGGCCATATCGCCGCCGATGAACATCGGCATGTCGACGACAACCATGACCACCGGCTTGAAAATGCCGCCGACAATGATCATCATGGGCATGGTGGCGCTGGTCACGTTCACGCGCCGGCGAGGCGTTCGCCATCGGCGTTACCCTGAACACCGCGTTAGTCGCGGCCGAAGCGGTATATGGTTTTCTTGGGAACTCCACCGCGCTCATGGCCGATGCGGGACACAATCTGAGCGACGTGTTCGGTCTGCTGGTTGCTTGGGGCGCATCGATCGCCTCGAAGCGGCCGCCCAGCGGGCGGTTCACCTACGGGCTCCGGGGATCCTCCATTCTAGCGGCACTCGCGAACGCGATCTTCCTGCTGGTGGCCACCGGCGCGATCGGGTGGGAATCGATACAGCGTTTCCGGGATCCGGAGCCGGTTGCCGGCTACACCGTCATGGCCGTTGCCGCGATCGGCATCCTAATCAACGGGGCCACCACTATGCTGTTCGCCAGCGGCCGCAAGGGCGACATCAATATCCACGGGGCCTTCCTGCACATGGCGAGCGACGCTGCCGTGTCGGCGGGGGGCGTGATCTCGACGGCTCTTATCCTATGGACCGGCTGGCTGTGGCTGGATCCTGCAATGAGCCTCGTGATCTGCGCCGTCATCCTATGGAGCACGTGCGGCTTGTTGCGGAACTCGGTCGGAATGTCGTTGAGCGCGGCCCCCGCAGACGTCGATCTTGACGCAGTGCGGACGTTCCTGAGCGGCAGACCGGGCGTTACGGAAGTCCACGACTTGCATGTATGGCCGATCAGCACGACCGAAACCGCCATGACTTGTCACTTGGTCATGCCTTCCGGTCATCCTGGTGACGAATTCCTCATGGAATGCAGCCGGGCAATGAAGAAGTCCTACAACATCGGCCACGCAACGCTGCAGATCGAAATCAGCGACAACAACGAGTGCGCGCTGGCGCCGGATAACGTGGTCTAAACTAGCCATTCACTTGCCAACTGTGGCGCGCCGCGGCTGCCGCTCCAACATAGCGCTCAAGGCGCGAGTAGAGCGGACGGCCCGAGCACCAAGGCTCAGCTCCTTTGGTACCATGTTGTTAGCCCGCCCTATTCGTGAGAGTGCGTTTTTTTTGGTCCGATTGATGTGGCCGCACATCTGCTCTGACGAGGCGCGCGGGATTGCCTTCGGCTTTTCACCGCCTGACGATCGGTACTTTGCAACGCGCTTGAGGTGTAGGTTGGGCGAACGGGGGGCGGACGCCCCGCCGGTCAAGGACCGAGCGGCAGCAGCGCGCCTGGCAAGCCGCGGATCAGGTCGGCTTCGGGACATGCCGCGGCAAACGCAAGGCGAATGCGGCTCGTGGTCTCGACGACACGGGCAGCGAGTTTCAAGAGCCGAAGACGCAGCGTCGCGAACTCGGCAGTGGCCAATTCCCGGACTTTGGGAATCGCGTCGCGCACGGTCAGCATCAGCCAATAAGCGGCGGTGTGGAGAACGAGGCGGACTTGATTGGCGAGCGCCGAACGGCAGCTGGTGCGATCGGAGGCGAGCTGTGTCTTATGCAGCTTGATCAGATTCTCGGCTTGGCCGCGCGCGCAATACAGGCTGTCGTAGATCCACTCGGCCGAGCCGACATCGAGGCTGGTGACGAC
>NZ_AUGA01000112.1:0-11167 GCF_000426785.1 Bradyrhizobium sp. th-b2
GGTTGCCGGTCTGGCGCAATGGAGACTGGCGCAAAACCGACCTCGTCATCCTGCCGCTGCATCGGCTCGGCCCCGCAAGCGAGGACACCGGTCCGCGCCTGCCGCCGCCAGGCCGTAACCAGATTGCGGTGAACGTCGTGTCGCCGAGCAACCTCGACAACACTGGCCCCAGGCGCCAGACTCTCCTCCACGATCCGAAGCTTCTCCGCACTCGTCCTCCGCCGTCGCCGCTCAGGACCGCACAGAACCGTAACCGTCGTCACGTTTGCTCATTTGTTTGCGAATTAATGCGCAAACCATCTCACGCTCGAACCCGATCCGGGAAGGCGGCCTCCACCGGAGGCGTACGAAACGTCTAACCCTCGATGACATGCTTCGCGTGGCCTTTTCGGGTATGATCATACCGACTCAGCAGGACAACGCTATTCTCGATGGCTGTCATGGAGTGGGAACAATGGATATTGCCTGAGAGATCTCAGGCACGCGATCACCTGCTCGGCTCTGCTCGACAGCGCTCGCGTGCATCTGGCGGTGGTGATAGGCGCACCACGATGACGGTTTCCTGCCCGGTCTTTGGTATACGGGCTCGCCGCACATAAAGGCCGCTCTAGGGTCTTCATCTTTGAAGCCGATAATGGCCCGGCATTGGCCTTCAATGTGGTCGACTAACAGAACCTTTTTGACGTCATCGGGCTCGTTCAACTTGCTGCTCCTGAATGCCAGGCTATCTCTTCTGATGTCGCGCCGGTTACGCCGAGCGAGGCGTTGCAACGCAAGAGCTTTGCAGGTCGCCGTAGTCGCGCGCTTGCGCGCTGGGACCGCCCAAAAGCGCTGTAAGCGGTGCGAGAAGCTGGCTCGCCGCTTTGATTGTCTTTGAAGCGAGGTCTAAGTTGATCTTCTCTGACCTCGGCCACTCTGCGGTGATGCGGCTTAGGACAGCTGAACGGTATCGCTGTGGGATGGCAGCCCCTTCACAACCGCCTGCTCGCCGCGGCGCCGCGATCAACACGCAACGCATAGACATCTCGAACGGTCGGCTGTCGCGGACCAGGATCTCGCCCAAGCATTGCGGCGTGGCTATGCCCATGTGAGACATTCGAAATCCTTCACAGTCCGGACGGCAGATGAAGACTCGCGCCTTCCTAAGATTGTACAATTTAACGCTACGTCCGGTTCAAGTCCTCTTGGCAGCCTGTATGCACGTGCCTAAGCGCCAAGGTCTGCTCGCAAAACGCCGCGTACAGTGTTGTTGCTGACTCATTCTGTGTCTCGATGTGCGTCACAATGCCACCCCAGTTGACAACAAGGTTCGGGCGGACGAGCCCCGGCCGGAAAGGTTCGTGCCTGCGCGGCAGCTACCCGCTCTAGTCGCAGTCAATTTCGCGGCCGGACATCCGGCCGTGCGGTAGTCATGAAAATTCAGTCGGATGGGCACCGAAGCCTCAGTGCCCAATGCGAGATCCGGATGGTGTTCGATCAGGTCGGCCTGACAGGAAGGGATTTATGTGACCCATTGCGCCATTTCGAGGCGTGCGGCGCGAATATCGGAGCGCGTCCCCGATCCGGCGTACGCCGCGGTCGCGGCCGGCGGCTGGTCGAAATTATTGCAGTGTCTGATAGAGGCGATAGAGGAGTCGGGCGCGCGGCTCAATCGAGGAGATGTAGAGTTGCTCGCAATGGGTATGCGCGCCCTTGCCGTCGACGCCGAGGCCGTCGAGGGTCGCGGTATGCGGCGCTGTGAAATTGCCGTCGGAGCCGCCGCCGGTGAAGACATCGAGCAGCTCGAAGCCGAGTTCGGCGGCAAGCTCCCTGGCGTGTTCGTAAAGTGCTGCGCCGGCGTTGCTCTTCTCGTAGGGCGGACGGTTCAGTTCGCCGGTCACCTTCACGGTGACGCCCTCGGTGCGCGCGGTGATTCCGAGGATTTTCGGCACCAGCTCGTCGGCGTCGGCGATGGTCGGCACGCGCAGATCGACTTCCGCATAGGCCTCCTCGGCGATCACGTTCGGCTTGGTGCCGCCGCGGACGACGCCGACATTGACGGTGATGCCGCGCTTGAGATCGTTCATCGCCTCCAGCGCCAGGATCACATGGCCGAGTTCCCGGATCGCGCTGCGGCCGTGCTCGGGGCGCGTGCCGGCATGCGCCGGTGCGCCCTTGATATGCAAGTCGAAGCGCGCGACGCCCTTGCGTCCGGTGACGATCTTGCCGCCGTCGCGCGCGGGCTCGGTCACCAGCACATATTTGGCCTTGCGGCCCTCGGCCTCGATCAGCGCCCGCGAGGTCGGGCTGCCGATCTCCTCGTCCGATGAGTAGAGATGGGTGATGCCGAGCGGCGGGCGCGCATCATCGGCGCAGATCCGCCGGAAGGCATCATACGCAAGATACGCGCCGCCCTTCATGTCGTAGATGCCGGGACCGAACGCGCTGTCGCCGTCGATCCGGAACGGCAGGCGCTCGATGAAGCCCATCGGGTGTACGGTATCGAGATGGCTCAGCACCAGGACGCCCGGTGCCTCCTGGCCCCAGGACGAGCGTGCGATCAGGTGATCCCCTCGGCCGTCGCGTCCCGCGACACGTTCCACAGTTGCCGGCAAGTCGCCATAGCCTGCGGCGACGAGGTCGACGAGCATGTTGACCTGATCCGGCCGCTCCGTTGGAGACTCTATCTCAACCCAACGTCGGATACCCTCGAGGATTGTCGTTGCTCCAAACGGATTGCTGGACATCGCCTGACGCCTGTGAACTCGCCTCTCATCGCTCATACAAGATCAGGATAAGATCCACGGTAATCCTATCATGATCTCGCGCGAAGATCTTAAGATGCGCAATTGTTGTGGGGCACCTGTGCCTTCTGAAGCCTGGTCTTGTGAAGCCTGGTCTTGCCGCGGCAATGATGCTACGCGGCTATCGACAGTAACTGAGCTACCAGGGCTGGTAGGTGTCGGCGCAATTGTAGAGCTCAGGAGCGCGCCCTGGTATGGGCCGTCCTCGCATTGCTGACCTGCCTTCTGTTGCGCAAAATGCCTGACCACGACATCAATCCAGGAACGTTGCCGTGCCGCTCCCTGGCACGGCTTGGCTTCGGCGGGAGCGCAGAATGCACCTGTGGAGCCGGCCGCCCGCCTTCCTCTTTCAAGTGCACGTATTCGATGCGCTGCTCGTGATCTTATTCCGGCAGGATGTGCTTGCCGGAGACCGGAGAAGCCGTGAGTGCCGGCTCGCACGCGCGCGTGCCGTGATAGCGCAGCGCTCTACAACACCCTGAGAGACAATCTTGTCGATCTTTGCTCGTTCCACGAGGTAGCTGCACGTGCTTTGGTGTCTGGGCCGCACGCATTCCTGCGTATGGCCGCGCGCATCGAAGAGGCGGAGGCACCCTCCCGCTCCGGCCGGGAGGGTTTGCCCGAGGCCTCGCTGTTCCCCGGCTGCTCGGTTCAGCACATCGGGCTTTGTGAAGGCACATGTCCCGAAAATGCGCGGGTTCGCTTTTTGTCTGTTGACAGCTCTTGTTTGCAGCAGCGTTCGGTCGACGGCCGTGTTGGTGATGTCGGGCGTGCCGGCTTCGTCAATTCGCAGCGATTTGGCAAAGACCGAGCAGTGGAGGAGATGTCCGGCAATGCGTGACGGCAACTCACTTCCAAACGAGGGAGCCGGTGCGTCATGGAACGCGTGATCCACAATGCGCAGGTGACAAGGCATCGGCGGCATCGACTTCACCTAGTCGGCCGGCGGCAGCAACCGTGATTGTCCGGTATTGCACTCTCAATGAACCCAGGCGCTGCATGACGCATGACGGGCAGCTTTTACCGACGTATGAATCGATCCGAGAAATCCCGTGTGCAGCTTGCTTTCGATCTTGTCGAGAGCAGCTTTGGCGGTAGTTGCCATAGCTTCAATAGAATCCCGAACGAGCCTTTTCGCTACGCCCGCCGTTTCGCGGGTCTGCACGAAATGCCGCCCCTGTACGCCGGCAATCCTGTAGGAGTTGTATGTCCCTACCGACGTCACAAGCTTCTTCTGCATGCGTTACGCCGATCGGCCAAAAGAGAATCTGCGCCCTCAGCAGAATCGCCTGGTCCTCGGAAGGGACATCGCTGCCTTTTTGGCAGATCAAGAAGCTCCACCCTGCCGGCCGCCGCGCCCGGATACTTGCGTAGCGGCAAGCAGACAGCGCCTGACAGCAGTCCTCCTGCGGCAGCCGGAGCAAGCGGCCATCCTTCGTCCACCGCCAGGCGCTCGATCACCAGCGCCGTGGTTCCGCCGAAAGTGGCAATCTCGGCATGGCTCACCGGCAGGCCGAACGCGGCAGTCAGCCTAAGGCAATCGCGACGGTTTGGCCGACGGCCGTGCGTGAGAACGGGCCTGAAGCTGGACCATCTCGATGGATATAATGTGCTTGGCTTTCTCTGTAGACCAATGAGCAATTGCTCGATCTCGTCGAGCTCAATCCTATCCCCGCTAGGCAGAAAGGGGCGGCCATGCTGCTGGATTCCGTCGGCGCGATCGGTGCATGGCTGGAACGTCGCCGACTGGCCGTGCGGACAGGATCATGCCGATTGCGGTACTGGCGGGCGCCGGCCAGGGCAAATTGTTTCTCCTTATGCAGGGCATTGGCGCGCTTAATGTCCCCGTAAGAGAACACGCTTTTTTGCATCGATAAGATGCTCATCGAGTGTTGCGTGCAGCGCGCCCCGCAGCTCCGGGGGGATCGAGCTGTCCGTATCAATCAATTCCCTAAACTTGCGAATGATGTGTTCTATCGTTGCGATGGATCCGAGTGCTTCCGTTTTCTGTGCGGACGTCATCGATCATCTCCTTTGGCCGGCAGCGTTAGCACCACGTAGCGGGCTCTGAAACCTCGGCAACGGTGCGCCGCAACAGGCTCTCGCCGACGACGAAGGCCGCCTCTTGCGCCACCTATTCGATGCCAACTGCGTTGATGCATGGGCAAGCGGCGCAAGCTCGCAAGCCTCGCAGGAGCAGCGCGCATTCGCGCTTGTGAACGTCGGCCTTGGCGGCCACAACTGAACAGGGCTCAACTCAGTTGTCATTAGTTGGAAGCCGCGATCAGGCGCTCCAGTCGGGTGGCTGCGGCGCCGCGATCAAGCGCTTCCTGGCCAAGTGCGACGCCTTCCTGGAGCGTGGAGGCCCGGCCGGCCACGATCAATGCCGCCGCCGCGTTCAAAAGGGCGGCATCGCGATATCGACTTGCTGCGCCACCGAGCACGCTTTGCAGCGCGACGGCATTGCCATCCACATCGCCGCTCTCCAGCGCCTCGGTGTGGCGGGGGAGCCCAGCATCTTCTGGCGTCACCTCGAAGGTGCGGACTGCACCCGCCTCGAGCGCGGCAACAAAGGTCGGGCCGGCAAGGGTTATCTTATCGAGCCCGTCCGAGCCGTGCACCACCCACACCGATTCGGCGCCAAGGTTCTTCAACACTAGGGCCAGTGGCTGCACCCATTCACGAGAGAACACTCCGACCATCTGCCGCTTAACCCCCACGGGGTTGGACAGAAGTGTGATTAGATTAAAAATCGTGCGAGTCCCAAGTGCAGTCCGGATCTGGCGAATACGCTGCATGGCCGGATACTGGGCCGACGCAAACAGAAAGCCGATGCCGGCTTCCTGTAGACAACGAGCAACGGCTTCAGGCGTGAGATCGGTCTTCACGCCTAGGCGCGCCAAAATTTTCGCGGCGCTCGAGCTTGATGACGCTGCGCAGTCGGTGTGCTTGGCGACAGGAACGCCGGCCCCGGCGACGATAAAGGAGGCGCACGTCTCCACGTTGACTGAGCAAAACGGGGTATCGCTCGTGCTAGCAATACCGATGGGTTCGCATGGCGCATCGACCCGTGGCATTCTATTGCGGATCGCGGAGGCCGCGCCGGTGACCTCTTCGACGGTCTCGCCGCGGACCCGCATTCCCAGCAACAAGCCACCGATCTGCGAAGGGCTCGCTTGACCCGACATCATGCTGTCGAAGGCGAACTCACTTTCCTCACATGTCAGAGTGGTGCCGCTGGCAACTTTGCCAATGATCGATCTAAGCGCTTCCATCGAACTTTACACGTTACCTGTCTATCCTCGGGCTCCTCGTTCAATAAGGGACTTTTCGTCGACGAGGCGTGGCGTCAATTGCATTGATATTGTTGTGCGAGCACCCGCTCGCGGCAGACCGTCCTCGATGCTTGCGTATCTGCCGCTTAAATGCGATTCCTTCGTGAGGCTACAACCTGACGCTACGTGAGGGTCAAGCGCTCCAGGCTGAGCTGCCCGATAGAAGTAATCGGCGACCGTGTCCGTCAGTTCTAAGTTATCGACGTCGTTCTCGATCGCCCGTGCCTGTTGTCCTGCCATCGCGTGACGGCCTGCTGGTCACGGTCGGCAATCTCTGAGCCTGAGGCGAAGGAGCAGCCACCTGGTTCGCCATCCCCTCATTTCGGTTCGTTACTCTTCTTGCCAGCGTCGCCAGCGGAAATCATGTAGCGACATTTCAGACTGAGCCTCGATTGCTTGGATCTGAGACAAGCGATGATGGCGACGCGATCCGGAATATGGTTGCTGCACAGGCGGAACACGTCCTCCATGCAGGCTTCTTTCTCCTCTACGGTCGGCGCTTGATCGCGCGCGTCTACTCGCTCTGGGATGAGGGCGGTCATTGCAAAAGCAAGGGTGATGGCAGCCTTCAGGGGCGAAGCCAAACGAAGCCGCCGGTTTTGAATCATGGTGTTCCTTCGCGTCGGTTGGTTTGCGGCATGTTCTTCAGGCCTTCCGACCGAAGACATGCCGGATTGTTAGGTAAGCGCCTGCGAGACCGTTCTTTTCTCTTGCGAAACCATCCGGGCCGGGAGTCGGTATTTTCGCAGCGACTTGTCAGCATCTGTCGTTGCCGGCGCCGAGCGCCGGGCTGCACTCGCAGCTGCACTGACCGAACAATTTGATCACGGTTAAGCTTTCGGTGATCGTGCGGTGGCCGCGGTCACGCCCCGATCTCGTGAGGCATTGGGAGGCTTTTGCATGAGTCTAAAGTGCGGCCGCAGCCTAATGACGAGTCAACCGACGGAGGAGGCCATCGTCGTCCCGACGCAGGATCGAACAGGACTTGTGACCTCGGGCCAGGAAAGGCGGCGAGGAGCGCCCAAGGCAGGGCTGCTCAATCCATTGACAAACGATGCACTCGACTGCGCAGGCAAAGCTGTCATCGCGCGTGCCCCTGTCACGCTCGGCGCGGTCCCGCAACGTGCGTGCCACTTCATTTGACGCAAGAGCGGGGGCAATCGAGTTGGCGTCAGTACCGGGCGTCCGTTCCCCTGCGCATGCCACGATCGAAAGGGGCCGTCCATGTCTCGAAGAGCGCAATTGTTTCTACCTCTCATTGGACCAGCCACCAATAAGGTGCAGACAAGTGTGCTTTGAATCTCGCGGGTTGAGCTTGGGTGTTTGAAACATTCGCAGTTCTTGGGATTTGGCGGGAAACGCCTGGATTGTTCGAAGTAGTCCCCACTTGTCCAGGATCGTACAATCTGACGCTACGTGCGATTCAAGCCCTATCGTCTGAATACGTCTTGGGATCTACAGGGTCCGTCAGCAGGACGAGTGTGCTCCGGCGAAACCTCGCGCTGAGTGTTTGTAAACCGCGGCGTCTCTATGGCCACGCTCAGGGCAAGTGTGAGTTTGCGCGCACCGTTGGTGTCTACTCGCTGGTAACCCCGGGCCACAAGCGTCACTGCTAGGTAATTGTACGGAGCGCCACTGTCACATTTGTTTGATCTGCAAATTGCATGTTCATCGCTATGAATCCGAAGAGTAAACTCTACGATCCCGACCTTTGGCGCGGCCGTGCGGAAGCAACGCGAGAGAAAGCGGAAACGCTGGCGTACGGCAAAGCCAGAGATAGACTTCTCAAGATAGCCAAGGAATACGACAAGCTCGCTCGGCGCGCCCTAGAGTGGCAGACGCACAAGAACGAGCGGGGCACTTGGCCCGGCCAAGAGTCGTAGCATCTCGCGTGTCGATGGAGCCTCCATCGGCAGATCGCCACGAATGCCAACGGTGAGCAACAATCTCGCTCGGTATTCGGGCGGGCGATTCATTGCAGAGGCTGCCGTGCCGAGAATCTCCAGACGGTCCTCTCTCGCACAAATCGTTCCAATCGAATCCCAGTCAGCGTGCCGCCTCAGCGCAGCGAGCCGCTTTAACGACCTACAGGGGATTGTATAGGCGCAGGCGTATTCTTTTCGTCAGCTTCTCGAAAGCTAATCCGCCTACTATCGAGCCGGCGCGCCGATCTTAGTCCTGTTCTTGCGCGAGAACCGTAAAGCACTTGTCGGGCGTAGTACCGAATACCGGATGGGAAAATAGCTGCCGTCAGGTCAAGTCAAGCTTGCAGGCATATAAGTCCGATAATCCGCGATATCCAACACTTCTGCACCTGCCTGTCTGACCTCGGAGGTTTTCATATCTAGCCACTCAACAATTGCAAGACCGCGGCCGCGGTACACGAGGGCATCGAAAGGCCCTCCTATACCAGCACCCATCCACTGAGATCTCCTCTGGTTCATCGTTTCGCTCATAAGGACGCTGCGATGATCCAACATATACTGGCCCAAAGCAGCGCATGAAGGAGAAGCCCGGCCAGCGGCAACAGGTTCCATCTCCTCTGCGTCTGCCAAGAGCGGCGGTCAGCAGCGTAATGCTTCATCATGGACTGCTTTGGTGCGCGCCAGTGCGTCATTCCTCGCATGCTCCACTGGTCCAGGGAAAAAGGTTAGCGTCCGGACGCCTCGTGTTATCCATCAGTTCGTCTTCCAAAGCTCGGAGTGTCAGAATTCGGCTTGTTGCGCGTGAGGTATGCGGCCTGTCGATTTGGTCGCGTATCATCGATCAGGGGATACCGTGCAAGTCCGAAACGTGCTTTGGCAATGCATAAGTCAAAACCAAACAACGAGTCCATTGCAAATTGATGTCGGGATAGCGTGTCCTTCCTGTTTCGACACTACAGCAATCAGCATGCCAGTAACCGAGAAGTGCCCGCACCGCTCGACAAGGGTTAGATGCGTGCCTCTAGAGTGCGGCGCTGTGGACCAATCGACGATTGTCGGAGCCGCGACATCGATGTCTGAAAGCCGACACCAGTAATGGGAGGCAAGCGTGAATGTTTGCTGACGTCATACCCGCAACGATGCGCCAGCTGTTGCATTGTATCGACGCGCCTGAAGATCCGCGGATGGTCGCAGTGATGGTCTGTCCAAAGGACTAACTCGTCATGTCTGATCATCCTCGCGAGGAGCCGTAGGATGCTATCAACTCGATCCGAAACACATTGTGCCAAGCATTCACGAGCCAGACGCGCCCGTTCGAATTTTTGGTCCGACAAGCTCTTCATGGTCACATAGATGACGTATTGGCATTGTTTCAGGCTCCGCTAGCGGCGAGAGCTGCGAATGATTCAAGTGCTGCCACGTCACAAGGCCGCATCGGGCCAAAGCCGATATTGCTCTTGCGTCGCGTCAGTCCGTGCGGCGTGACGTCGTTTCGGCGAGCCATAATCGAGTGCACAAACGGATATCGGATGCGACATCAGAACGGGAGGGATGAAGTGATACGCGTCGATTGACGGATTTCATATTGCCGAGAGACCTGAACGGAAAGGCTAATGAACACTCGTTTTGCAAGTGCGGGAGATCGAGCGCGGATCTTACCTTGCTGAAGCGCACTCTGTCCGGCGCCGGCTGATCAGCGCCCGCGGGCATGGGTAAGTAAGATGTGTCGCCAAAAGCGCGCTTCGTGACCGAGTTGTCTGGCGGGGCTGGTTACCCCATCGGGTGTTCGTGAGTGTGGAGGTCAATTCCGCGGGTGAATCGGATCGAGCACTTCGTGCATCGCCGGCCTTCATGCAATCGGGGAGTGCAGTGAAGGCGTTCGTCGGGTGCTTGAAGAGGATGTGAGCTTCCGAGAACTAAGTAATGGGAGAACAAGTGATGATGGACATCTGCGGCTTTCTCAGCAGATGGTTCGCTGGAGAGTGGTGCTCGAACGCTACGCTGCTGACGGAGCTTGCGCCGGCTCATGAGTTGCCAAACAACGTCATCTACGTCGACTTCAAAGCGATCCGTAAAGCAAAGGAGGGTGCGTGCGAGCGCAGATCATAGAGAAGCTGGAAGCCGGCCGCGTACGATCCGGCAAGTTCGCCAGCGTACCAGGATCAGGCCCCGGGGGGCTGTTCTTGGTGCAGGGCCCTTGCGGGAGTGAACTGAAAATCAGTGGCTTCGTCCGTCCGGGCTGGGAGCAGGTCGCCGTTTCGACGCCGCGGCGTTGTCCGAACTGGCAAGAGATGTGCTTTGTCAAAGACTTGTTCTGGGATGAGGAGGAATGCGTCATGCAATTGCATCCGCCGCATTCGCAGTATGTCAATAACAGCCGGTACTGCCTTCACCTCTGGAGACCCACTGATCGGCACATCCCAAGGCCGCCGCCGAGCTTTGTAGGTATTGTTGGGCTAGGACCATCCGAAGCGGCAATGTTATTTGCTAAGATTCGCGCGACGGCATGATGGTTTAGGGGACGAGGCAGAGCGGGTGCAGAAACATAGGTTCGGCGTCGCCGGAAGCCCATTCAACCAGCTCACGTCGCAAGTGTTCTTCTGTGTGCGACGGACGGGAGGCCAACCCGGGATCACTGCCGCCAAGCGAGAGGCGGCAGTGGAGAGGATATCTCACGCGGCTGGCCTCAGGGGGAGCTTCGACGACTTCTTGGCGATAGTTCGCGCCGTCGGAGTGATTATCAGGTCCGCAAGTCGGTCATCGCGCATCTTTCGTAGTCAGCCTGACCACCCGCCTTCGCGGGGCAAGCGCATCATGATCTATTCGCAAACGATATCGCGCGGTGAGCGGCCGCATTAGTGCTTCAGCCCTTGGTTCAGCACTTTGAGACCGATTCTGTGCCCGCGGCAGCCGACTTCAGCTTCCCAAGCGGAAGTTGAGAGCGGAGCTTTGGCTAACCCGTCCTATTCGTGAGAGTGCTTTTTTTAGTCCGCTTGATGTGGCCGCACATCTGCTCTGACAAGGCGCGCGGGATTGCCTTCGGCTTTTCACCGCCTGACGACCCGTACTTTGCAACGCGCTTGAGGTGTAGGTTGGGCGAACGGGGGGCGGACGCCCCGCCGGT
>NZ_AUGA01000113.1:0-11029 GCF_000426785.1 Bradyrhizobium sp. th-b2
CTCGATCCGCAGCTCGAGATGCGCGACCAGCGCCTCGTTGTTCGACAGCTCCGCCTGCGCGCTGGCAGCCATCGCCTCAGCTCGCAGCCGCGCCTCACGCTCGGCCTGCAGCGCCGCCAGGGCACTGACAAGGTCCGATGGAAGATCGTCCGGCTTTGATATCACGAAGCCATTGAATCAGATCAAGCAGCAGATTCAAACCTGCAAAACGACTAACCGACCCGCGTCGGACGCTGGGTTTCTTGAGGGTTGCGCCAATCGATCCCGGACAACAGATAGCTCAATTGCGCCGGAGAGATCGTTACCGATTCACCGGCAACCGATGGCCAACCTTCCTCTCTCGAGTCTTTTGGTAAACAGGCATGCTCCGCCGCCGGTGCCGCACGCTCCGTCGTCGACTGGACCTCCGACACAATCCGGGCCGGCACAAATCCACCCACCTGACAGCCGCCAAACCGTCCTTCGCGATAGGCCTTGCGCCACGAAAACAGAAGCTGTTTCGAAAGCCCATGATGCCGTGCTGTCGCCGACACCAGCCGCGGACCCGAAAAACTTTCCTCGACAATCCGCAGCTTCTCGGCAGCCGACCAGCGCCGACGCCGACCAGTCTCCACAATTTCAAGCCGACGCACTTGGCGACCATCAGTAAGGATATCCATACCGACAGTCAGCTTCAGACCGGATAAACTCGCAAGACGGCCGTCCTCGGACGAGTACTATCACTGTCCATAGGGCCCTCAACAACACGCATCAATCGGCAAGCGGCCTTGACCTAGTTAGGAAAAGTAAAATGTCCTAAAGGAAATTGTCAATTGGCACTGACTGCCTCTAAGTGGTGTGCGAGCATTTATGCTTGCTTTTCCAACGGACAGGCCATTGTGGTCAGTGAAACGACAATCGAGACGCTACGCTCGGTAGATCCTTGCGCACCTATCCGACTTGAGCTCGCCGCGAAGCTTGCGTTTCCTGACGGATCAATGACGGCTTCGGGATTGCGGCGCGAGGCTACCCGCGGCCGATTAGTCGTTGAGCGCGTCGCCGGCAAGGACTACACAACCCTGGAGCACATTAGACAAATGAGAGAGCTGTGCCGCGTCCGAGCAAAAGAGACCGGCCTCGCAAAGGAAGCATATGGAACCAGCTCCGCAGTAGAAGGCTCGTCAAGCAGGCCATCTGACTCCACCAGCACAGCGCCTTTATTATCGGCGCAGGAGGCGTTGCGGGCACGTCTGCAGCGAACCCGCCTCAAGAATCCGAGCAAATGATAGCGAACGTACCGTTATTCGTCCACAATGTGTTGAATTGGAAACATGCCAAACTCTAGCAAGGGACCACGCCTTTGGAAGCGGCCAGCGGAGCCAGGACGGCAAGCGCTATGGGTCGTCAAAGATCAGGGCAAGCGCATTTCCACCGGATGCGTTGCAAAACCATTTGAGGTCCATCCGCCAGAAGCGGCAGAGCGTTTTCTTGCCGACTACATCTCGGCGAAATACGCCCCTGAACGTACGATGAGGGATGTAGATCGCATAGCACTCGCCGATGTTTTGCTTATTTACCACACCGACCGCCGCGATCAGTTTGAGGACAAGCTCCAGCAACGTCGGTTCGATGCCTCCGTCGGGAGGCTCAACGAATATTTCGGCAATTGCAAGCTTAGCGAGATGTCTCAGGCTCTAACGGACGGCTACGTGAAGCACCGAGGCAATTCTGGCGGAGCACGTCGAGACCTTGAGAACCTAAGAGCTGCTATTAATCATCACGCCAGACAAAACCTTCATCGTGCGGTGATTAACGTGATGCTCCCCCCAAAAGGGCCGGCACGAGAAAGATGGCTCGAACGAAGTGAAGCTGCTCGGCTGCTTTGGGCGGCTTGGCGGCATCGTGAGGAGCAGACCATCCATCGCGGCAAGAACAAGGGAATTAGGATCAAGACGGAAAAGCACACGCTCCGTCATGTTGCTCGTTTCATCCTGATCGGCCTGTATACCGGCACCCGAGCCGCAGCAATTGCGGCATCCTCGCCCAAGCGTGAAGAAGGTCGCGCATACGTCGATCTACGAGCCGGAATCTATTTCAGGCTTGCTCGCGGTAAGCGCGCTACGAACAAGCGGCAGCCTCCTGCCCCCCTCCCTGACCGTCTGCTCGCTCACATGCGACGATGGGTGGACAAGAAGATAATCAGAACGTGTTTCGTCGAGTGGAATGGCCAGCCTGTTAAGTCGGTGAAAAATGCGTTTGCCCGGGCCGTCCAGGTGGCAGGGCTCGACCTTACCGATGGCAACGTGACGGCACACGTTCTGCGCCATACCGCTGCAACTTGGCTCATGCAACGCGGCGTCGATCCCTGGGAAGCTGCGGGATTCCTGGGAATGTCGGTGAAGGTTCTAATCGATACCTACGGCCATCATCACCCTAACCACCTGCGCGGAGCGGCCGACGCAATCACGCGGAAGGCCCGCCCCCCTTCCGTTCTTAAGGCCCAGCCCGCGGACCGGTTGCGGACCGGTTGACCGTGAACAAACGTGGATTTTGTTACCGGACGCGACTGAAAACCATTAAAAAAACATAAGCTTAGAGGGCGACCAGACCGCTCATAACGGTCTGGTTGCAGGTTCGAGTCCTGCCGGGCCCACCAATGAGATCAAAGGGTTGTAGCCAGTCCCGCACAAGCCAAAAAAGCGCCGCCACAGTTTTCGCCACAGATACGCGCTCAGTCCGTTCCGTTGTCATGCCTGGACGAACCTGGTTGGACGGTTCTTGTTTTTCCAATCTCGCGAGCTCTCACGACGTTGAGCAACGCAATAACCATCTCTCTGGTCGATAATTGGCACAGGCCTACGAACGATTAACGACTCAAGTCTATTCCACCCGACATGATGATCCGTGAGCTAGGTAAGCTGTTGCTTCAGGGTGGGGTGCGCGTGGCAGTCGCGAGCCTGGCGACGCTGTGTATCGCCGGTGTCCTCTACCTCGTTGCAACCCGCGTACAATCTGAAAAGCGAACGTTCGTCGAAGTGTCAACAAAGCCGAGCTGCCCGCCCAGCCAATGCCGAGCGAAAGCGCCGGGCGGTCGATGATCGTCCGACATCTGCTCTGAAAACCATTCGTGTAAGCGAGGCCTTCCCTGGCCAATCGGCTCAGCGGCAGGGGGATTCGCACTTTCCAGTCCCGGCCCGCACGAAGTCAGAGGGCTATAACCGCACCCAAACGGATGTAGCCGATGTTACGGCTCCCACACGAAGCGCTATATCCAAACTGACGGCTGGGCTTTCCACCTTCCCTGGATGACATTCTGTCCGGAGTGCAGAACCCGTCCGATTGCGCGGAGCGATTGCGATGAGGAAGGCTATGATGGATTTTTCACGGATGTCGGATGGAATCCGGCTGCATCACGCCTCTCTTCACCACGATGGGTACGATGGTGACGATGAACCGGGCCCTGCGCCGAGCGCCCCGTTCGCGACTGACGCGGTCGGCGGAGCTGCCCTGGTTCATGGCACCGGCCCACTTGCAGGCCTTGGAGCGCACCCGGCGAGCGCGCATACCCAGCATCATGACTCCCATCCGGTTCAATCCGAGCATCCCACCACGTCCGCTTCCGGCGCATCCCATCCCGGGACGGACATTGCCAAGGTCGAGAGCGGAGCGAACACGGCCGGGAACGGCGGAGATGGCTATTTTTACGGGGGGATCATTCACGCGTCGGTGCTGATCTATGAACCGATCAACATCTCGGTAAGCTTGGGATACGGCTCGGTCGCCCTGGCCAGCCAGTCCAACAATCTGAATGTCGATCAATCCGCCTTTCAGATGGCCGGCGTCGGCGGCCATGGCGGCAATGACAACATTGGATCGGGAGGGAGCGTCAGTACTTCCTCGGGCTTCAACGTGATCGCGACCGGCGACAACAGCGCCGGAAACGGCGGCAGCGGCTATTTCTCGGGTGCGTTGGTGGACGCTCCTGTGGTGATCTATCATCCGATCAATATTGCGGTGGCGGGCCCGGGCGGCACTGCGCATGCAAGTCAATCGAACACCGTCGACATCGATCAATCGGCCATACAGATCGCGGGCGTCGGCGGAAGTGGCGGAAATGGCAACGTGGCCGCCGGCGGCAGCATCATCACGCTCGACCCCAGTTGGGGATCAAACGGAGGGGGCGTCTCGGACTTTCAAACGGGCGGAAGCCAGGCCGGCAATGGCGGCGACGGCGTGTTCTACGGCGGACTCGTCCATACCTCCTTCGTGCTGTACGCCCCGATCAACATCGCAGTCGCGGGCTATGGCTCCAACGTTCATTCGGTCCAGACGAATGACGCCGACGTGGATCAATCCATAGTTCAGATCGCCGGCATTGGCGGACACGGCGGCAATGGCAACGCCGCGACGGGCGGCCATGCAAGCCTTCTTTCCCACGGCTTGTGGGGAGGCTCCGACACGATTGCGACCGGTTCGAACGGCGCAGGCAATGGTGGCAACGGCTATTTTGCCGGAAGCCTGGTCGATGTCAGCGTCGCCATCTATGCACCCATCAACATCGCAATCGCAGGTCCCCATTCGACGGCCCTGGCCGATCAGGTCAACAACGTGCACATCGACCAGAGTGCGGTGCAGATCGCCGGACTTGGCGGAGACGGCGGCTACGGCAATCTCGCGCTGGGCGGCGATCTTACCGCCCACCTTCTGTCAGACCTTCACCTGATGGGATAGCGCAACATCAAACCGCTCGCGCCGGCCCGATCGGAAGGCGGCCCTGTGCATACGAGCTCACCCAAAGGCACCGTCCCCTGACGTTTCGAGCTCGGATGTTGCAGGAATAATGACATACTTTCGTACGTAGATCGACCGAACCGGATGGTGTCCGATTTGACATCTATCGTCATCGCGCATGGGCGGATCAGACTTGCCGCGCGCGTCCGCCTGATCGGGATGGATGATGCGAGACAGCCAACAGAAGCACGGAGGCTCACATGTTGCCCAAGGCGATTCACATCTCGGATTCGATCGAATTCAAATCGATCAACACCGGTGGTCAAAGTGTCGGAAATGGCGGCGATGGTACCTTCAAGGGAGCTATCATCAGCAAGCCGACGGTCAACTTCGATCCGACCAACAAGGCAGAAGGCGCCGATGTGCATGTGAGCACCGGCGATCACGTGACTCAGAAGGCGGATTGGGACGCCGGCGGCGCAAACGCGACAGCCTCGTTGTTTGCGAAAGCCAACGGCGGAGCCGCCGAGTCGAACGGAAGCCAGAAATCCTACAGCGGCCATGATACTTCCAAGGTATACGCCAATACGGATGCCACCCAGATCAACAAGCTCACGGTGGACCAGCATCAGGATGTCCTGGCCGGCATCGGCGGCAATGGCGGAGACGGCAACGCCGCGTTGGGTGGAGAAGTGAGCTTCCATCTCGATACGCTCTGACCACCGGTTCGTCCGACTGGCAGGACCGGTGGCCACCGCCGCCGGTCCGGGAGTTCAAGCGAATGCCCCGCCGATGCCGTTGGCTGATGACGCCGACCATCGAGCAAGTGCGTCGGACCTCGATTTCAGGCGGTGACGATCATGCTGATGCCGCCCATTCAGATGCCCATCCTGCCGCAGATCCGGACACCACTGCATGCGGCCCTCTGGTCCTGCGCGGGACCGCTCGGTCTCGTATTCGCGTATAGTTGCAGCTACAATCTGCTTCTGTTTGCTCCCTCCATCTACCTTCTTCAGATCTACGACAGAGTCTTGTCGAGCCGGAGCGGCGACACACTGCTCCTGCTCACGCTCATTGTCGCGATCACGGTGGTGGTCGGAGGGGTGTTCGATGCATTGCGCCGTGCACTGCTGGCGCGCCTTGGCGCCTGGCTCGACGATCGGCTCCGTCCTTGCGTGCTTTCGGCCGGCCTCGAATCCGCGTTTCGCAGCGATTGGACGCAAGCATCCGGCACATATCGGGATCTCACCGTGCTGCGCCAATTCATTGAGTCTGGCGCATGTCCGATGCTGTTCGACGCGCTCTGGACGCCCTTGTTCCTTCTTGTCCTGTTTCTCATCCATCCCTTGCTGGGCGTAGTCGGTGCCTGCTGCGTAGCCTTCCTGTTCGCTATCACCCTTGTCGGAGATCTGGTCACGGAAGACGTTCTGCTCAGATCCGGCGCCGCACTGTCCAGAAGCTACGGCCGCCTCCAGGCTGCCGCTGGCAACATCCACATGATCCGCGCCATGGGAATGCTCGATAGCGCTGCGCGTATGATCCATCATGACGCGCAGGAGGCGCGCAGGGAGCACGACGCGGCAATCCGGCGGGGCGAGATCGTCATGCTGGTCACCAAGCCGGTCCGCGCGCTATCACAGGTCTTGATCATGGGGGCCGCCGCGTGGCTCGTGCTCGATCACGGGAAGAGTCCGGCAATCATCTTCGCGTCCATGCTGATGTTCAGCCGGGCACTCGCGCCGGTCGAAAGTGCGATCGCAGGCTGGAAGTCGCTCGCGACAGCCGCGAGCGCCTGTCAGCGGCTCGGCGCGCTTCTCGCCGCATTCCCCGCCGCCGGGCAGCGAGATACGGAGATTTCGCCGCGGCAAGCCCGGAGCGGTCTCGTCGTCGAGAATGTCGGCGTGAGGCTTGCGGGGACCAATCATCCTCTGCTGAACGGCGTCTCGTTCACGCTCGCGCCCGGAGAATGCCTCGGCATTGTCGGTCCGTCCGGGTCAGGCAAGTCCCTGCTTGGCCAGGTGATCGCCGGGCTGTCGATGCCAACGCATGGCCGTGTTCTTCTCGACAATACCGACGTCTCGCTGCTTCGCGAAGGCCGAAACGGCCACCATCTCGGCTATCTTCCCCAAGACATCAACCTGATCGGCGATACGATCAACGACATCATCGCGCGCCTCGATGACGCCGATCGGCGGAAGGTCGCCGAAGCGGCCAAGCTCGCCGGAATCCATGAGGCGATCATGCGCCTGCCGCAGGGTTACGACACGGTGGTCCACAGTGAGAAAGTCTTCTCGCGCGGATATCGGCAGCGCCTGGGTCTGGCCCGCGCCTTTTTCGGCAGTCCACGCCTCGTCGTTCTCGATGAGCCGAACGCCAGCCTCGATTACGGGGGCGAGCGAATGCTGCTGGATGCCATCCAGCACATGAAGCTCGCAGGTGTGATCCTCGTCGTCGTTACGCACCGCATGGGTCCGCTGGCAGCCGCGGACAAGATCGCCATCATGGAAGACGGTGCGGTCGTCGCGTTCGGCGACAGCGAGGAAATTTTCGAACGGCATCTGAGCCGTCCCCAGCTTACATCGCAGATTGCGCCATGATCTCGAGCTTTTCTCACTATCTGGGGAAACTTCCAGCGGTCTCGAGACTCCCCATGATCTGGGACCAGGTCATGCGAACGCCTGCAAGGCCCCCGTTGGCCGGACAACTTGGAGCCGTGGTTACCGCAATCGATGATTTCGAGCCTCTTGAATATCCATGGTGCTCGACACCCACGCCGATCTCTCCGCGCCGGAGGCTTCGCGGTATCATGCTCGCGGGCAATCTGCTGGTGGCCTTCTTCATGGTGGGGCTTGGCACATGGGCGAGCCTCGCGCCGCTCGAGAGCGCCGCGATCGCGTCCGGCGTCGTGGAATCAGAATCGAGCCGCAAGACAATTCAGCATCTGGAAGGCGGTATCGTGAGGAAGATCCTGGTTTCGGACGGCGATATCGTGCGAAGCGGACAGATGCTGATCGCGCTGGACGACACTCGAGCCGGTTCGGAGGTGCAAAGCCTTCAAGGTCAGTTGTGGGATGCAATTGCCCGCGCGGCACGGCTTCAGGCCGAGCAGCAGAGATTCGAAAGGATCGCGATCCCGAGCGCGCTGGAACAGGACACCAGGCAGAATGGAGTGGCCGCCGCAGCGCTGTCGGCGCAGCAGTTCATTTTTCAGGCACGTCGGCAGGTTCACGAGTCGCAGCTTGCAGTCATTCGCGAACGAAGGCTTCAAGTCGAAAAGGAGATCGAAGGTCTCAGGGCCCAGGAGAGCGCTACCAGGCAGCGAATCGACATCGTCCGGGAGGAACTGGACATGGTCACGACCCTCGTCAACAAAGGACTCGAACGGCGGCCGCGACTTCTGAACCTTCAGCGCGAACTGGCCGACGTTGAGGGTCGCCGCGGCGAGATCACCGCACAGATTTCCCGCGCCGGGCAGGTCATCAGCGAGCAGCAGGCGACATTGTTCAAGCTAGAGAGCGACAGGCAGAACGAGATCGCGCAGTCGATTCGTGAAGCGCAGAACCAGATATTCCAGCTCCGCGAGCGGTTGCTTGCGGCCAGGGATCAGCTATCGCGAACAGAGGTCAAGGCGCCTGAGGATGGCGTGATAACCGACCTGCGGGTCCATACAGCCGGCGGCGTCATCGGGGCGGGTGCGCCGCTCATGGACCTGGTACCCCGGCAAGACCGCCTCATCGTGACCGCCCGCCTGAGACCCGAGGACATTGATGTGGTTCACCCCGGCCTCAATGCCGAGGTGCATCTCGTACCGTACAATCAGCGTCGCGTGCCGCGCCTGAAGGGGACTGTCGTGCATGTGTCCGCTGACCGGCTTCTCGACAAGCATACCGATCAGCCATACTACGCAACCAGGATCCGGATCGACGACGCGCAGATCGCAGAAAACGACATCCGGATCGTCCCCGGTATGCCGGTTGAAGTGTTCATCACGACAGGGCGCGGCACCGTCGCACTTTACGCACTCAGGCCCCTGCTCGATAGCTTCCGCGGTGCATTCAGAGAGGATTGATGCTGGTTAAGGTGACTAGGTCTCCGTCGTCAGAGCTGCGCCCGGCTCGAGATCGCGACTCTGCGCGGGCAACCGGCCGCGCCAACGGAGGACCGCTTCCGTGCGATTGTGGGCGGCACATTTCCTCATGATGTGCTGGATGTGCATTTTGACGGTGCTTTCCGATAGGTTCAATTTGGCGGCGATTAGCTTGTTGGGCAGGCCGAGTTCCAGTTCCGCCAGAACGTGCTGCTCTCGAGGCGTGAGATCGGCCACGCTCCTGTCGATAGCCAGCCTGGCTGCCTCGTTGATCAGATATGCGGACGCAAGCCCGCGCGCGTCCGGCGGCTCGAAATCCGGCATTTTGTTCATCCCGGCGACGGGCAACGGCCTGTAGACACCGCCGACGAGAACAAGGCGCAGGCCAGCTATGGCGATCTCGATCGGTAGCGAGGTGGAAAGAAAGCCGCGCACGCCCCGCTGCATCGCGGCCTGCACGGTCGGCTCGTCGTCATGATTTGACAGGACTACAACGGCGGCGTTGGGACAGCACTCCGCAACGAAGGCAAAATCGTCCTCAACCGAGGGATCGCCGATGGGCTTGTCCGCGATACTCAGCACCACCAGACGAACGTCACGGGCTGACGTGCAGTCCAGGCTTTGGACTGTCGCCATGTCAAGGATCTCAAGTTCGTCGAGTTCCCGCCTGAGGACGTTCAGAATGCATGTGCGAGGTAACAGGACCGGCTCGACGATCACCAGAACCGGCAAGTGAAGGGATTCATTGAGCCGCTTTGAGGAGTGCGCTATGTCGTGCATGATTTCCCCGAAGTTAAAAGAATTTCCGCGATATTCCCATTTCGCCTCTCGTGATGCTGCATTCGTCCTGAATGCGGTAACTACGAGAGTACAGCGCCAGTGTTGGTGCCGTATCCACTACGGGATCGCTTGGCACGGGATCACTTGGCGCTTGGCTGGAAATTCTTTCCGCTCAAATCATTTGGGCGCATACCGCGCGGTGACGCAGTCGACGCATTCCCTAATTGCATATATTTCGATACGCGATTGAAGCCGCCGACCCTGACTTGCCGTCGACGACATATGCTTCATCCTCCTTCACGAGATACAGAAACGGCCTATCTCCAGTCTCGCTGCCTGACGCGCTTCTTCCTTTCACACGCCCGCAGATCGTATCCACGGGGCGTCCAAGCGTGTTCTTTCGCATTGCGCGCTTCATATCGCTAAATTCGACCGATCCTGGATCCCCCATCCTCGTCGCGATCGTTACCTTTGCCTTGTCCAGGACGGGATCTGATGTGCCCGCGGGGCGTTGGGATGGCGAGACGCTGATCCTCGTTCGCGGAGCTGCCGCTTTGGTGAGGTCGGTCGATCCCCGCTTCTTCGGGGGTTTCTTGCCGGACCTTGCCGGGGGGGCAGAATTCGATTTGACGATCGCAGGATCTGGCGCCGATGCCGCTGGCATTGGCTGCACGGGTTGGACGACGGCAACCCTGTCGAAACAGGGTTGTGACGCGCACCCGAGGAAATATCCTCGGGAAGGCGCAACCAAGCCAAAGCCGATCAAGACTCCTGCCAGCACTCCAACAAAAAGCAGTCCCATCCGATTCCCCTCCTCGGGAGCTCGGCTCGCACTCGTAACTAGGACTAATTCCGCGCTGGTGGTCCTATCTGTTGCGCAAAAGCGTTAAACGCTCATTAAGCGCACGTGCGGCCGTTCGGCACGTGCCGTGACCGGCTGAACAGGGCCGCCAGATCCGCGACGATTTGCTTCAAAGGCCGATCGTGAACGCAATCATGCCCGATTTGGTGCGCTCTAGGGTTCCCGCCATTGGTTCTGCCGCGGGCGCACCAAGGACATCGATCGCTCATTCGGTCCTGCTTGGTCGGTCCTGCTTGGCCGGATCCGGCGTCTCCTCCCTTGTTCTCGCGGCCACCAGCCTCTCTAGGTGTTTAGTCCCAAGCTTTGATGGTGCATTCTTATCGCACGATTCGAAGGATGCGCTATGGGACAGGTTTTACACGGCTGCGCCACCACGACGGAGGCAATCCGTCGAGCAATACAAGATAGTCAAGAGAGCCTGAGAGCGCTCGCCAGGCGCTACGGGATCAACCAAAAGACCGTCGCGAAGTGGAAGGGGCGCGAGACAGTCGCCGATCTCCCGACAGGCCCAACGGAAGCCAAATCGACCGTGCTTTCCATCGAGGAGGAGGCGATCATTGTTGCTTTCCGGCGGCATACGCTATTGCCGC
>NZ_AUGA01000114.1:0-10750 GCF_000426785.1 Bradyrhizobium sp. th-b2
GACCGGCCGGCTCTGGACCTACGTGCGCGACGACCGTCCGTTTGCCGGCCCAGATCCGCCGGCGGCCGTGTTCTTTTACTCGCCCGATCGTGGCGGTGCGCATCCGGAGCAGCATCTGGCGGGCTATGCCGGACTGATGCAGGCCGACGCCTACGCCGGCTTTGGCAGACTCTACGAGGCCAATCGCAAGGGCGGCCCGATCATCGAGGCCGCGTGTAGGGCGCACGGCAGGCGCAAGTTCTTTGATCTCGCGCGGCTCAGCAAGGCGCCGATCGCGGCCGAGGCGGTCAAGCGCGTCGATGTTCTGTTCGCCATTGAGCGCGAGATCAACGGTCTTACCGCGCAGGAGCGTTTGCGTGTGCGCCAGGAGCGTAGCCGCCCCCTGATGGTCGAGCTGGAGGCGTGGTTGCGCGAGCAGCGCGCCAAGCTCTCCAGGAACAACGACACGACCAAGGCGATCAATTACTGCCTCAGCCGCTGGGATGCATTTAGCCGCTTCCTTGATGACGGACGGCTTTGCATGTCGAACAATGCTGCTGAGCGTGAGCTACGGGCGGTCGCCGTGGGACGAAAAAATTGGACCTTCGCCGGGTCCGATGAGGGCGGCCGGCGTGCGGCTGCCATCTACAGCCTCATCGCCACCGCAAAGCTCAATGACATCGACCCCCAGGCTTGGCTTGCCGACGTGCTGGCGCGCCTACCGGATCACCCTGCCAAGCGCATTGACGAACTGCTGCCTTGGAATTGGCAGCCTCAAAGCGTCGCTCACGCCGCTTAAGCGCGATCAGCCTTCCGCCAAAAAAGGCCTAGCCAGGGGCCTTCGCCCGATGCGTACGTCGCACCGCATCGCTTGCCGGGTTCTTCGTCTTGACCCACGTCTTTGACGGCCCGCTGGCGATATGGCGCATCCGTCCGTTTCGATACAATGCCCTCTAGGCCCATGTTGCAGACGTGCCTGAACACGGTCGGCCCGTCGCCGGTCAGATGCTCCACGAACCGGATGGCGCTCCCCTTGGCCTCCCAAGCAGCTTCTTGAGCCGCCGCTTGCGCTCGATCAGCGGCAGGTTGCGCAGGTCGTCGCCGTCATGCTCGATCAGGTCGAAGGCGTACAGCACCGCCTCGTGGCTGCGCTGACTCCGCATCGCGCGGAAATCCGATGTGCCGTCCTCGCGCTCGATCACCGTACACCGCCCAGAGACGGTCGGATAGGAGGGGCTGGCTCATGCCCTCCCAAACGCGCCAGCCCCCGTTTTGTTAGAAGCTCTAAAGTCGTCGGTATCTGTACCGTCCAGCAGGCAGTATTTATCGAAAGTTTATTGGCGAAGGCCGCGAGATTCGGTACCATCTGAGCCGCGTACTCGGGGAGCGAAGCGCTTCTGGGCGGGATTGGGCTAGGAATACGCTATGAATCCCATGGACGTTTCGGCCGATTCACTCATCAATTATTACGCGCGTCGCGACAAGAAGGACGGCAAGTGGCCGGACGTAGAATTTGCGATGAGGGGAGTTCCTGGCACACCGTGCTGCGTGCAGATGAGCCGGGGTTTCTGTGGTGCGGGTCTGATCGTTCCGTCCAGAAGCTGGTCGCGCGCAACCGGCAAGTTTCCCAATGGGTGGCGCACGTTTTACTCTGTCGATGAGGTAGAAGTTTTCTTAGCTGAGAAATATGGCGATAGTGACAATCTCCGGACCGACGAGAACGGAAAACAGCGTGGCGCTGGTGCAATCAAGTCGATGTTGAATGGTATTCCCGGTGTTCTGGTGATGAGGCACGCGTCGATACGGAAATATCCACCACCTCATAAATTCGAGCATACAGAAATCTGGGACGGGCAAGGGTTTTTACAAAAAGACATGGCGGTTGATTCACTTCTTGAGTCGCCATATGTGAAGTTTTGGCCCGATAAGACTTATGGTTGGATTTCTGGCCCTGACTCGATAGATCCTTCCATTTCGGACTTGGCGTGATTCGCAAATTCGCCGTCGATCAGGAACGACGCCGCCTTGATGCGGAGCGCGGCGGCGGCGATGGGCCGGGAAGCGGTCGGCCCAGTCGTAGCCGCCCGTCCCGAATCGCTCTATCGACCCCCGAGGCATCCGATCCTCCTGTGGCGGCACTTTCTTTATTGCGACGCTCTGCACCGCGTGCATCCTCCTATTCGCGAGCGAGGCCAGAGCCTCAGTGCACGGCGCGAGATGCCCTGCAGAACCAACTGAGGCTGAAGAAAACTCCCTCAGCTAGTATGCCGCAAACTCCAGTCAGATCCGCCGTGGATGTTTCGGTATGGAAGACGATTACAGTAGGGACATTTGCAGATTCGTTTGCCCTCAGTAACGCGTTGGATACAATTGGTTGCGGCATCGGAACCCCGGCTGGGGAAATTCTCGCTCGACCGACCTTTACCCTCAGCGCTACGAAGACAAACGTGGAGCTTTTCGCAGTGTCTGCGGTCCAGCTCGGCTTTGAGACCGATACAGCTTCGCTGGCTGAGATCTATACGCGCGCTCAACAGCTGGGCTTTGGACTTGCGGCGGCGGAGGTCGCTGCTCAACTTAGGCTTCAATATTTTGACCAACCGCTGAATGGAGCCCATCAGCCGTGCAGGACGAAATTACTGTAAGCGTCGTCGGCGCCATCGAACCGAGCCTGAGACGGGCCGAGATAGAGCGCGTCAAACGTAAACGACCCGACAGTCTCGATGCATATGATCTCGTCCTTCAAGCTCTGCCATTTGCTTACACTGGGGAGTCCGAGAACATCGCGATGGCCATCCCGTTGCTGGAGCAGGCGTTGGCGCTCGATCCCGGTTACGCCGGTGCGCAGGCGGCTCTCGCCTGGTGCTGCCATCATCGAAGGGTGGCCAATCCGTGTGATTGGGGGGATCGGTCGAGTCTTGGCAGCCAATTTGAGATGCAAGCTGCCCAAAAACATCAATGCCGAATCCCGAGGTCGGGATTAGACCTTGTGCCTGGCTTGCCGAGCCATTCTCAGTCACTTCCTGCGGTTCCACGCTCTGCTATCAGCCGCCAGTCCGCCCGGCGCCGTGTGCCGCCTGAATCCCCGCTTACTTCTCCGAGGGAAAGGCCGCGACCTTTCGCGCGCCTTGGATAGCTCGATATCGTGACCGTCAACCAGCTGCCGGGCTAAGCTCTTCGCTTCCTCG
Source organism: Bradyrhizobium sp. th-b2 (assembly GCF_000426785.1). Classification (NCBI taxonomy): domain Bacteria; kingdom Pseudomonadati; phylum Pseudomonadota; class Alphaproteobacteria; order Hyphomicrobiales; family Nitrobacteraceae; genus Bradyrhizobium; species Bradyrhizobium sp. th-b2. Next base: position 3,165 of record NZ_AUGA01000114.1, read on the forward strand.
TCGTCATCGACGAGGATGACAACCCGATCTTGGATGTGACCATCATGAAATAGGCGTAATAGCCAGTCGGCATGGAAAGGCTACTCTGGCGATTTTAATCCTGGAGACTTCAACCAGTCATCCATGTGCGAAGCGGTTTCCGTCTGACAGGCTCGACGCAAAAGCAGTTCGCGCGCCGCCCCTGGTGAAAGTTTGAGCGCTTCTTCGCGGAAGTATTGAGCCTCTTCCGCCAAGCGCTCACTGGAGCTCTTTTCAAGTTTGGTGCGACGTCGGTGTAGCTGATCCATTGGGAAGCTCCATTGAAATGGGAAGCTGTCCGCCTCCAAGGCGGCCCTCATCTCGACGGCAACTTTGGCGCTGAGACCTCCATAATTCTACGCAATGACAAGGCTGGCCAGATCTATATTCTTGTTCCTGTCGAGAAACCTTTCGAAAATGGCTCAAAACTAGGAAAATTATCAGTGACCCCCGCACGGCTTCGCATCTGCAATAGATGAAGGGGAGGGACCACTGCGCCCAAATTCGCTCTGCAGTAGTTCGTTTCAGGAACGGGGGGCGATCAGTGGTGTTAGAATCTTGCTAACCGGCAACTATTGGCCCGCCGAAAGGCGCTGGGCCAATACCTTTGCACCTAAAGCGAGCTTTCCTTCAAGGTCCGCGGGAATGGCTGCTCTTGAAAGGATTTGAATGGAAAGCTCGGATTGCTTCGCACCGGCACAGTCGAACGAGAGCCGCTACCGGCTCGTGGTTGAGGCGATCACTGACTACGCGATTTACATGCTGGATCGCGAGGGGCGTGTAACCAGCTGGAACCCGGGCGCCAAGCGCTTCAAGGGGTACGAAGCTGGAGAGATCATCGGGCATCATTTCTCTGCTTTCTACACGGACGCTGAGCAGGCGCAGAACGTGCCCGGCTTGGCGCTGGAGGAGGCGGCCCGCACCGGCCGCTTCGAGCGCGAGGGCTGGCGCGTGCGTAAGGACGGTAGCCAGTTTTGGGCCCATGTCGTGATCGACGCCATCCGCTCGCCTGAAGGGGAGCTCGTCGGCTTCGCCAAGATCACCCGGGACTTGACCGAGCGAAGGGCGGCTGAGGCTAAATTACGAGAAAGCGAGGAGCAGTTCCGGCTGCTGGTGCAGGGCGTGACCGACTACGCCATCTACATGCTCGATGTGAACGGCCATGTGGCGAGTTGGAATGCTGGCGCCCAGCGCATCAAAGGTTATGCCCCCGAAGAGATCATTGGTCGTCACTTTTCCAACTTCTACACTGAAGCGGATCGCGCCACGGGCCTTCCGCGCACCGGGCTGGAAACTGCAACTCGAGAGGGACGTTGGGAGCACGAAGGCCAAAGGCTGCGCAAGGACGGCACTGCCTTCTGGGCGCACGTCGTGATCGACGCGATCCGGGATGAAGACGGCAAGCTCATCGGCTTCGCCAAGGTGACGCGGGATATTACTGAACGTCGCGAGGCCGAGGCCGCCCTTCAGAACGCGCAAGCGACGATGATCCGTTCCCAGAAGCTGGAGGCGATCGGACAGCTGACTGGTGGCATAGCTCACGACTTCAACAACCTGCTGCAGGTAATCAGCGGAAACCTGCAATTGCTCAGTAAAGACATCGCCGGTAATCCCCGGGCCGAGATGCGGGTTCAGAACGCACTCGCCAGCGTCGCGCGCGGATCAAAGCTTGCTTCGCAGTTGCTTGCGTTTGCAAGGCGCCAGCCCCTGGAGCCGAGGGTGGTGAACGTCGGCCGTCTAATTAAGGGCATGGACGAACTGCTGCGCCGCGCGCTCGGTGGAGAGATAGAGATCGAGACGATGGTCGCCGGCGGACTGTGGAACAGTCTGATCGACCCCGATCAACTTGAAAACGCCATCCTCAACCTCGCGATTAACGCCCGCGACGCTATGAATGGCGAAGGCCGACTGACCCTCGAGGCGAGCAACGCCTTTCTCGATGACGAATATGCCCGTCAGCACGACGAGGTCGCGCCCGGCCAATACGTGATGATCGCGGTGACGGACACCGGGACCGGCATGCCGCCCGAGTTGCTGGACCGGGTCTTCGAGCCGTTCTTCACGACCAAGGCCGAGGACAAGGGCACGGGCCTCGGGCTTGCCATGGTCTATGGGTTCCTCAAGCAATCGGGTGGGCACGTCAAAATCTATAGCGAGGTTGGCGCCGGAACCACGGTGAAGTTGTACTTCCGGCGAGAGTTGGCGAGCGAGGACACTCTGGTCGTTACTCCTTCCGGTGAAGTGAAAGGTGGGCCGGAAACTATCCTCGTGGTTGAGGACGACGACGCGGTTCGCGACGTCGCCGAGTCCATGCTCACGGAGCTTGGTTACCGCGTGGTGAGGGCGAAGGACGCGGCGGCCGCGCTCGCCGTCGTCGATAGCGGCATGCCAATAGATCTGATCTTCACCGATGTGATGATGCCTGGCGCGATGCGCAGTCCCGAGCTGGCGCGGAAAGCCAAGGATCGGTTGCCCAGCGTTGCCGTCCTCTTCACGTCCGGCTACACACAGAACGCCATCGTGCACGGCGGGCGGCTCGATCCGGGGGTAGAGCTCCTACCTAAGCCCTACACGCGCGAGGCACTCGCACGCAAGATCAGGCATGTGTTGGCCAATCATGCTCAAAAGCGCATCATGCCTCAAGGGTCGCATCAGTCGACGAACAAGGACGTTCTCAAGGGCGCGATGGTATTGCTCGTCGAAGACGACCACTTCATCCGCTCCATGACGACAGAGATGCTAGGGGATCTCGGATGCAAGGTGAGAGAGGCCAGCACGGCCCAAGAGGCTCACAAGATTCTGGATGGGGGTCGCGTAGACATCCTTCTCACGGATATTGGCTTGCCAGGGATCTCTGGCCTGCAACTCGCGAGGGACGCGCGCGCACATCGGGCCAATCTCCGCCTGGTTCTGGCAACGGGTGATGGCGGCGTCAGATCCGAAGCCGAGCAATTGGGCGCGGTGCTGCTCGTGAAGCCTTACTCCTGTGACGCATTGCGCAAAGCCTTAGCAGCTGCGCTGGAGGGGGAGGGTGTCTCTCGATAGTGCTGATCGGCCTGATGCTTGAGCTTGGCCCATGAAGATGGCAACTCTTCCGAAGAGGACGCTGGGCCTTGCCGTCGAGGGCTTCATTGCATGCGCCCGAGATGTCGTAAAATCGAAGGCACAGGTAAAGCCCTGACGGACTGTAGCCGTGGCTAGGCGCGTCTCACGTCTGCCCTTCATGCGCCGGAATGTCCGCTTTGGGTGGTGAGTTGGACTTGCACCCTGACGCCCCGCTTCAGCCCCGACCGGGCAATTCGATAACCAGTGCGGCACGTCCGAAAAGTGCCGCCAAGGGCGGACATCATGCCCGGTGCCGATGATCCTGGTCTCACCATCGCTCGCCGTAACTTTGTGCGGTGCGTCCAGATTGACGACGTATTGTCGCCGGGTCGTTGCGTGCCAGTCAAAAAAGCCAGTCCGCGGGGGTGGTGCGAAAAATAATACCGGTCGCGGGAAATATCTTTGAGATGGTCCCCGTCCGGTCCTGTGTCAGTCAGCTCGATTTCGATATCGTGGAAATGGGTTTCCCCGTTCTCGTCCGCGTAGAGATATCTTGGTCGCGACGGCTCCGCCATGATGAACCTGGAATTAGCTCTGGAACTCAGACCGATCGGCAACTTAGGTCAGAACAACGATTTCGACACGGCGGTTCTTCTCGCGCCCATAAGGATTGTCTTTTCCGTCCGGCCGGGTATTGGGTTCGATCGGCATGGTCTCGCCCTTTCCGATCACTATGACTTCGGCGGCGGTGCAGTATTTTTCCGCAATGAACCAATTCGCCACAACTCGGGCACGTCGTAATGAAAGGCCCATGTTGTATTCAGGGCTACCGATACTATCGGTATGCCCGGTAATTTGGACCTTGCCTCCGGTGTCTTTGAATTCCCTGATATAATCTCCGGCGTCCTGAAGCGCCCATATTCCCGCTTGCTTGAGATTATCCCTGTCAAAATCAAATAGAGCATCAGTCGGCACTTTGTATCCGATCTGCGCTCTGAATTGGGCTTTCGTGCGCGCGTCTTCCTTCTGCTTCATATCGATGTTGATCTCGATATCGACGTCTCCGACGGGCTTCCCGTCGCTGAACATGATCTCCGTGATGCCGTGTTGGTCGCCCACACCGGGAAGGGCCCAGGTTCGCCCATCCATTTTCGTTGTTCCAAGGACGGGTTTCGTCGGCGAAGCACCGTCCCGGAAAGTAACCTTATTCCATGCATAGACTGCCAAATTCACCTCGCCCACTTCCATCCAGATCCCGTTGAAGTCATGAAAACTCACGGGACGGTTGGTCTTGAAGTAGCCGTAGGGTGAGGCACTGAAGGAAGCTGAAACGCCAAGGGAAGCGCCAGCGCCGCCACCTTTCATCGCTAGTCGGTGGGCCCGGCCCGTTTGTCGATTGACCAGATCGAACATGCCTAAGCCCGCACTCACCGGGCCTATGTCAACGCCAACCGATGCAAGTGCAGAGACAGCCCATAGCGTTGACTTCTGTGCATCGACTGGGAGCGGATTGCGCTTATAGTGCGTCATGGCTTCCTCCCGGGCCGACCGAAGCCCTGAGGCGCATCTGTCCGAAATTCTTCTCTGAATTGTTCCAGAAATTCGGGGCGTTCAGCATTGCCGGGTGCCTTTCGAACTCGCGGCCCCATGCGCATTTGTCTGAAAGCCACCGCCCTCGGTTCAACTTACAGGACGGCTGGCCAGCAGTCCGCCGGCGCGCTTCCGTTGCCGAAGTACGGCAGCCGTCGAAATCCTGATGAACAGCGGCAGGGACTGGACTGACCGCATGAAACGGCTAGCCGAACATGCGCCCGACCTGAATATCTTCTCAGCCAAGTTCATCCTTCGCGATGATGCAGGCTGGGAACTTACGGAACAGGGCCGCAATTTCTGGCCGCGCTCGAAACTGCCGTTGCCGTTCGAAGATCGCAGCTTCGATCAGTCGTCGATCCGCCGACGAGCGAGCCCGCCGCACCGGCGGTGAGGGATAGGGCAAGATTGTCTGATCCTCCCCGAAACCGTCGTCAGAAAGCCGCCGTCGCCCGCCGTGGGAAAGGCCGATCAGATCGACGAACGGCACGAAGCGGTTGCCATTTTGCGCCGGCCGAGCCGTCCGGATGTTCAATCGCGCGACGCGATTGAAAATCGTCGCTTGATCGCGGTCTGAAATAGGGTCTTCAGTGTTTCAGCACTTCGTCGCCGGCGCTGAAGTCGGCGACCGGCCGCCAGTCGAAGCCGGCCAGGCTCTGGCAGTAACCGTGGCGTTGAAAGCGTAGGCCGTACGCCCGGGCCGCGCTCTGCGCCCTGCTCAACGAATTTCCGAAGCCGGTTCATCCATTCCCCCAGTCATCAATGGAGGGCAGCTTGGCATGCTTGGAGCAGGGCGGCATACGCGTGCCGCGGCATCCATGTTGCGGGCCTGCAAATACGACGGAAGCCTTTAAGCGCGAGGTCTCGGTTTGCGCTTCATGCATTGCTTGGCGCCGGCTTCTTTGGCTGTTTCGGTCGTTTTCGTCCGGGAAGAGAGCGGCGCCTAGGCCGCCGCTCTCTAGCTCAGAAATTTCTGGGGCGGATGATTTCAGCTGACGGCTCAATGATGGTGCATCGCGTGACCCATTTGCCGTCGGCGCGGCATGCTCTGCCGATGATGCGGAGCACGGTGTCGGGTGACGGTCTGACGCGCTTCGATGCGCGCCGCGGGTCAAAGACAATGATATTGTCGGAAATAGCTTGCTGCATGGTCATCCCCATTCGGTGAATTAGGACCGTAGGCAGTTGGCGCTGCTGGCGGTCCGCTCTCGCCTAGCAGAGAACGCGACCGGGACGGAAGAAGGGAAATTCTCCGGTCTCCAGCGGGAATTTCACCGCTCAATCGGCTGGTAAAATGGGCTTTTTGGAACCGGACGGAGCTGGCTGATCGTCAATCCGCGAGACTTTCCGTACTTGTCTCGCCCTTCCGCGCTTTGCTTCTTCGGCCTCGTGAGCCTTCGACCGGCGACGATGGGCCTCGTCACTCAGACGCTCTTGAAGTGATTGGTTCTGTTTAAACGGTCGCCGCGTAAAGGTCATTGACGCTCCATTTTCAAGGGTGTCCGATCAACTCAACTTGGTGGATTTGCAGCAGCCTCCGCGGAGCGATCAATTCATTCCCCGTTCAATCGACTAGAAAACTGAAGCGGGGAAAATCGCTATCGTCGACGCCCCAAAAGGACGCCCATCAAAAAGGCAGCAGTGAGCATCTCAAGCGGCGCTTCGCGGGCTGCCGCGCTAAGGCGATCGATCCACGTCGGGCACGCACGCTCGCTGGGAAGCCGCTCAGAAAACTCACGCAGCGTTTCTCTGACGCTTACATCTGTCTCTTCGATTGACATTGTCTAGCCTCCAGACGCTAAGAACGCTGAGCGGATCGCTTAGGTTCCAGAGACCGGGGGGGCGCGAGGGTGAGTGTGTATCCGCCATCACTGGCGGCGGCCCGGCGTTCAATTCGTATGAACGAGTGCAGCGATTAATCTACGGAGAGCTTGGTGCTCCGGTCCGTCCTTTCCGTGACAAAGAAAGTCCGAAATCTCTATCCTCTTAAAGACGCCGCCCCAAGGGAGATTGGCCTCGTGCAGCAAATACGCGCCCGGCATCCTCGCTGCATAAGTCCAGCGATCTCCGTTAGAGCTATGGTAAAGTTCGCGTTGGCCGGACATCCGCAAACACAGCTCGGCGCGCCTAGAGCGGGCGCGCCTATGGAGTTGATGCAGTCAGAACGGGACGCCGTAATACCCATTCACTGATCGGCCGACCGTAGGGTCGTTCCAATTCCAGCCGGTCTCCTCGCGATACTTTGGCGCGCCCTGTAGCTGCTTCTCGGTGATGCCCGTGACGTAGCCTTCGAGATTGATATCGTACTTCAGCGATTGCCAAGGCAAGGGGTAGTGATCGTCGCCGATGCCGAGAAAGCCACCAAAGCCGAGCACCGCATACGATACTTTGCCGCTTGTCTTGTCGATCATCAGCCGTTCGACTGCCGATCTTCTGGCTATCCGCCCCATAGACTGCAGTGCCTTCGACCTTGTCGCTGCCAATCAGATTGCCCGTCTCCTGAGTATCCAGTGCCATGATAGCCTCCGTGCGTTGTAGATAACTCCGGCAAGCACGAGAGCGCGCGAACGTTCCTATTCGCGGTATCCGCCGCGTCGAAGCGGACCTTGATCGGCTCCGATCGCCCGCTCTGACGTTACGCTGACCACCGATCCTGCTCTTCCCGGTCGGCTTGTTCGTTGAGCCGGTCAGCGATCTCTTCCGCTAACGGCTCGTCCTTCGCGGTTGCGATAGGTCTTCCCCTGTTAGTCTTCACAATATTCTTGTCAGCTTCGACTGGGAAATCGCCGGGCTTGATCTCAGGCTTTTTCATCGCGGGCTCCTCGGATCGGCTATTTTACCTCGCCCGTCGTTGGGGTTGTTTCCGGAGTTTGCACCCCCCCTGGCTTCGGGATCACCGTGTCCTTCATATTTGTCTTCGGCATATTGGGCAG
>NZ_AUGA01000115.1:0-10672 GCF_000426785.1 Bradyrhizobium sp. th-b2
ATGGATGGCGACGCTTTCCTGGCCTACGTCGAGCAATTGCTCGCCCCATCGCTGCGGCCGGGCGATACCGTTATCATGGACAACTTGCCCGCTCACAAGGTCCATGGCGTTCGAGAGGCCATCCGGGCGGTCGGAGCAAGCCTGCTCTATCTTCCGCCCTACAGTCCAGACTTCAACCCGATCGAAATGGCCTTCTCTAAACTGAAAGCCCTGTTGCGGGCCGCCGCAGCGCGCACCATGCCCGATCTCTGGCAAGCAATCGCCAACGCTCTCAAGCGCTTCTCACCCGAGGAATGCCAAAATTATCTCGTCGCGGCTGGTTACGACGCAACGTGATCGGAAAATGCTCTAGCTCGCCCTCGGCCGGCCGGGCAATCGGCATCGGCCCGGTGTTAATGGTCGGTTTGGCCGTGAGCACCGTGGGCATGAGTTTGGCCACCCTGATCACCGAACCCCGGTGGGCCGCGGTGGCATGCGTTTCGCTCTCCCAATTCATTCTGTGGATCGGCCAGGGGATCTACAATGTGCAGCAGGTTCCCCTTCGATACGCGTTGGTCGCGCAACGCTTGCAAGGCCGGGCCAATGCGAGCATCCGCAGCGTGGTGTGGGGACTGGCGTCATTGGGTGCGCTGGCCGGTGGCGCAGTCGCTGCGGCAACAGACTTACGCATTACGTTGCTTGCGAGCAGCCTGCTTGGCGCCGCCTCGATAGTTTGGATTTGGCGCTCCCCGCTGCGCCGCACGCGCAGCTTGCGTGTGTAACCGACACGACGGACCGGCGCATCACATCAAAGAATTTGGCGATCTTGATCGGCAACCGGGTCGGCTGACGGTGTGGCGGATCAACATTCCCGCCCCTGTCAGCTAACGGGCCGACGCGCGCGTCCGTCTTTTGTTCTGGAGGAAGGCCTTCGATCTGCTCGGCCTCGCACTTCGCGACCGTTTCACGGTGTCCTGTATGGACAATCCGAGGGGGCGCCCGATCGGATTGCTTGCCGCGCTGGAGCGCCGGTTTTTGATTGGCCGCGATTCTGATGCCCGCGAGACATACCTGTGGACCAGTCACTAACAGAAGCTGCGTGAACTTCCGCCCACCCCGGCACCGCCACGGCACGAACGGCGATGGATCGCTATCTCGCCGAAGTGGCAGCGCAGGTCCATCTGATCAGCGACCCTGATGGCGGCCGCCACGACTCTCAATGTACTAACCTAGAGCAGCTGTGAGCGAGCTTTCCGGCGCCAAGGACCAGCGCGTATTGCACGCGTCGCAACACAACGCTCAGAGCCAAAGCCGGTGCTTTGGAATCCATTGATGCTGTATGGACACTGACAGGCCGGGGCGCCGAGGCGATGTCGGATCCGCAACAACCACGAACCTAGAGCGGGATGAGTATTGGTTGAATCGGATCGCCGCGGTTGCGGTTCACCTCTCCCCGTCGGGGAGAGGTCGGATTGCGCTCGGCGATGCGAAGCATCGTCCGGTGCAATCCGGGTGAGGGCTCTTGGCTCTCTCGGTAGACCGCAACCCCTCACCCGATTTGCTACGCAAATCGACCTCTCCCAAGGGAGCGGTGAACTTTCGACGCCGCTCCAGCTCAACCTAATCTCATCATGCTCTAGCATTCTCAGATCCGTAGGCTATTTGGATCGAGCTGATGGCACGGTCGTTGCAAAACCCTCGCTCAACATTTGCCTCTGTACAGCAGACTGAATGGTTCCCGCCAGGATCATGAGCGAGACCGCAGGACCGAAAAAACCGCGAGAAAGAAGCTAACCAACGGAGACGATCGTGCGACAAACTGCATCCGGCGGGGAACAACGACCCTTTTTACCGATCTCACGTCTTCCTATCTGCGGTGTTGATCGGATCGAACGCCGATGCTTCAGCCCGCCTTCGCATTGGAGCAATTAGAGCAAGGTTGACCGGGTGACAAAACTGGCGCGGCTCAAGGAACTACGAGACATGATGCAGCTGCTTTGGCAGTTGTTCGAATCCGTGCAGCAGCTTCCTAGAGGCCCAGAGCATACAGCAGCCGTTCAGACGCTTAAACAGTATGAGCGCCGGCTGATGGAGCTGATTCAAGCATCTGAAACGGCTCGCGCGGCTATCCGCGACGTCACTCCCAGCGCCGATATATCACAATAGCGATTATCAGCAACTCAGCAATTCTCACGGGAGTCTCATGCATCTCCCGTCCGTAAGCCCGTGCAACGGCAACAACCGAGAACGTCAAAGGACATGTAGCGAGCGAAGCCACGAGGCAACGAGCCCGCTTGCCCGATCGATCGCTGTTACACAACAATGTGCTACATAAATCTGGGGCAAGCTCTTTCACCGACGAACGGGGCTGCCGGATATGGCAGCTAGAATTGCGTATTTTTCAGCAATACGTCACCCTCCACTTCGCGGGGATAATGAGCCGCCACTTCGAATGATGGTAATAGGTCGAGAATGGCTTGCAGGGACAGCTGCCCCTCGTAGAGCTCGCGATCGCTATATTCCGTGTAGATGAAGCGCGTGTTGCTTAACGTCTGCACGCCACCGGCGATGACATCGGCCTCGGCTCCTTGAACGTCCATCCAGATGAAATCGACCGTGTTCAGTCCAGCTTCGCTGCACCAATCGTCGAGCCGTCGAGTTTCAACCGAGAAGGGACGGTCGAAGCGAACCCAATCATACTCGGTAAGATGGTTCTTCGGGCGGCGTATTGAGCCAGAGAGGTCCCATTCCTTTGCATCTCCATCTGCATTGCTTGGATGGAAGTCGATCGTCCCGTTTCGTTCGCTGATCGCAATTTCAAGCAGCTTCACCTTATCGAGATGTGGACCGAGCTTCTTCTTGAAACGCGCGATCGCTCGGGGGTCCGGCTCAAAGCAGTAAAGCTGAGCTTGTGGGCACAGGGTGAGAAAATGTGCCGTATCGGTTCCGTCATTGCAGCCGATATCCAAGATCACTGGATTGGACATCCCAAGAAGTGACAGAATATGCTGATGTACGTCCACAGAAGACACGGGTTGTTTTTCCATTGGAACTCCGTTGACACTTTGTCCTAGACGCGCAATCACACGTCAGACATCCCAGCACAACGTATATCAACGTATATAATTCATATGCCGGCGCGCGAGCAGTCGCGGATGCCGCTCTCTTTCGCTCGAGCGTGGCGAGGGACGATGCTGCCGCCACTGCCGGCTTGTCTTGCGAAGCGGGCCGCGGCGTGCTCTCGAGGGCGCCATCTGGAATGCGATCTTCGCGGTGGCATAGGCGATTTGCGAGTGGCCCTTTGACCACTGCATCGCGATCTGGCTTCGCAAGGCGATAAAGACCCGCGCCGAACGGATTGTGGTCTGATTGTCACCAGTCTTGATACCACCTTCGGGCACCAGGTACCGGGAGCGGCCACGGGCGACTGCGGCCGCTCCAGGAAAGGCTACTGATCGACGTTCACTCCGCATAGATGATAATTGTGATGAACTGAACGAGCGCCGGCCTCCGTTCGAACGGTATCGGGCGATCACCAGCATGCGATCGAAGAAATTGGCAAGGTAAAGCCTGCCTTGACCCTATCCATAACCACCATGGTTTCGAAGCGCTCTATGTCCGGATTTTCATGAGAGAGGCGGCGGGTAAATTGCTCGTACTCCTCCAGATTATCTGCGGTAACGAGCAGGACGAAGTGGGCCTGACCGGTGACATAGAATCCGCTCATCACCTCAGTCATTTTGCAGATTGTGCGCTTGAAGCGATCAACGATGTCGGCTCGATTCCGGTGAAGTGAGACGAGAACCAGCAGGGTCACGTTTGGTCCGATTGCTTTCGGAGAAATGATTGAAACGTCCGCTTCGATTACGCGCAGTGCTCGCAGGCGCTTCAGTCGGCGCTGAACGCCAGAGGCCGACAACCCGACCTTCGCGCCGAGTATTTCACTGCTCAGACGGTTGTTTCTTTGCAGTAAGTCAAGAAGGCGAGCATCAGTTCTGTCAAGTTTCATGGTTCTGGCGGGATCAACGGGCGAGCAGGTTTTTCCACGACCAAACCCGGCCCCTCGCTTGAGCCCTGCCCTTCCAATACCTAATCAGATCGTTCAAGCGGGGAGCGGTAGGGCGTCAGACCAGCTCGGCTCGCACGCCCGCTCGCTTTGTTGATTTTCGAGCGACGAGCTTGCTCAGCCAGCTGCGGTCGGCTTGCCGGCGGGCGCGCAGGCGATCGAGGCACTTCCTTGAACAAAGAGAGGTCCGCCATGAGTAGTACCGGACCAGTCCGAACTGACCATTACAGACGGCGCATCGTTTGACGATGCTAATTCCGAGAGTTTCAGAGCAGTAGCGCATTGTTGTCTCTTCGTGCCTTGCCCGGCTGATCTCCCTTCACACCCATTGCGTACATGATGCGCTCTATCGCAGACCTTTTCACCGCAGCGCCGGTTTAGACATCGCGAGACCACGATGCTGCGATGACCAAGCTTCGGACGCGCCGCACCGTGCTTCAATACATCAGTTGACCGATTTTGCGAAGCCAGTAGCAGCGCCGCACAGGACGGACTGCGCTGGCGAACAGCTTGTCTCGCCCAATGCGCGCGTGTAACGCCCGCTCTATTCGCCTGGCGAGGACGTCGTCGAACAGCTGGTGGGCTAGTGGGAAAGCCCATCTCGGACAACCGACCTAACCTTCGACGGCCCCGGGCAGTCCAATAGCCGGTGCGAACGAATATTAACTGTCGTAAGCTGGCTAAAACAACGAGCCGCTAGGAGCGCTGAGAGCAACAAGGCGGCGCGACAGCCGCCCAAAACGCAACGTAACATCGACCGAGCGTGACCGGCTGGCTCCTTCCGCAATGATATCTTAAGGGGGAATCGGTGAGAGCACATTTAGAGAGCTCGGTGATCGTTCCGTGGGATGCGGCATCCGTCGATCCACGCGCGCAACTGATTGATAGGACCTTGGTGCAGTGTTCCGCTTTTACTTTGAGTGCTTGGGATCCGCTATCGCAGACTCATCTGCATCAGACACTCGCAAGTGACGGTTACTCCGAGAAGCTGCTCGATCACATCAATGATGATTTCGTCAAAGACAATCCTGCCTTCACCATTGCGCATCAGGATGATCCGCGCTCGCTCAGGTGGCGCGATTGTGAGCGAGACTGGAACCTTTGGTTTCCCGAGACTCTGACGGCGCGCGAATTTCTCATTCCATCGGTACGAGGGCTCGACGATGTGCTTGCGGTTGTCGGACTGCCGCTACGTCGGTGCTTTCCAATGAAGTGGACTACATCAGCGGAGCCAACGGATGAGCCCAAGGACATCACTCAGCGATTTCGTCCCATTCTGGCCGAGCTCTGCGACCGGCCGAGAACGCCCCCTCTACTCGCAGAAGGCGTGGCTCCTAACTCGTTTGCGTTGGTGATTTCTTCAAGTGGCGCCGCTTTCAACTTGCTGGCACGTGCAGCGGGTCGACATCTGGGCGAAGGGGGTGCAAACTGCTCGCGGAAATGCTTAGGCACTGGGCCCCGCGACGCTTCCTGTGGAGCGATGACAGCGGCCAATGCCATCACGTCTCAATTATACCCTGCCAGCATACCATGGTCGTGGTCACCGAGGAGCAGATTTCGTGGCCATACGATCTCTCGCTCAGAGAGATCCAAGTGTTGCATCTGGTTGCAACCGGCGCGTCAAATCCGCAAATCGCACAGCAGATGTTCGTCTGGCGCAACGACTAAATGGCTTACGTCCTGAGTCGCAATTTGCCATTTAGCCTTTACACTCATCGACAGCAGGAAAGACGACCGTAAGCGCATTAGGATTACGCCAGGCGCTGACGCCTCGGGCATTGAGTTCCCTGGCTGCATAGGTGGCGAGCTGTTCGCATTCAACAAACATTTGTTTGATGCCCTCGACACCCAGACGACGGATCGCATACCAAAGGATGATCGGTGTATAGGCATTACGCGAGCCACTCAAGGTCGCGTCGAAGCTCCCGATGTAATCGATAGAACGCTCGATACGCTGAGCATGAATTTTACGCTAGAGAACGATACCGCAGGGCCTTGGCGCGCCAAGGAACTTATGTCCGCTGACCGTAATCGAGTCCGCTCCATCCGCGAACTCGAATGCGGCCTCGGGCTCAAGAGAGCCGCGTATGCCCCGCATAGTGCCGCGTCGGAGTGAACGTAGATAGCGTCAATACCGACATCGCGAAGCACGGCGCGTATCTTGAGCGTATCGTCCCTGCCTTCCTTCATGGTGGTGCCTATGTTTGCCACCACGACGGCGGGCCTTTCACGAGCCGCTTCCTGCGCCAGATGGTCATAGCTGATCTCTCCATTTGGCTGCGAACGAACCACGCGGTGCTCAACCCCGAGCAGAGCTCACGCTGTAATGGGTATCAGACGAGAAATACGTCACAGCATCCGGATAGAGCTCACGGGCGAGATAAAGACCGTGGATGTTACCTTCCGTCCCTCCGTTGGTGATGTAGCCCCGAAATTCCCGCGGTGCTCGAAACAGCTCGGCGAAGAATTCGGTAACTTCCCGTTCCAGGGTATGCGGGTTGACGCGATAGGTTCCTGGTTCGAACGGGTCTCCAAGGTTGTTGTCTGTGAACTTCAAGAAGCGCCATAAGGGTTCATAGTCGATCCCCTCGCGAACGGGTATCCCAGAAAGCATTCATTTGCCTCCTGCATCGCGGAGAACAGTTCGTCCACTTTTTTGATATACTGGGATTGCAACATGACGAGCGCGTCTTGCAGGGGCCGAACTCGGCGGCCCTGCGATCTATTCGGATCCTGATTCATGGGTAGAACAAAGCTTCTGCCCCGCCCGGCCCGCGCGTACGGTCCATCAAGACTGACGGCGCACCATCGGGAAAATGGGCGGCGAACTGCCGACCTGAACCTCACCCACGATCTTCCATCCCAGCCGCTCATACAGACGTGCCGACCCGAGACTGGTGGCCTCGTTGAATGCCAAGCCTTTCGCCTCGTCCAGGATTGCAAGGCCGTATTGGAAAAGACGGCCGCCCCGGCCCGATCCTTGATGCATGGGATCGATGCCCAGCATGGTGAAATACCAGTGTGGCTCCTCGGGGTGATACTTGCCGAACTCCTCGAATAGCACCTTTCTGGCCGTCTTCGAGATACGCGCCACTTCCATCGATGTAGGGATCGCCGGCGTAGTATTCCAGGAAGCCGGCGAAATGGCGAAAGTAGCGCTCCGGTTCTGGATATAGCCATCTCAGCAGCAGGCAGGTCGTAAAGGCTGTCGTCAGAACGGCAATGACCTTCGGACGGTCGGCAGGGCCGACGATCTTGATAGACCCGTTCTCTTTTGACGCGGACTGCATGATTGCTCCTTCCAAATCCGTCCAAGCGGTTTCGATGCCAAAGCCCAACAGCGCAGAGCCGCGGATCACGAGGGTTGGCACTCGAGTGCCCTGCCAATCGTGAGCCTGCATGCATCGGACTCCTCTGACCAGCCTGACTTGCCGCGACCCAAGCCTGCATGATTTAGGCCAAGGCGTGACGATCGATGCTGGTGCTTTGACGAGATGCAATGTCACTTTCACGACAGCTTGACGGGCTGGGTACGCCAGCGCGTTTGCTTCCGGACGAACATACGCGCAGGCCAAGTGTACGATTTAGCAGAACTGCAGGCAGGATCAATCAGCTCATCTTTGGCCTGCCTCTTGCTATAAAGGCGCTGTTCGCAATGTGCCTATCTCCAACCCGTTCAAATGCTCAGGAGGCCTGCATGAATTTCCGTCCGCTTCACGATCGCGTCGTGGTCAAACGCATCGACGCAGAAGAGAAGACCGCTGGCGGTATCATCCTTCCCGACACAGCCAAGGAAAAGCCCTCGCAAGGCGAAGTTATCGCCGTTGGCCCGGGTGGCCGTGACGAGACCGGCAAGCTGATCCCGATCGACGTGCAGGTCGGCGACCGCGTGCTGTTCGGCAAGTGGTCGGGCACCGAGGTCAAGATCGACAGCCAAGAGCTATTGATCATGAAGGAAAGCGATGTCATGGGCGTTCTTACCGACGTGTTCTCAAGAAAGAAGGCCGCCTAGTTCATCGTTCACACTGCTTATCCCCGAAGAGTGCCGGCCGGGCGCCCCGAAGGTCGAAATACAACTGAAGGAATCATTATGTCAGCCAAAGAGGTCAAATTCGGCGTAGAAGCGCGCGATCGCATGCTTCGGGGTGTCGATATCCTCGCCAACGCCGTTCAGGTCACGCTCGGTCCGAAGGGCCGCAACGTGGTGCTCGAGAAGTCGTTCGGCGCTCCGCGCATCACCAAGGATGGGGTCGCGGTCGCCAAGGAGGTGGAGCTGGAGGAAAAGTTCGAGAATATGGGCGCGCAGATGGTGCGCGAGGTCGCCGCCAAAGCCGCTGACGCGGCCGGAGATGGCACCACGACCGCGACCGTGCTTGCGGCTGCCATCGTTCGCGAAGGCGCCAAGTCGGTTGCCGCCGGCATGAACCCGATGGACCTGAAGCGCGGTATCGACCTCGCGGTCGAAGCCGTCGTTGCGGACCTCCAGAAAAACTCGAAGAAGGTCACCTCGAACGAGGAGATCGCCCAGGTCGGCACCATCTCGGCCAACGGCGATGCCGAGATCGGCAAGTTCCTCGCCGACGCCATGAAGAAGGTCGGCAACGAGGGCGTGATCACGGTCGAGGAAGCCAAGTCGCTCGAGACCGAGCTCGACGTCGTCGAGGGCATGCAGTTCGATCGCGGCTACATCTCGCCCTACTTCGTCACCAACGCAGACAAGATGCGCGTGGAAATGGACGACGCCTACATCCTCATCAACGAGAAGAAGCTCTCCTCGCTGAACGAGCTGCTGCCGCTGCTCGAGGCCGTGGTGCAGACCGGAAAGCCGCTGGTCATCGTCGCTGAAGACGTCGAAGGCGAAGCCCTCGCCACCCTCGTCGTCAACCGCCTGCGCGGCGGCCTGAAGGTCGCGGCCGTCAAGGCTCCGGGCTTCGGCGATCGCCGCAAGGCCATGCTGCAGGACATCGCGATCCTGACCGGCGGCCAGGCCATCTCGGAAGACCTCGGCATCAAGCTCGAGAATGTCACGCTGCAGATGCTCGGCCGCGCCAAGAAGGTGATGATCGAGAAGGAGAACACCACGATCGTCAACGGCGCCGGCAAGAAGGCCGACATCGACGCCCGCATTGCCCAGATCAAAGCGCAGATCGAGGAGACCACCTCGGACTATGACCGTGAGAGGCTGCAGGAGCGTCTGGCCAAGCTTGCGGGCGGCGTAGCAGTAATCCGCGTCGGCGGCGCGACCGAAGTCGAAGTGAAGGAGCGCAAGGATCGCGTTGATGACGCGATGCACGCCACACGCGCGGCCGTCGAGGAAGGTATTTTGCCTGGCGGGGGCGTCGCCCTGCTCCGAGCGTCCGGGCAACTCAAGGGCCTGAGCACCAAGAACGACGACCAGAAGACCGGCGTCGAGATCGTGCGCAAGGCGCTGTCCTGGCCTGCCCGCCTGATCGCGATCAATGCTGGCGAAGACGGCTCGGTCGTGGTCGGCAAAGTGCTCGAGAAGGATCAATATTCTTTCGGCTTCGATGCGCAGACCGGCGAATACAGCAATCTTGTCTCCAAGGGCATCATCGACCCGACCAAGGTCGTGCGCATCGCAGTTCAGAACGCCGCCTCGGTTGCTGCACTCCTGATTACCACGGAAGCGATGGTCGCCGAGCTGCCGAAGAAGGCTGCGGCCGGGCCCGCAATGCCCCCGGGCGGGGGCATGGGCGGCATGGACTTCTGATCCAGCCTCTCTCGGCAGCCATGACTGGCAGAACCCTGGCAGCAATGCCGGGGTTCTTGCGGCTTCGGTCGGGCTTGCAATGATCCTCAGCCCTTGCGAGCTTCGAACTGGATCGGCAGCTTGCGCCGAGATACTCAAGATCAATTGGGGACGCTTTTGAGTCGCTTACGAAAATTCATTGAGCAAGGCCAATCTGGCGAGGGGCGATGCGCGTACGCTTTCGAATCCGCCACCCTGCCACCGCCTCGCGGAGGCATGACTTGGCATCCCGTTACGGATTTCAGCGCGGCGGAGGAGATTTTGCTGGATCCCAGGCTTAAAGAGGTCTTCGAGACCGCACTCGAAAAGGGCGACGCGGTGGTGTCCGCAAACAAAGATGAGCTGCAATGCAGCAAACGATCTCCTTGGATCATCAGCCTAAGGCACGATGGGAATATCCTGCCTTATTCTTATCACTCCTGCTCCGGCAGGGGCCGGCAGATGGCGGAGATTGAAAGATCGATTTGGCTGGGACAGGCCAGTGCTGGCGATCGCACTTCTCCATCAGCTGTGATCTGCAGTGCGTGTTTGCATGTCCTAACCCGTCCTATTCGTGAGAGTGCTTTTTTTAGTCCGCTTGATGTGGCCGCACATCTGCTCTGACAAGGCGCGCGGGATTGCCTTCGGCTTTTCACCGCCTGACGACCCGTACTTTGCAACGCGCTTGAGGTGTAGGTTGGGCGAACGGGGGGCGGACGCCCCGCCGGTCAAGGACCGAGCGGCAGCAGCGCGCCTGGCAAGCCGCGGATCAGGTCGGCTTCGGGACATGCCGCGGCAAACGCAAGGCGAATGCGGCTCGTGGTCTCGACGACACGGGCGGCGATTTTCAAGAGCCGAAGACGCAGCGTCGCGAACTC
>NZ_AUGA01000116.1:0-10403 GCF_000426785.1 Bradyrhizobium sp. th-b2
CCCGCGGCGGCACAGACGGCCCAATCTCGACCGGCACCAACGGCGCTACACTCGTTTCACCGTGCTTGCAAAGCTCTTTGCGCCACCTGAACAGCTGGCTCACATGAAGGCCGGCCATGCGAGCCACCTCGGAAACAGTGGCTCCGGGCTCGAACGATGCTGCAACTAGCCGTTCCTTCTCATCCTGTGACCACCGACGCCGCCGCTCGACCGATGTGATCACCTCTGCCCGCGAAATCGTCATAGCGCTTCTCCTAGGATTACCCCTAGGACCTGCAGCGCTCGCGTCCGTCAAACAAGGCGGCCCTCAATGGAGGGATACCGCCGCGAGTCCGACCCAAGGTTAGTAGTCGCTCCGCCGAAGCAGATAATGTCCTTACCTTGCCGTGGACATGGTCGCTCAGCGAACCTGCACCTAGTTCGCCGAAATCTCGATCGCATACCGGACAAACGTCACTGATAATAAACGAAGTCAGTTCCGCCAGTGCCGCCCGAGGCTGCCTGCAGTACTGGGCAAGCGAGCGACTTCCCGATCTATTGTCTCGCGCTGGCGCAAGGCAACATCGCGCTCATCCTGCGCTGAAGCGTGCTGCGCTATGTCAGCTCGCGCTTGTGATGCGCGATCAGACAACTCTTTCTGCTCGATGCGCAGACGTGTCAATGCCGCCTCGGCGAACCGCTCCGGGTCACTTGGCAACGAGACTTTGGGTAGAAAGGCCTCAACACGAACGCGAACGGATCTGACGCGCGGGCCGTATTCGGCCTCCCAGCGTGCAAACGCTCCGGCGGCATTCACCGAACCAACCGGAGTGGCAAAAGCGATGGACAGAGCCCTCTGCGCCGCGTCGATTTCTCGTCGGATCGAGGCAAGCCTCCGCTGCTGATCTGTCAGGCGCGCGAGTGCGTCGGAATCATCGCCCTCCGACAGGGTTGCCTCCACGTCGTCTAGCGTATCCTCCCGCACCTCAGCGGAGAGCTGAAGTTCGGAGCAAAGCGTCGCAAGTTCGCTTAGTCTGGTCAGGACTTGATCATTCAACTCCCCGCGCGCTTTGCGCTCGTCGGAGAGAAGTCGGTCGAACCGGACTTTGTCGTTCTCCGCAATTACCCAGCCATCCACGATCTTGCGTACGTTGCGGACATCCGCCAGCGGCTTCAGTCCAGCTTCCAGAGCGTCCAGTCGATCAAGCCCCAGCAGCTTGCTGACGAATTGCGCCAAAGGCGATGCGGCATCGTTACCGGCATCCTGATAGATCTGCAGCAGCTGGCCGAGCAGAGCTTGCGGCAGGAAAGCCCGCTCCCGGAAGAAGGTAGCACGCCTATCGTCAAGCGCCGCAATGGACAGCGAACCAGTTTCATTAAGCACGGCCTTGAAGCTCTGTTCTGAGGCCCCGGCCAATGCCTTGAGCAAGACGATGATGGACAACGCGATATTCCCGTTCTGAATCTGCCCAGGTGATTGCCAGGCGCGCCTTGGGATCGCAAAATCGGTCCGGTCAAACCAGCCCGTTTGCGCGAACTAGTAGTGAGCCGATCATGTCGCCGGAGAGCCTTCGAAGTGCGCCGATCCGCTTAGCGAGATCAGCAATTAGGACAACACCGTTGCCACTTAGTGCATAAAATGTCGCACGGACCGCGCACTGAGTGTAAACAGTGGCTCAGTGCAAATAAGGTTGTGCTTAATGAACTAGAGGATCGCTCCGTGGGAGCGTTCTGGTCGCGTTCGTACACCGTCACGTATCCAGGTGAGGTTGCCATGCACGCCAAATTCTTCAAAGCGCGTTTCGGCCTTCTTTACTCCCTTATTGCCACTGTTGTTCTGCCCTCAACTCAAGTCTCCGCGGGTGACGAGGCATTCATCGTGCTGCCCGGCGAAACAACCCGCTACAGCGGACAGCAAGGCCGAGAGGGAGATTTCACCGAACTATTGGCAACGGCTGATAAAACTGGGGGGCAACTCGGCTTTTTTCGTCAAACCATCGCACCCAAGAGCGGCCCCCCTACACACCTGCACGAAATGGAAGCTGAGTTTTGTTACGTTGTGAGCGGTCAGTTCAACTTTAAACTGGGCGAACGCATTGTGAGCGCCCCCGCCGGCGCCTTTGTCTTCATTCCTCATCACACTCCGCACACGTTTCAGAACGTCGGGACGGAGCCCGGTGTATTGCTGTTCGGCGTGACGCCCGGTGGATTCGAAAAGATGTTCGCCGAGCGGCAGGGTGTCGATGCCGAAACGAACCAAAAGCTGATGGCAATGCACCACATGAAAGTCGTGGGGCCGCCTCTTCGATAGGTGCCCACCATTGAGCGTTCCCCCGTGAGGCCGCAAGCCGCCCGGTTAGACCAGGCCGTTTGCGCAGACAAATCTAGTTGAGGGGAGTTGGAGAGGCCGGTGAGTGCATCGATCCTACCAAGGTTCGTTCAGTCACCTGAAGTCCCAGCGCCTTCTCCCGAAGCGCAGGGATTTGCTTTTGCGCCAAGGCGATTCGCAGGTGCACTGGCGGACACGGCCGCCCGTCTCGTTTGGTTGTGGTTGTTAAGACCGCCGAGGCTTGGCTCGGTGTCGCCGCCGTCCTCGTCGTCGGCGCCGCCGAGCTCGCGGTCGTCGCCGCTGCCGCCCGCGCCGGCCCCGGGCCGCCCATCAGGCCAGCCAAGCCACGGCTCATCGTCGTCTGGCTCTCGCTCCGATTGGACGTACTCCTCACTCCGATCGAGGAAATCGATCAGACGAGCAATTGGCGCAGGAAGCAGGCTGACCTGCCATCGCGTGCCGAGGCGATCAGGCGCCTGGTTGAGTTGACGCTAAAGGCCAAGGGCAAGTGAGGGTGGACCATGAAGCCGCTAATCGGACTTGTCGCGCTGCTCTTTGCGACTAGCGCCTTTGCTCAAGCTGCTCCACCGAAAGCGGCAAAAAGGCCGCCCATTCATGTCAGGCCGCAAACCCCAATGGGTTGCAAACTGGTTGGAACGGTCAGAGGCACCAAGCTCTGGGCGGGTGACTGCGCCGCCTCGGAAGCCGCGCCCGTTGCTCCGCCACCATCTCCGGCTGCACCGCCACCCAGCGACGTCTGCCCACCCGGAGAGAAGCAGTAAACGGTCCAACGCTCTACCGCCGTCACCGTTCGATCTTCTCATCGTCCGCGAGGTCGCGCTCGGCTTGCAGCCAAAAATCTAAGTCGCGGCCGGCTGGCCGGCCCGCCTCTTGCCAAAGCTGACGCGCGCGGGCGCGTATCTCGTCTTGTTCACCTCGCCGGGACACTAACCGCTGAAGCCTTTGCCTGATGTCCTCGGCAAAATCGCGTATCCGCTCATAGGTCGTGCGATCCGTCGTGACCGCGGCAAGCCGTTTCGCCCTTTCGAGCTCGCGCTCCAATCCCAGGCGGTTGTCTTTCTCATCCCTGAGCATTCTCCGTATACGAAGTAGGACGCAAATTGTTCATTTAGAAGGTTTCTGACGTGCGAGTTTGGTCACGAGGCGGTCCCCGTCCCAGACTTCCACCGCGTGCTTGTCTGTAAACTTGGTTGCCAGCGCGATGGCTTCCGCATCGCTGCCGCAGATCAGGTCCTCACGACCAATCATGTGGCCGTGCGTCCCGACGAAGTAAGCCCGGTAGCTCGGTGCAGGCGAACTGGACATTGGCGTGATGCACCCCGCTGCGGCTGGCAACTTACCTCTCTTCTCGGGAAGTCCGGCATGGGGATTAGTCAGGGCTGACCTGCGCTATTCGATCCGGAAAACGGACGGGCGCGGGAGCTGCTGGGGGCGTGAGAGCCTTGGCGACGACGTTGCCGGACGACACACTGCCGTCCATCCACCATCCATCGGTCAAGGCAATCGTCACGCAGCTATATCGCGCTAAAAATAAAACCCATGAGCAACAGCGCCAGCAAAACAGTTGCTCCTGCCACCATCTTCACATTGCCTGTTACTCACCACTTCGCGGACTGGTTCATATGTCAGCCCGGGAACTGCGGCTGAATAAGCGATGCTATCATCATGGCGGCGATCAGAATCGCTGGCCCGCAGCTGACGAAAGCAGCTAGCCAAAGCTCCGCATCGCGATAGATCTCGTAATTGTCTTGCATGGCGGGTTCTCCTCCAACAAGTCCGAATCATCAACGGACAGATCTGGAGGGCGTTCCCAATGTTGCAGGATGATCCTCCAAGCCGATTCCGTTTTGCTCAAAGAAACGGTCCCAGCGAGGGGGAACAAGCCGGAGCCAAGTTAGCGCGATTTGCTATCCAATGCCGGATGAAGCGGGCGGCATTGAACGCGCATTAACCGGCGCCGAGCGCGCTTCGTTCCTGTCTGAACGTGTCAGCAATAGAAAGCGGCCCCAGCACCCTTGGAGAGCAATGCTGGGGCCAATCCGGATCGCCGAGCCGCTGCTCACCGAGACCAGCGGGCCGTTACTAGGGCTGGAAAAATAGGAAATGAAAATTACGTGCCCCGTTGTTCGGATCATCCAAATGATCTGCGGTTCCGCTAATATCATATGTGAATCTTTGGCGAAAAAAGCTGCCATCCTGTCAGCTGCCAGTGCCTATCCTGGGCGGCACGTCTACCGAACGAATGATCGAGCCTCGCTTGCCACAGACCGTGCATGTGAACCGCGGCTCGAGATCGGACAGACGCACCACTCGTCTGGCCATCGCGCTGCGTCCATTTGGACGTTGTGAGAGCACCGATAGTCTTTGCAAAAGACAATGATGCGCGTGGCGCCCGTTTCGCGCATTTCGCCGAACGTGATCTTGGTGGGGTAGTCTTTCATGCGGGCAATTACAGCGCTCGCTGGCGAGGATCGCAACCCACGAGAGCTAGCGCATCGGTGATGCTTCCGGCCCAGGGCGTCGGTCAAGCCGTGAGTCTCTGACTAGTTCAAGTGGGCTGAGAGTTCCAAGTCGCCAGCCGCTGCTTGATCTGCTCGGCTTGTTCCTTCGTCAGCTTCTCGGCCAAGCGGTAATCCTTTAGGTGCGCCGGCCCCTTGAGCTCTCGATCATAGACCATCCAGTCAATGCTTCCTCTCCGGACGAGGAACCTAGCCTGTATCGGTGCCATGTAATTCATCGTAAACTCCGTCAGCAATTTCAACGCCCGCAATAAACTTCACGAATATAGAATAGCACCTCGTCTGCGATGCTCTTGTGAACCTACACACAGCGGAGAAATGCGCGCGGTGCTGATTCGAGTATGGGGCGTCCGAAACCCCGCCGCTGTTCCTTTTTGAACACCTCCTGAAGAAGTCGATGAGCCGGGAATTGCTGACGGAACCAGCACCGAGCGAAAACAGTTGACTCGTCAGGGAGATTCCTATGACACGAAAAAATCAGACGCCACCTCGGTCGAGCACAATAGATGCCGTTACTGGTTCCGGCGCCGGGCAGGTTCCTGTCCACCCGCACGACTCCGGCAGTCAGGCAAACGAAACCGTCGACGGACTCGACGCTAGCACCGAGTCGCTTCGGCACGCCGCCGAAGATACGCCTTCGGGGAGTCGCTCAAGCGATATCGAGAAAACGCCAGTATTTGACCGGGCCGGTGTTGCGCCGAAAATCTGAGCGACGGTTTAGATGAGGCATTCGTTCGGAATTTGATGCCGCTCGGTGCCGTTGCCGATCAACAAGATTGCCGCCACGCACCCTCCGTCAACACGATGGATTGGAGCGGTCAACGATGACGAAAATAAAGGACCAGCGCCCTTGGGCAGATCCTGAGAAAGCTGCCCGCCGGATCCTGCAGCGTGCTCGAGAATTCGAACCTATTCAGGACCGCAGAATTTACATTGAGAAGGTCAGCTGGCCCCTGCTTTACCTCGACAAAGCCTCGCCTCCCGAATTCTGGGCGGGCTTACGATACGCAATAGACAAGGGCTGGCTCGAATATCACGAGAGCGGGACCTACGTGAGGATATTGCAGGCTGGGAACGACCTGTTCGCGCAGCCGTAGGTTTAGGCGGCGTTCTCGGTAGGACTACTGAAGCCTATTCACTGTTCTAGGCATTATAAGTTTCGATAGGTCGCAATTCGTTCCGCGAGTTGCGAGAATAGGTCTGAAATAAGCATCTCTTCCCTCCAGACAGGCACACAGTAAGTCCATCACCGCCCCAACCCGTGGCTTATATCGGTGATGAGAACGCCCGATCGCGCTCCCGCCTTCCTCTAACGGAATGGAGTGCGCCATGTCCTTGAATCGACATCACACACACACTCAATCACTTGAACAGCGTCTTGACATCCAGGCAGAGCGGCTCCGCAAGGAGGCCCGAGGAACTCCCCCAGGCATCGAGCGCCAGCGCCTAATCCGCAAGGCTCGTCTGGCCGAAACCGGTTCACAGTTGAGCGACTGGCTGCGGTCGCCGGGTTTGCGAGCGCCGACATGAGGGCTGGAGGAACACCGTCCGTATTTATTTCAAGCGGGCGGCGTAACTTTGTCCGGGCCGCCTCAGTGTTGTCCCGGAATCGCCCGGGTAGTTGTCTTCCGTGATCTTGCCCTTGCCATTGCAGGTCTTGCATTTGACCGGATAGATTTTGTGCCCCGCCTGAGCAGGAGGCTCAACCGGCGGAAAGCCCGTTCCATTGCAGGCCGGACAGATTCGCTCTTTGATCTTCGGCTGCATTTGAAGCCTCTCCGGCCGCCTCAGTTGGCGGCCTCTTTCAATAGAAAAACGCTGCCCCCCATTCAATTTGGTCGCGAGCCTGTTCGCATAAAGACGCCCAGAAATACTCCCGCGGAAGTAATCCGTTTGAGCCATGAACCATGGCACGCTTTGTGCTCACTCCTCACATGTCGGGGATTTTGCGCATCTTCCCTGGGGCTAGACCCAACGCCGCCAGCAGCAATTTTAAGCTTGGCGGCGTTGTTGTGCGTAAGCTTAGACCATGCCCATCCGAAAGCCGCTCGAGATCACGCCGGAAACCGCTTTTCAGTTCGCAGCGGAAATGAAGGCCTATCACTCGGAACGGGACGACATCCGACGCGATCTGATCGCGGTCGGCACCCGACATATGCTGTTGCAGCACATGCCGGCCGGCACCAAGCTTCGGTTGAGCGAGGTCAAGGAATTGTTTGGGTTGATGCGATGAAAACTGTCTGGATCTACACGGACGCTGCCAAGAAAGTCGGCGACGAGGATCACATCAAGGTCTTCGCGACAATCGAGGCCGCTGAGAAATGGTTCGAGGAGAACGATCCCGAGGGTATGGCGTTCGAATACGAAGTTCTCGAGTGAAAACCCTCCGGGCACCGCTTTCCCGCCCGCTTAGGTTGCGGTACAGTACGCCCGTTCTTTTAGGCGTTTAAATGAACAGCACCGATTTTTCATCTCCACACCGCGCAGGACTCGCCAATGTCAGCGCACGGACCTGGATTGGCCTAGCCGTAGCCGCAGCTACGACACTCAAAACGAATCAACCTATACCAAATCGACGATACCAAGATTTGTGAAATGCCTGAATTCCAGATGCCAGCAAGGCGGCCTCGACCTACAGCATGTCGCAATGTTCTCATCTGACGGTGAGCACACCTATTATTGCGGAGGACATGAGGGAAGTCCTAAGGGTCGCAGAAAGGGAAATCCCTGCACCAATTCGTTCAAGGTGACCGTGCAGGTAAAGCGGAAATCAGACCAAGCCTAGAGACACATCGCAGCAGATGTCTTCTCATCTATCCTGAACACGCCCCGCCAGACCGCCCTGCTCGCCCTGTCCCGCCAGCCGATGCCTCTGCTCCGGCGCGAGCCCCGGCAGCGAGAACAAGTCCGCCAGAGGCGGCTACATTCTGAAGGAGGCCGAGGGAGGCGGGCGCAAGCTGACCATCCTGAGCACCGGCTCGGAAATTCACCACGGCCTTGATTGCCGTATCGCTCTTGTTGCCCATCGCCTACGAATTCTCAATCAGCCGAAGGCTCCGCTGGCGCTCTACGCCGGCTTTCTCGTGGCCGGGAGCCAGGAAGATCTGGCAGCGGTGACAATTTGGGACGCGGCTCGCTGGCTGGTTCGTCTGGGACTTTAGCCCGACGCTTGCGGCTGACCACAAGGCCAATCAGGCCGACCACTACTAGCGTGGCTCCCGCGATGATAAGCCAGTGCGGTAATTCCAGCCATCCCATTGCGGTCTTAATCATATCCGCTCACTTCTTTTTACCATCTAAATCAGCCAGACACGCCCTTGGCGAAATCAATCACCTCGCCCGAGTCCGGGGGAGTAGGTGGCGCTCGTCCAACGATAGAGGCTTTCTCTTAATTCGCTCGTGCGACGGACAAGACGCAGTCCTATCCGAAGCGCATCGCCCACAAAGCGATCTGGGTGGAGCCGGAGGAGTTGGCCGAGATCGAGTACCGCACCAAATCCGCGGAGAGTAAGTGCGGCACCGATTTTGTTCGCGGCGTGCGGGAAGATCTGCGAATATGAAAAATGTTTGGATCTGTATCAACACCGGCAGAGACTTAGGTGACAAAGACTAACGTTGTCGTGTTTGCGAGCTTCGACGCTGTAGAGGCTTGGTTAGAAGCAAACGGTGTCGCATTCAAATATATGGGAAGCAAGAATTAGCCGCTTACTCGGCGGGCCTTTCCTTGGCTTTCGGCTCGCCTCGGTTCTCGGCTGTCTGCTCCTTATCTCCAGGCTTCTTCCCTGCCATGTTACCGGGATTGAAATGATACTTGCCAACCGGATTTTCCGCCGGCCTCCTTCTCATTGGGGTTTTTGTTACTTTCGTCCGTCATATGACGCGGTCCTTCGAAGAGAGGTGGCGTGCCGCGGCCCGGAACGCTCTCAAGCAGCAACAAAAGGCTAGCTTACTCGTTCCTAGCAGGGCCGAACACGCACTTGCTGAATCACACGATGAGCTGGCATTGCTTTGGGAACAATAAGCGACGAACTTTGCTTACTCAGGCAGAAACCATCCTATGAGTTGATCCAATGAATATTCTTCCCGTTGATCGTACGCTAACGATATACGGCGTGCTCGTCGACCGTTGCGAGACGAAGGGAGCCCGTGAACAGCTTTCACGGTTTCTGATGAAACTCTATATCGAAGGCGAGAGGGATCAACACCGATTGACCGTGCACGGATTATCGTATCTGCGCGAAATGAACTGTAGGATCGATTCTATCCACTGAACAGGTGACCTCCTGGCCAAGCTAGCGCTTTTGCGTTTGACGCTGGATCCGCAGGGACGTGCGTCGCACAATCTTGGCAGCGCCAGCAACTGCCCTGGATTGCTCTTTT
The DNA here is from genome assembly GCF_000426785.1 of Bradyrhizobium sp. th-b2. NCBI lineage: Bacteria > Pseudomonadati > Pseudomonadota > Alphaproteobacteria > Hyphomicrobiales > Nitrobacteraceae > Bradyrhizobium > Bradyrhizobium sp. th-b2. The sequence continues at coordinate 9,229 of NZ_AUGA01000116.1, forward strand.
TAGATAGTGCCGTCGTGCGTTGCGCGCACCAAAGCATTGGACCTGCTTGATAGGCTGCAAGCTCATGGGGCCAACCGATAGCGATTTGGGTATCGCGCAACTCGTTGTGGTTGTTAAACTGGCTTCGCGCGACGCGGCAACGAACGCAGCGGCTTGCTTTCTTTGCAAGCCGCCGCAATGTTCTTAGCGAACTGCCCCACCGTAACGCCGCCGCTCCTCGCGAATCTCTTCCGCGCCATACGGCTGGCTGGCCGGATCGAACGATGTCCAACCGGCTTTCTGCCAAGCTGCACTACGATCGCGCATGTTCACGGAGGACTCGTCGAGAATTGTCTCAAGACGAGACCGCTCCGCGTCCGCTACGCGCGCCGACACGAGCGTACCTCCGCGACGGACTCCTTCCGCGTAGGTGCCCGCGTCCGCTTTTGAAACGCCGGCCTCCGTGAGCGCTCCGACAATTCCGCCCGTAGCTGCTCCCGCGGCGGCACCAACCGCAGTCGCGGCCAGCCAGCCGGCTGCGACAACGGGCCCAAGACCAGGGATCGCGAGCAAGCCGAGGCCGGCAAGAAGACCGGCGGCGCCACCCAGGCCCGCACCAATGCCAGCTCCCTTGCCAGCACCTTCGGCGCGATCGTCGACACCATCGCGGTCACGATCCACCTTCTTGTCGACGCTGAACCAGCTATCCGAATTGTTGGCAACGATGCTGATGTCCGAATGCGGCAGGCCGGCAGCCTCGAGGCGTCGAACAGCCTGCTGGGCGTCATTGTATTTGTCGTAAAGACGAGAAATCGTAATGGTCATTTTGTATCCTTCTTGGCCGAACTACTTGGCCGAATTGACGTTGCCTTGAAAGTCGATGCTTACCGCAGTGGCCGATCCGCCTTTGCTGGCCTGGCCGCGCCAAACGCCGTTGTCGTCCTTCTTCAGTTCGGTGACGTTGGCGTAGCCAGCATCCTCGATCTTCGATTTGGCTTGCCCTTCGGTGAAACTGTTGCGACCCGCGACAGGAGCGTCGGAGTTGTTCTGACCGGCACTGTTGACCGCGTTGTTGTTCGGTCCGGACTGCGCCGGCGGATTTTGCGCTGAGGCCGGCAATGCCGTGGCAGCCGCCAATAAAGAAATGCAAACGAAAAGGAACGGGCGTTTCATGCTTGTCTCCAAAGTGTGAGGAA
>NZ_AUGA01000117.1:0-10301 GCF_000426785.1 Bradyrhizobium sp. th-b2
GCGGTGGAAGCCGCCTGTGCCGAAGCGCTCGGTCACGGCGTCCATTCCGCCGATGTCGTTCTCAACATCCTGGCCCGGCAACGTGAACCCGCTCCACCGGCCAACATCATGACGCCGGCCGCACTGACGCTCCGCCATGCGCCGATCGCCGACTGTGCCCGTTACGATAACCTCCGGAGGACCATCTGATGGAACGAACCCAAATCTTCGATCTCATGGGCGAGCTCAAGCTCTATGGCATGAAGGCCGCCTTCGACGAGATCATGGCGACTGCGGTCAAGCGCCAGCACGAACCTCGGCGCATCGTTGGCGACCTGCTCACCGCCGAGATCAATGAGAAGCAGGCCCGATCGATCAAGTACCAACTCACCATTGCCAAGCTGCCGCTTGCCAAGGACATCGCCGACTTCCAGTTCGACGGCACGCCAATCAACCAGACGCTGGTCAATGATCTCGCCGGCGGCGGCTTCATCGCCCAGCAGCGCAACGTCGTGCTGGTCGGCGGAACGGGTACCGGCAAGACCCATCTGGCCATCGCCATCGCCAGGAGCTGCATCCGATCCGGTGCCCGTGGCCGCTTCTACAACGTGGTCGACCTCGTCAACCGTCTCGAGAGCGAGACCCGCAACGGACGTCAGGGCCGGCTTGCCGAGCATCTGACCCGGATGGACTTCATCGTCCTGGACGAACTCGGATATTTGCCCTTTGCCCAGTCCGGCGGCCAGCTTCTGTTCCATCTCGTCAGCCGGCTCTACGAGCGCGCCTCCGTCATCGTCACCACCAATCTCGCCTTTGGCGAATGGCCCAGCGTGTTCGGCGACGCCAAGATGACCACTGCGCTGCTCGACCGGTTGACCCATCACTGCGACATCGTCGAGACCGGCAATGACAGCTGGCGATTCAAGAGCCGCGACGACGATCACGCCACCCGCACTCGTCTCGTCTCCGCAATCCCGGCCAGCTCCGACGAGACGAGCGCTACCATCAAACCCCGCCGCGCGAAGGGGTCAAAATTGGAAGCCGATGAGGGGTCAAATTTGGAGGCCGATTGACACATCCGGTCAGAGCCATTTCAGCAGCAGCTCCCGCGACCGGCCCGTTCAGCGCGCTGGGTACCTCGATGCGGTTTGCCCGCAGCACCGAGATCTACGGCGAGGACGAGGACGCGGAGTATCTCTATCAGGTGATCTCCGGCGCGGTGCGGACCTACAGGATCCTGGAAGACGGACGCCGCCAGATCGGCGCCTTCTACCTGTCCGGAGACATTTTTGGTCTCGAGGCCGATGAAACCCACATATCTTCCGCCGAGGCGGTCTGTGAGACCCGCCTCGTGGCAGTGAAGCGCAGCGCGCTGATGGCCCGTGCCACCCAAGAAAAGGAGCTAGCGCGCCAGCTCTGGAATGCAACCGCGCGCGAGTTGCGCCGTTTCCAGGAGCATCTGGGTCTCCTGATCAGCACTGCTCAAGAGCGGGTCGTCGGCTTCCTGCTCGACATGCAACGCCGCGTCGCGAAGAATAACGTCGTCGAACTGTCGATGTCACGGCAAGACATCGCCGACTACCTTGGTCTGACGATCGAGACCGTGTCGCGGACCTTCACCCAACTCGAGCAGAGCGGCGCGATTTCGCTGCCGACCTCGCGTCGTGTCGAGCTGCACAATCATGCGACGCTGAATCGTCTGGCTACGGCGTAGGAGCGCGAGCGGCCATCGCGACCAAAGCAACCACGAAAGCCGGCCGCGCGACACCCCACCAAAATGGGGGCCGCGAGCAGTTCACGAACACCAATTGCGGCGTCCGCGTCGTTCGAAGGCGCGCATCGCGCCCACATGACCGACTTCATTCGGGATCCGAAGTCGGGCGGCTGCGCGGCCGGCGTTCCGCCGACCAATCTGGGCTTCTGGCTGGTCGTTGAACGCCCCGGCACCATCTTGGCCAACGCAGTCCGGAAGGCCGCAAAGCTGGTGCGTCGGACGTAGACGATCCGGACGGCGCGTCTTCGGTTTGAGCTGGCGCAAAGTGTCGGCGTGATCCAGGCCATCGAAATAGGTGTTGGCGTAACCAACGAGCGCACAGCGTAACCACGAGCGCGGAAAGACATGACACGTAAACAACGGCGCCTGTGATGATCGGTAGTTCCCTCGCAGTCCTCGGCTTCGCGGCGGGACTGGTTCTCAGCGGGCTCCGTGATTCCATCGTGTTCTTCACTACACCCACGATGGCAGCCGAGCGCCACATCGGAGCGGGCAAGCGCTTCCGGCTCGGCGGATGTGGTCCAGCCGGGCTCGCTGGCGCGCAGGGCGGTCTGACGGCCACGATCAGCATCGCCGACGGAGGAGCCAGCGTCCCGGTCAGCTACAGAGGCATCTTGCCGGACCTGTTCAGGGAGGGACAGGGCGTTGTCGCGGAGGGCGCGCTCGACGCATCGAGCATGTTCCGCGCCGACCCAGTTCTGGCGAAGCACGACGAAACCTACATGCCCAGGGAGGTCGCTAATGTCTTGAAGAAGCAGGGCCATTGGAAAGCCGATAACCGGTGAAACCGCGGGGAGGACGCAAGCGTGGACACGATCCTTGTCGTCTTCAAACGTTTCTAGCTTGCTCGAAGTTGACCTGACGCAACGTTTGCGAACGCGACTTCCTGCAATGTCCGCCCAGAGGAAAGGCAGACAATGCACTCAGATCTTGCAAGACGATACGGACCGGACCGGCTCCCCCGCTGACACCAGCTATCCCACGGCTCCGCACTTCAATCCGACGATCCGCGAGGTTGACTACCGTCGATGGTTGAAGTCGATAACGCCCCGGCGACCCGCCTCGATCTACCTACATGTGCCATTCTGTCGATCCACGTGCTGGTACTGTGGTTGCCACACCTCGATCAGCAAACGCGACGATCCTATCGCCGTGTACGCGTCGGGTCTGCGTACCGAAGCGCACCTGGTCGCGGATACCATCGGTCATCGGCAACCGATCTCACACATCCACTTCGGTGGCGGCACACCGGCGATCATGACGCCGGACACTTTCGCCGACCTCGTCGGCGCGCTATTCCTACTTCGTGCTGCCCGACGCCGAGATCGCCGTGGAGATCGCCCCGCGGACTTTGACCGAGCCCATGTCGGAAGCTCTGGGTTTCAGCGGCGTCAACCGCGTGAGCCTCGGCGTTCAAAGCTTCGATCCGGCGGTCCAGTGCGCGATCAATCGCCTCCAGAGCTTCGATCAGACTACCAGGTGCGTCGAATTGCTGCGACGCGCAGGAATCGGGAATCTGAACTTCGACTTGCTGTACGGCTGGCCGCTTCAGACGATGGACTTGTGCCTGGACACCGTCGCCAAGTGCATCGAGCTGAGCCCCGACCGGTTCTCGGTGTTCGGCTACGCGCATATTCCCTCGTTCAGGAAGCACCAGCGCAAGATCGGCGAGGAAGCCCTGCCCGACAGCATCGAGCGTCACCTTCAGTCCGAAGCGATCGCGGATGCACTCGTCGATGCCGGCTACGTGCGGATCGGCTTTGATCACTTCGCCCTCCCCGACGATAGTCTCGCCATCGCACGACGGGAGGGGCGGCTACGAAGAAACTTCCAGGGCTATACCGACGATGTTGCGGACACGCTGATCGGAATCGGAGCAAGCTCCATCATGCCGCAAAGGGTTCGTGCAAAACGCGGTCGCGACCCGCGACTATCTCGAACGCGTCGCCGACGATCGGCTTGCAACCATCAAGGGCTACGCCTTCACGGAAGACGACCGCTTCCGCGCCGACATCATCGAGCGGCTCATGTGCGACATGACCGTGGACTTGTCCAGAATCGCTAGGTCGCATAATCGGGACCCGGGGACTGCCGTCGTCGACCGGGCGCGCTTTCTCAGTCTCATCGCGGATGGTGCCGTGACCATGAAGGACGATCGGATCTCCGTGAGCGACGGAGCCGAATTCCTGGTCCGTAGGTTGGCTTCCGCCTTCGACGCCTATCTGGCTCGATCCAGCGCGACCCATAGGCGCGCTGCCTAACGTCCAGGCTGATTATGACCTCAGAGCGTCCCTTCGACGGAGTGTTCTTACCGCTTCGATCCGCGACGTGCCGGCCAGCCGAAGCCGACACTCGACAGCCGGGGATCTGCTGATCGCGATCGCGTTCGTCCAGCCGTTGTGCGGCCCATGCATCGAGCACATTCGGAATCCTGTCCAACCACCGCCCCGACTTTTGTTGAATCCTTTTGCGCTAGCTCAAACTTCGACGGACCGGGTCGGGCTGAATACCTGTCACTAAGGCGAGCGCCCCATCCTCCTTGCGGTTGTCTCGATACAGCCCGCCCGATCCGCCGGGCTTCTTTTTCCCAACACGATGATCCGATTGCAGCTCGCCTGGGCCAACAAGGCTTATTCGGCCGGAACTCCGGCCAGGCTTCGCTCGAGCGCCACAAGTAGCTGCAAGCGGCCCACGATACCGACAACCCGCGCGTCACGAAGCACCAGCACCTGCGAAATCTGACGACTGTCCATTTCAGCAACAATCTCATCAACCGTTGCACACTCCTCCACCCAGACGGGTTTACGGCTCATAACGGCATCGACGCGGAGGGCTCGTGTGGGCTCGCGAACGAGCTTTCCTTCCTCTCTGCTGAGCAGCCATTCGAGCCAAAACCCTTCGGGGCAGTGCACACCGAGTTATCGCCGATGAAGGAAGTCGCCTTCCGAGATTACGCCGGCCAAAGATCCGGTCCCGTCGAGCACCGGTAAACCTCGCTGACCGGTCTCTAGCAACAGCCGCGCGGCATCAAGCAAGTGTGCTTCTGGCTTAATCGTCGCGAACGAGGTGCGCATTACGTCCATCGCAAACATGGCTAGCCTCCGTTGGGCTTGGTGGTTACGCTCGTAGCTTGGCACCGGCCGTCTGTTCGCGCCTGACACATGTCAATCGCGGCGCGGCGCCAAAACCGATCCGGATCAATACCCGAGAGGTGCGCTGGCCGTCCGATTGCGCTTCTTCGCTGGCCGAGGAAGGGGCCAGGTTCGGAACCTTGCTGATACTCATCCGGACCGACCATCCGGCTGGCGTCGCGATCTCCAGCCATCGACTGCTTTGCAAAACAAATGCCTTCTCGCTCACTCATGTCGATGCCGATGCCCACGTCACGAGCTTGCGCGCCAGCGCGCCAAAGGCCGTGTCGAAGGCCGCGGCGGCGTTAGCGGGCGCAAGGGTGTCGATCGTTCGGGCTTCCTCGAAGAGTTGCGCCGCCTTGAGGTGACCGTCCGGATCCACGATCTTGGCTGATAGTACGATAATCGCCTTCGGCTGAGGCCCAAGCGCGATCTCGAAGCGACGCAAGTCGATCAGAAGGCGCGATGCCCCCTCTACAGCTACAGCAGTGTCGGCGCGCAGGGGCGCATGTGCGATGTCATAGTTCTCGAAGCTCTGCAGCACCCGCGCCTGCACCAACGCCGGCAGACTATCGCTCCACTGCGCCCCCTCGAACCCTTGAGTTTCCTCATCCGGCGTGAACAGAAAGCGCTGAGTTTGCAGTCGGGTGATCGCGGTCGGCTCCGCTACGATCAGCGGTACGGGCAGGTTCGTATGGCGTTGCGCTCCAAAGCTGTCCGCCGCGCGAAGGTCGTACACCACTTTGCGCGGCGCAGGCGCTCCGCCGGTCATCCGCTCAAAGTCCCGCCACGATATTGTCGAGTTTCGGCGTGTTGCGCGCTAGTCCTTCGGCGAATGTGCTGAGATTTTCGATGGTGCTGTGCAGCGGTACGGCATTCTCGGACAGAACGGTATCCACCCGGCGTAGCGCATCGCGGGCAGCCTGCGTCATGCTCCGCCCCGCGCCCTTTTCGGCCACCAGTGGTTCGCGCGCCGGCGGCGCCTCGGGATCATCACCACCTTCCAGCGCGATCACCGGAACGCCGGTTATTCCCTGGAAATCAAGACCGACACGCGTGTCGCTATGCACCGGCGTGCGCTCGGCGACCGCGATCTTGGCGGGAACCTCGCGCGGGCGTTCTGGAACCAGCTCAAGGTCTGTGACCTCGCCAACGCGGATACCGTTGAAGAGAACGCCTGCGCCAACCAGGGCCCGGGCACCGGATCCGTAAAGACGAGCTGATAGGACTCCCGCTTGCCAATGCCGCCAACGTTGTTCAGCCAGTAGACGAAGCCGAATACGGCGACGATTGCCGACAATACGAATGCACCGATAACGATGTAGGGCGCGCGAATTTCCATATCTATCTCTACTGCCTAGGAGCCGAAGCCGACCGTCTGCGCTCGAGCTCCGTGAAAGTAAGCCTTGACCCAAGGATGGTCGGATCCGAGCACGGAAGACAGCGGGCCGACAGTTACAATCCGCCCGTCAGCGAGCGCGGCAACCCGGTCGCAGATCGCTTGCAAGCTGTTCAAGTCGTGCGTCACCATGAACACGGTGAAGCGAAGCGTCCGGTGTAGCGTCCGAATCAAGGCGTCGAATTCGCCCGCTGCTATTGGATCGAGGCCGGAGGTTGGCTCGTCCAGAAACAAGAGAGCGGGATCCAACGCAAGCGCCCGTGCGAGAGCCACCCGCTTCGTCATTCCACCCGAAAGTTCGGAAGGAAAAGTCCCCGTCCGCCCGTGTGAGGCCCACCATCTCGAGCTTGGCATCCGCGATCTCATCAAGGAGCCGTGGCGACAGGTGTGCATTTTCGCGTAGCGGAAACTGGACATTCTGTCGCGCCGTCAAGGCCAAGAAGAGGGCTTCCTGTTGAAACAGGATACCCCAGCGGCACTCACTTTTCTCGCTCAAAGTCGATCTGCCCGCCGCGTTTCGGCAACAGGCCGACAAGGCCCGCATCAGCACCGATTTGCCGCCTCCCGATGCGCCAACAAGGCCAAGTATCTCCCCGTCCTTCACGTCAAGATTGAGATGGTTGAGGATCGTTTTGTTGCCGAAGCCAACCACCAGATTTCGGATATGGATCGCCGTGGAGCCAGCCATGACTACATCCCGATCGAAGCAAAAAAGACCGCGAACAGCCCGTCGAGCACGATTACAAGAAAGATCGATTTCACGACCGACGCCGTCGTCTGCTGTCCCAGCGACTCCGCGCTGCCCTTGACGCTCAGCCCCTCCACAGCCGCGCCGATCACGAGCGCCATGAACGGCGCCTTGATGATGCCGACCTCGAAATGCGTGACGGAAACCGCCTCGTGGAGGCGCGCAATGAAAATCGCGGGACTCATCCCGCCATAGAGCCAAGCGATGAGACCGCCACCATACAGCGCCGCGAGCGATCCGAGAAAGGCAAGGATCGGCAGCGCCACCACGAGCGCCAGGATCCGCGGCAGGATCAGGACCGCAACCGGATCGAGCGCCATGGTGCTGAGGGCATCAATCTCCTCACGCATCTTCATCGCGCCGATCTCAGCCGTATAGGCGCTGCCCGGTCACCGGCCACCATGATAGCGACGATCAGCACCCCGATCTCGCGCAGCACGAGGATGCCGACCATGTCAACGACATAGGACTCCGCGCCGAAACGACTGAAATGGACAATCCCTTGCTGAGCGATGATGGCCGCGATCAGGAGCGTGATCAGCGCCATGATCGGCACCGCATGCCATCCCACCCTGCCGAGCTGATAGACGGTCGAAGTCAGCCGAAATGACCGCGGATGCCTGAGAACGCCGAGCAGCGCCATGCTGATTGCGCCGAGCATATGCAGCAAGGCCGTGGAATCGGTCGCCAGCCGTCTGCTGCCGCGACCGAGTTGGTCGAGCTTCGCCAGCAGAGGATTAACGGATCCGCGTTCGGCAGGCACGGAACGGTTCAGTTCGCGCACCTCTTCCAGCAGGTCGCCGTACGGACCGTCGGCACCGGTGAGGGCTGCTCTGGTTGCGCCACCGCGGGCCAACCTTTCAAGCAGCCAAGCCCCGACCGTGTCGAGCGCGGTGACACGACGCAGATCAATCGACCCGATGTCGGTGCGCGCGGCACGCTCGCACAGCTGTTCCAACTGCTCGACATTGGCAACGTTCCAGGCCCCGCATGCGGTGAGCACGTGCGGATCGTCTGCGTTCACTGTCAATGCCGGTACGTCAAGCAAGGGACCAACTCCGAGTTCACCGATCAGGCATAGGAGGCTGGCGGCGACGGTGTTTGACACAACGCAATTGGCTTCAACGGCCTCGAGGACGTTCTTGACGCAAATCAACGGCTTTGCGGGCCGAAGGCTTACGATTTGGCACGTTTTGGCCGACAGCACCGGGCGCGCTCAGGGAGATTTCGATGAATCGTGCGGCTTTCAAACCTCTGCAAAACACTGCGTTGCCGCACTCATTGGTCCGGCTCGAACGTGCACGCGAGCATGATTACCCCGAGGGCGCCTCCGCGATCGGCTATATCATCGTCGCCCCGCTAGACACAGCATCGCGAATCGATGTCGAGACCTGGAAAGCGCATCGCGAGGCCTGCCGCGTCGTTCGACAACGACCCGCCGAAGGCGATCAGCTTGGCCACCTTGTGCGCGGACCGAGCGACAGCTGGCGCTTCCACTACGACGTCGCCGGCGCAGCCGCCGATGAAGCCGGATATCATTTCGGCAACGAGCGCTTTCGGATCGGCGAATATGTCTCAATCCACGAGGCGGACGGCATGCATCCCTATCGGGTCGCGAGACCCGTGTCCGACTCACCAGGTCGTGCGCCAGGTTCATGTCGAGCGGTGGCAACGCCAGCGCCTTGTCGTTGATTGGGGTGAACGGCAGATCGTCTCTGTCGGCAGGATGGCGCCGACTTTCTCACGATTGCGGCGAAAGTTGGTATCCGGACACACGTCGCCGTATTCCCGTTGGATCAGGCGAATGACGCTCTCGCCCACCTGCGCGACGGCAAGCTCGTCGGCGCAGCCGTTCTGAAACCGTGATGACGCCGGCATCATCGACCGACGCGGACGAGGCAGGCCAGGCCGCCGCATTGTCGTTCCTGGCCGGCTCTGGCCCGCCGAACGTGCCAGTGCAACGGATCGACACCCATTGTTCGATCGTCTTTCTCGAACCTTCGCGCGTCTTGAAGGTCAAGCGAGCGGTCAAGCTTCCCTATCTCGACTACTCGACATTGGAGAAGCGGCGGCGCGCTTGCGAGGATGAGATTGCCATCAACAAGCGCTACGCCCCTCCATCTACCGCGGGATGGTGCCAATCATACGCGGGCGCGATGGTCCGGCAATCGGAGGGACCGGACCGGTTGTCGAATGGGCCGTCGAAATGGTTCGGTTCGACGAACGTAAGACGCTCGATTACTTGGCCGCGCAAGATTCTTTCGGGCCGGAGCTTGGCGAGAGCCTGGCCGCTGTTCTGCTCAAATCCCATCGGACAGCGGCCGGCGGCGATGGATCGCACTGGCTTGCTTCGCTCCCTCTCATCATCGATCGCAATTAGGCTTTTCAGTTAGTCCTACCGAGCCGGTTCTTGCATTTGCCGCCGCGCAAGCTCCTCGCTACAGCGGAAGCAAGGACAGCGCGCGACAGATCATCTCGCATATTTTTTCGACTTTAGCGCCTGTGGTCGTTTGTTTGTTTCGCTCACGAATTGCCCGTGGGGTACCGGTTCAAGGTTATGCTCGGCCTTCGACATGGTAAGTCCAGCCTACCTGCGAGATGTTCTGCATCCTTGTTGTTGCTTCGCGGAAGAGCAATAAACGACACCTCAAGACCGCCGTAAGCGTCTGAGCGAGCCCTGGCAGAGTGCGTTGGCGATGCTTCCAAGGTCGGCCACATACTCAAATCAAAGTCGAGCGGCATCTGCAGCGACCAGGTCGAGGCGGACCACGCAGGTTGCTGCCGTCCAGCTTGGACTATGTCCTGCGCCTGCTCAGGAGGAACCCCGGGCCACGGTGGGACATCTCCCACCATCAAACGCAGATCGTGATCGTAACCTTCCGGGAGGACCAATGGCCGACTGACAGCTCCCTGCGGCGCGCTGTGCTGCGCAGCGGCGTCCTCGGCGTACGTCGCGACCGCATGCGGCGCCGTGGCATCTTCGTAGCCGCTCGCCTGCATCATCGGCTGCGCCTGCCATGGCGATGCACCCTGTTGATGGGTGGGGGCCACCGACGTCAGCAGGCGACCGCCTGAATTGGCGATCTCGCTCAGCTGCCGCTCGCTGGAAGGCCGTGCAGATTGTCTAGAGTCCTCGGCCTCTTCGCTGGCCTCAACTAAGCTGTGTCATGCTCATCGTTGATGAGGACCTCCTCGCTTGGCAGGAAGTTGCTCCTCGCAAGTGCACCCCTCAACTTGTCCGAGGAGTGCTGGCGGTCGGGCTCTCCGGGA
>NZ_AUGA01000118.1:0-10308 GCF_000426785.1 Bradyrhizobium sp. th-b2
CGCCTTGGGAAGGCGCAACTGGACCTTCGCCGGCAGCCAGCGTGGTGCCGACCGTGCCGCCATCATGCTGACGATGATCACGACCTGTCGTCTCAACGACGTCGATCCGAAAGCCTGGCTCGCCGACGTCCTCGCCCGTATCGCCGATCTTCCCGCATCGCGTCTGCACGAATTGCTGCCCTGGGAATGGAAGCTCCTGCGCCAAGCCGACAAGCCCGCCGATCAGCAGGCCGCCTGACCTTCACGCAAACGCCATCATAGAGCTCGCCGTACCCGCGCGCATGCGTCCATCACGCGGTCCTCGTCGTATGCGTACGAAGGTAATCGCCGGTTGGCTCTATCGAATGCTTGGGCGGGCGGGCAAGTGCTTCGGCCTAGCGGATCTACGCGCACTGGGCGTTCAACATCTACGACTATGACGATAAAGGTACGCTCGAGATCGGGTTCGTGCCGCGCCCGCTGCATTTGCCGGAAGAGAGGCTCATCGCTGGCGACGCGTCGGTCCGTATCCTGATGGACCGCGTCGAAGCCCATCGACCGTGAGGTCGGCATGCCAATTGGTTGGTTCTTCTTGATAATTCATGGTCATCAGGCTAAGCGAGAGGTTGGCCAAGCGATCGCCAAGGGGCTGCGTAATCTTTGACAGTCACTTCGGAGGAAGGCTCCTTGCTGGTCGATGCATGGATCTGGATCTTCCTCGAGGCCTTCTGCGATTCCAGGCCTGAGAGTGGCAAGCGGGAGCTGCGCCGCCGCTCCGCCATTGAGCCTATCATAGGACACCTCAGAACCGAAGGACACCTCGGCCGGTGTTACCTCAAAGGCCGCACCGGGGCCGCAGCCAACGTCGCCCTCTCTGCCGCCGGCCCCAACTTCCGACGCATCCTCGCTTGGGTTGGAGAACTTTGCGCCTGTTGCTGGTCTCGCTTTGGCGCATGCTCAACTGTCCAGCTCAGCTCAATCCAACTCCTTAAAGATCGGCTCGAAAGAAACGATGCAAGCACGTTTTGAGATTGCAAGTACGAAGAAGTCATGGCATACGCTCGATACAGCCATCTCGCGATGGCTCCGCTTGAGCCAAGCTCCGGCACTACCGAGCAGCTTAGCAGGCGTCGCGCGTCGAGGTCCAGACGAGGCAGGCGAACTTTACGAGGCATCACCTCGTCTCCCATCGAGCGGCTTTGCATAAGTTTCTTGCTCAAAACACGTACCGACTGCGAAGCCGCATGGACCAATGCCGGGATTCTTTTTGCCGTCCTTCGCAGAAAGAACGCAATCATGTGCGCTCCGGCATAGAGACGTCCGCGGAAAGAACCATGAACCCGGCACCGGATCACTTTTGTCTATCGGGGTTGACACCCCATCCACTATCAAAGAACGGTCGACCAACTACGCCGACGTCCGATTTCAGACATGCTTGTCGGTTTTGGTACTCTCCCTCAAGCAGTTGGGCCTTTTATGATCAAGCTCTCGCAGTTGGCATGAGGCTTGAAGGGGAGGTCTCATCCAACGCAGGCGCTCGAGGAGCGGCGGCTTACGATATGGTCGTTTTACCCATGGCCTCGCTGCGCAAATACACGAGCTTTCACATGGCGTCGATCTCGATGGCACATTCCGATAAATGCTCTCGATGTGGTTCTGCATTGGTCCACCTTGAGTGGCATGAGCGCACAGGTGCGCAGGTCCAATATCTTTGGCGCTGCTGGAACTGCAAGAACGAATTTGTCACCCTCGCCAGTTCTGATGAGACGGATCCTCCGGCCGTTGAGATCACGAAACTGTTCTTTACCAGCCTGCTAGTCTGATAGATGGCGCCCGAACGGGTCGAGCTTGTAAAACTATCGTTCGATGCAATGCGGCCGCTTCATTGCCGATGTCAAAATCGGTTCGAGTGGCACCCGGCGTTCCAACCCGAAACAAGCAGCAGAGGATGGTTTGGCAGAGGCCTAAAGAAAAACGAGTCTCCGTAGCGCCCTCTTGAGAACGCTAGCGTAGCAAATGCCGCTCAGTGGAGCCACCTTCCCATTGGTAATGAACTTGCAAGTCGCCTATGAGACTCGTACGCGTCGTCGTCGGTTTCGCCCTGCTGACTGTGGGACTATACGTTGTTATCGGCGAGCACTTTGCTGGGACATCGGCGGATGCTACGCTCAATGCTAGGCTCAACATCGTTCGTGCCCCGATCGAAGGAAGGGTGACGCTCGCCATAAAAAACATGGGCGCGCGCGTTAGCCCCGGCGGGCTTATAGCTGAAATATACGACCAGCGTTTCGATACCGCCAGGCTTCTTGAGCTTGATCGCGATCGCGAAGACCAACGGATCGAGCTCAAGCGCCTTGCTGGCCAGCCCCGAATTGCCGAAACGAAAGCAACTCAAGACGCTGCGGCTGCGCGCCTCCGTCAGGCGGATGCAGAGTTCCAGCGCGCGAACGAACTAAACACGCGTGGCGTACAGACAGCGGCCAATCTGGATCGCGCTCGCGCAACTTACGACGTCGCCCAGCAAGAACTCGAGAGTGCGCGGCAGCGAGTAAATTACTCGGAGACCGAACTCGCGTCCGCTCGCGAACGTCTTCATCGGGGAGTCCTACAATGCTGCTCCCTCCTCGACCCAACGTATCCGTGAACTCGAGCAACGGCTGGCCGAGCTGACTGTGGACAAAGAGCAGCTGAAGGCGCGCATCGCCCAGCTCGACCGGCAGATCGACGCCGAGCGTCTTCGTGTCAATAGTTTGACCTTCGCCACGCTCAGTGCCGGCATCTCGGGCCTAGTCTGGGACATACTGGTAGGCGACGGCCAATACGCGCGGCGTGGCCAGGATCTTGTCAAGATCGTCGACTGCAATACGCTGATCGTCGCCGCCGGCGTCGCCGAGTCTCTGTACGACAGTCTTTCCGTGGGGGCGGCGGTCCAGTTTCGGTTGTTTGGGGATGATCGGATTTTCGATGGAACCATAACCCGCCTCGGCGGATCCGGTGCAAGCTCGCTGTACGCCAACCTTGCTGTGGGTCCAAGTGCGCAGCATCTCCAGCGCTTTGACGTCACCGTGACTGTTCCCGACCTCGCGGCAGAGCCAGATCTCAGCTGCGCGATCGGGCGTACTGGTCGCGTCATCTTCACGGGCGGTCCCATCGCACAATTTCGCCGGTTTATTACGCGGTACGGACTCTGATGCTTCTGCTGTCTCCACTCCTTGCTGCCTTCGCAGGCGCCGCTTTGGTAATCGGGCTCCGCCTTACTGTCCTCCCTTTGCTCAATCCGATGAAATGGTATTGGCGCGCACTTCTCCTTGGGGCGGCCGCCATACTCTCGTGGCGCTATGTGATCTGGCGCATCACCGAAACTCTGGCGCCGCTCGACTGGACTGCGGATGCGCTCTTCAGTTGGGGATTCGCCATGCTCGAAGCTCTATCGGTTGGATTCCGATACAAAGCGTGACCGAGGACTTCCTGCTCACGCTCAAGCTCGCGGAAAACGGCTGGCAAACCGTGTACCTTAACGAGCCGCTGACTGAAGGCTTGGCTCCCGAGGGATTGCAAGAGTATATCGTCCAGCGTGGCCGGTGGTGCCTCGGCCTAATGCAGATTGTCCGCAACTCATACAGCCCATTTGGCTTGCACCGCCTCGGGCTGATGCATCGAATCGGCATCATCGACTCACTACTCTATTGGCTCACCACCTTTCCCTTCCGGCTTGCCAGCCTGATTTGCCCACTGTTGTACTGGTGGTGCGGGATCACGATCGTGAACGCGTCGCTGGTCGACATTATCAAATTTTACGTGCCGTATTACCTGGTGGTCCTGGTATCTTTGAACTGGCTGTCGAAAGGACTGTTTGTCCCGCTTCTCAACGACACGGCTCAGCTGATGGCGGCCTGGCCGATCAGTCGGGCTGCTGCTCTGGGGCTGCTGACCAGGGGATCGCATAACTTCTCGGTGACGGCCAAGGGTGGCAACCGCGCCAAAGTCGTTATTCAATGGACGTTGATGCGACCATTCCTAATCCTGCTCGGATTGACAATCGGCGGCCTAATCGTGTCGCTTAACTCCGATTTCGTCTTCAATACGTCGGGCGACGGCGGCCTACCGCAAAGAAGCCGATCGCACTCCAAACAGCCATTTTCATCATGACCCTCGCCGTTTGCGTTGAGCTGGTTCGATATGCCGCCGTTAGTTCAGTATCAGCAAAACCGCACCGCGAGGCTCCTACAAGCTCTGTAGGCATTCCCAAATCAAACGCCGCTCAGCATGCTGCTGGATGTCTTGCGCCCTTAGTCAACTATTGAGCTTGGTTATTGATCGAGAGGATGTAGCTATGGTACGCGTGCCCGATGAACGATCGCGGAGTCGTTTCGCATGAAGAACGTCTTGCTCGGCACGGTAGCCCTGATCGCGTTGACCGCTCCTGCCGCCTCCGCAGATCTAGCCGCGCGGCCTTACGCCAAAGCTTCTCCGATAGTGATTCCGATCTTTGATTGGACCGGCTTCTACATCGGCATCAATGGCGGCGGTAGCACCGCGCATCAGTGCTGGGACGTAGCCAACGCCGCCGGCTTGGTCTTCGCTCCACCTCGTGGCATGGGTTGCCACAATGCAACCGGTGGCACGTTCGGTGGCCAAATCGGCTACGGCCGGCAAATAGCCAACTCGGTGTTTGACCTGGAGGCGCAGGGTAACTGGCCCAATCTCAGCGGCTCCAACTCCAATCTCGCTTTCGTCGGCGTCCAGGATGGCACCAAGATCGATGCCTTCGGCCTGTTCACGGGCCAGGTTGGCTACACTTGGAATAACATGCTGCTCTATGTGAAAGTGGCGCTCCGGTCGTCCGCGACAAGTACCGGGTCTTCGATTTCACAACGGGGATGAACGTCGATAACGGCAGCGAGCCCCGGTGGGGCGGCGCCGTAGGCACGGGCCTTGAATTCGACTTCGCTCGGAACTGGTCAATTGGCGTTGAGTACGATCACTTGTTCACGGCTCATCGGGATGCGGACTTCTTCTTTTCAACCGGGCTTGTGGGCGGTCCAGCAGGCGCTTTTGCAGGGACCGCGCGTATTGGTCAGGACTTTGATATCGGTTTGATCCGCGTGAACTACCGCTGGGGTGGCGCTGGGGGCTGTGAGATATTGAGTCCCAGCGAGAGCGCGTATTGGACCATCGGCGCAGCCCTACCATACGACGACGGCCAGAAGGCTGTGGAGTTACCAGTAAATGGAGTCTACAATGCGTCTAGCAAATTGGAAATTAATCGAGTGGATCGCGTCTGCCTGCCTCGGGTTGATACTGGCGACAGCGGCAGAGGCGCAACCCATTTGGACATGGAGCAACCAGTACGGCTCAACCCTGGCGGTCAGCAGCTACGACCGGAGCACCGGCGCGATTTCCGGCACCTATACGAACAACGCAACCAATAGCTGCGACGAAGGCGTGCCTCAGGCGATGACAGGCTGGCTCGTCCAGAACCACAACGGAACGGCGATAAGCTTTGCTGTCAACTTCGAAGGTTGCAGCTCAACCACTGTTTGGACAGGACAGGTTAATGCGGCATCGGGATTTCAAGGGCTTTGGTTGCTTTCACTCGCCGAGGCGGTGGCATGGAATGGCATCAGCGCAGGCGCCGACACTTTCACGTTCGGTAGCGGCGACAAGTCAAAATTGGTGTCTGCTGATGCAACTGCGGCGAAAGGCGACGCGGGAGAGAAGCTCTCAAATACGAAGAAGCGCAAATGATGGCCAGCTTGCCAAGTCGACGTAGGCGAGCGGCCACTATTTGCGGCTCGAGCCAAGCAGTCTCGCGCACGTGCATAGGCCCGCGCGTGAGACTTTCTTCATCTATGATGGTACTGGCGCTCGTCCATCAATTCCGGGCGCTCGGCTTGGAGGGGCCCACACTACGGTTCTATCGGCTCGCTTGCCTCCGTCTGATCGCATTTCAGAATACGCCATCTCCCTCCCGCCGCGCCTGATGCTGACATTGGCGCGCGCCAGCGCGTCTGCCAGTCAATATAGCGGCGTGCCGTCGACGTACTTGTTGGCGAGCACGAGCGCCAGCGTTGAAGGCGTGGCGACGCTGCCGGGCAAGGGCTGCGCCGGCATCGGCACAGTCACCATCGGGCTATTCAGTGCGGTCCGCTCGCAGTGGCGGCGCGCATACTTGAACCGCACATGCCGCAGCACCGTCGCCTTCACCTCGATGCGCAGCTGCTCGGCGACGTTCTCGCCCATCCGATGCATCCGGCTCCGGCAGCACGGACAGGCCTTTTGGTCCTCGGGCAGGTCATGTTCGATGCGCTGGCGCGGCAGATCGGCCGGCAGCGGCTTGCGGTCGCGCTTCTTCGGCTCGGGCTTCTCGCCCTCAGGCAACCCTGTATCCGGAATCCCCGCCGGCTAACATCGCCGTCTTCCGCGCCGTCCTTAGCGGCGGTCTGCTCGGCTTCATTGACGATACGGTCCTTGAGCTTCGCTCCTAGGCGCGTAGCGCTGCAACCGCTCCAGACGCAACCGCTCCACAGGCGATGGCTTCGGGAGCGCGGCAACATGGACGGTTGGATAGTGACCGTCGCCGTCTTCAAGGAAGGCGCCGACGATGAGGAATTCAAGCACATAACTTACGCGGTTGCAGTGGCCGACCCGTCAGAAGCGGCGAGGATGACCATATTGCAAACTGCGGCGCAAAGCCCGCAATGCTAAACTGCCCTCTCGCAGAGGAGAAGTTGCGAAGGCTCGGCTTGGAGCCCGGCGCTGATAGCCATACACGATGACGCGATCGACCCGCATCACGCGACCCCGGCGCCACTAAGCGCTGCACGTTTCATCTCGTTCGGCCGCGTCCGGTTCATGACATTGCAGTCCGCAAGCCGCCACATCGTTCCGGTAGCTAGGGTGCACGAGGTGTGAAAGCGCTCTGTTTTGCAGGCGTGACCGTTTTGCCATGCATGGCTTGGTCGCTTGTTGATTGACCTCGTGAGGGCCAAGCCCTCATACCGCAACTTCGCGCGGGCGGTCGTCAGCAGCCGCCCGCGCTTTTTCATAGTGCTGGGTGCTCTTCCTCCTCTCTCTCTTGCATGGTGACTTGTCTGGCACGCGAGTTGCTTGCCGCATCGCGAAGCTCTAAGTGACTAGGCCTCCGCCAAAACGAAAGGTCACTTCGTGGGCCAGCGTTCACGAACGCTTAGGAGGCTGTTGAAATGGACAGGCTCAAATTCATACCAGCCTTCGAGGCTGCTATTCGTTCTGCCGATCCTAACAAGCTCGCCGCACTTCGCGAGACCATCCGCGAGCGCGGAGGCCCTGACGAGTTCGCGATGACGAGTACAGAACTCATGCGCATACCTCCGCTTACGCTCTTTAGGCTGCTTACGATCATTTGCGACGCGGCCGATGAGGAGAAGCGTTCATGAGTATGAATCCAGCAGCCGCTCGAAGTTATAGTATTCTCGAAGTTATAGTATTCTCATCGCAGACGCGGCCGTACCTGTCGTTAATGCGGCTTGCACAGCATTGCGGCTGTACGTCCGGACCGACAGACAAGGCACAAGTGATCGGACCAGAAACGAAGGCGGAGAAATCAGCCAAAATGAAAGGCCGGCGCAATGGCCAGCCCCATTAATCTTCGATGGCTTGATGCGCTCAACGGAATTACGCAGTAATGACTTCGAAGTCAGCCGGCATGCCACCGCTCATCAACATTGTCGCCTCGACGCATCTTAGCATTCTGGCCACCATCAACATCACTGCTCGACCATCAGAGACCTTAGATGAGTGTCGGAGGATTGGTGAGTTAGCGATCAAGGCCGCAACCGTGAAGCCCGGCTATTCCGCGTCCTATGTCTGCCACGACACTACCCTACAACGAGGCTTATCGGGCGTATTAGGCGTCGTTGCCTACGTGCAGCAGGAGGATAGTAAAATAACGATCCTTGAGGGCTACATGGCGACGATGTCAGACTGCAAGGTTGCCGGTATGGCAGCAGCCGCGAGCCGAGTTGTTCCCGGCGCTAGGTCTTGGGCTTGGGCTTGCTATGAGCTCGGTAGCTTTGGACAATGACCCAATCTCGGACGGCGCTAGTATTCCATAACCCTTGCGAGGGTTCACAACTGTGGCGCACCCAGAGCTATCTGCAGGCCCTCATTCCCGCCCCATTGCAAGTACCTAATTTGAGTTTGTGAGTGGCCTGTTTTGGATTAAGCAAACAGAAACCAAGGCTTAGCCGATGTTCCCAGTATTGGACGTTCTGTCCCATCAATTTCCATTAGGACGCCATCCGTTCTGCTGGTTGGCAGCCGTCATTAACCTTTGCCAATATGTTTTCTTTTGACCAGCAAGTCGGCGACCGGACATGCGAGCCTTGCCCAATCACCGCACCATCAACGGCAATAATCGGTGACCGAGAGTATCGTGCTCCCGCCTGAGTTAAGGCGCGCAACCATGGCCTACCATTTCGGGCGACTATGCCCGGCATGTCTAACCGCAATGTCGCTGGCACGCATCACGCCCGGCCGCTGGGGTCTTCAAATCCGCACCTATGAATGCCCGGTGTGCGACGACATCCACCAGGTTGTCGGCGATCTTGCTGACCCGTCTGAATGCTGACGTCGCGTACCTGCCGTGGACCGATTTCAAGGGGCGTGACAATCATCTCTTGCGCGACGAGACCATGTTTGATGAACAACGGGGCAATGGGAGCCGAGGCGTCCAAGTTGAAGGCGTCTTGTCCTACTTCGTCACCAGGAACTTCAGCGTCGGCGTCGGTGGCCGCTACTGGGCGATGGGGACCAACAGGCGAAGCAACCCTTTGTGCAGCGGCTGCGGTGAACCGACCGTACTTGCGAAGTACAGCATGGAACGCTGGGGTACGTTCTTTCAGGCGTCCTATAAGTTCGATTGAAAAAACACACCAAAATCGGTCATAAGCCTATAGGTTCCACGATGCAGGTTTCATGGAATCGATCGTCTGGAAGGAAGGATAGCTTCGCCAGGTTTGATTTCCGTCACCTGGAGATTCTTGTAGTTGACCAGCGCAGCGTTCTCTGAGCCGAATCGCGGTCAACCCCACCTTTTGCCAGTCGCGAGGATTCTAAGCGCGACTGCGAGGAAGCAGAGCTAAAGCCATGTCTTCTTTAGAAGCAATCAGCCGCTGGCTGGAATTACAAGACTTAGACACGCAACTTGAGGTCGCTGCATACGTGACACTCTTGATTTATCTTTAGGAAGAGTGACGTTCTCACGCTTGGCGGGCCGGAGGGCTCGACACCCTTCAGCGTTGGTTGACCGAACCAGAGTTGGATCCAAGGGCCGCCGCAGGTCGTGCTCTCACCTTCCGGCTCGCCTTCGACTACTTTGCCGAGGGCAAAATCAGAGGGGTTGGATGGAAACGGACCGAAGAACTAGAGCGAAAGAATCTGGAACAAGCTAAGCGCGACGGAAAGCTTGCGGCTGCGCGCAAGGCACAAAGAAAGCTTCAACTGTTGCCAACCCGAAAAGAGCACTGGTATCGTGTTGCGAGATCCTGGAATGGATTGGCGGCTACTTATCTTACACGCGAGGCTCTCGCTGTCGGATCTTTGCCGAGATGCACCTGAAGGTCATTTCAAATAGTCACTGTCTTCTACTGGCGAATCCCACCTTGCGCTCGAACTCAACCTGGCTGAGGTAGCCGATGGTCGAGTGCCTGCGGGTCGAGTTGTAAAATCGTTCGATGTAGTCGAACACATCGGCGCGTGCCTCGTCTCTGGTACGGTAGATCTTGTGGCGGTGCGTTCGGTCTTGAGCGAGAAGAAGCTCTCCAACAACGGCCGTCGATAAGGAAGGACGCAGCGCGATCAATCGGTCGCTGGTCGCGTCCTACCTGCACAGTGATGGTTTCGCTTCCCTGGCGCGACCGCTCACGAGATCATGGTCGCACTGGGCCATCTGACTCTCGCCGAAGCCGAGCACTACACATCCCCAAACCGGCAGAAGAGGGTATCCCTCCATTGAGGGCCGCCTTGTTTGACGGACGCGAGCGCTGCAGGTCCTAGGGGTAATCCTAGGAGAAGCGCTATGACGATTTCGCGGGCAGAGGTGATCACATCGGTCGAGCGGCGGCGTCGGTGGTCACAGGATGAGAAGGAACGGCTAGTTGCAGCATCGTTCGAGCCCGGAGCCACTGTTTCCGAGGTGGCTCGCATGGCCGGCCTTCATGTGAGCCAGCTGTTCAGGTGGCGCAAAGAGCTTTGCAAGCACGGTGAAACGAGTGTAGCGCCGTTGGTGCCGGTCGAGATTGGGCCGTCTGTGCCGCCGCGGGATGTGGCCGAAGCGCCATTGACGAC
>NZ_AUGA01000119.1:0-10223 GCF_000426785.1 Bradyrhizobium sp. th-b2
CGAGATCGATCTTGGCAACCGACGACGCATCCGGGTGGATGCACACGTCGATCCGGAGGCGCTGGCGCGGGTCCTCGAGGTGCTTGAGCGCCGATGATCGCCATACCGGGCAATGTACGGGTTTGGCTCGCGACCGGCCATACCGATATGCGCCGAGGCTTCCCTAGCCTTGCGCGTCTGGTTCAGGAGGGTTTGAAACGGAACCCTCACGCTGGCGATCTCTACGTTTTTAGAGGCCGCCGCGGCGACCTGATCAAGATCATCTGGCATGATGGCCAGAGCGCGTGTCTGTTCACGAAGCGGCTGGAGCGCGGCCGCTTTTTGTGGCCGTCACTGGCGGACGGCGTTGTGACGATCAGCGTTGCGCAACTATCCTATCTCCTCTCCGGAATTGACTGGCGAATGCCGCAGGCAACCTGGCGTCCACAGGCTTCCGGTTAAGCTGTGGCTCTTTGACTCACGGCAGGAATCCAGCGGGATTTTTTGCCGCGAATATGGTTGATTCGCCCTCGTGACGACGCCCGCCGATCCGCTTCCCGCCGACCTTGCCGCTGCGCATGCGATGATCATTGCGCAGCGCGAACAGCTGACGCTGGCGAAGAGCGAAGTGACCGTCGGCCGGCTGGAAATCGAGCGGCTGAAGCTGATGCTGGCCAAGGCACGGCGCGAGCAGTTCGGGCAATCTTCTGAACGCGGCAAGCTGCTGGTCGAGCAGCTCGAACTCGCCATCGAGGATCTTGAAGAGACACAGGCGGAGCAGGAAACCAAAGCCGAGTTCGCAGCGCCGGAAGCCGCCAAACAGAATCGCACGCAAAATCCAAGGCCGCCGCGACGCCCCCTACCGGATAACCTGCCGGTCGAACGTATCGTCGAACCCATGCCTTGCGCGTGTGGCAAGTGCGGCAGTGAACGGCTGCACAAGCTCGGCGAGGTGGTATCGAAGACTCTGGAATGCGAGCCGCGGCGCTGGAAGATTATCGAGCATGTCCGCGAAAAGTTCTCCTGCCGAGATTGCGAGGCGATCACAGAGGCGCCGGCGCCCTCCCATCCGATCCCGCGGGGCTTTGCCGGGCCGAGCCTGCTGGCGATGGTGCTGGTCAACAAGTTCCTGCTGCATCAGCCGTTGAACCGGCAGAGCAAGACCTATGCCCGCGAAGGGATCGAGATCGACGTCTCGACCCTGGCGGATCGGGTCGGCGCCTGCGTGGTAGCACTCGATCCCATTATTGAGGCCATCCGCATCCACGTCATGAGCGCGCAGCGCATCCACGCCGACGATACGACGGTGCCGGTACTGGCCAAGCTTAAGACGGTTACCGGCCGGATCTGGACCTATGTTCGCGATGACCGGCCGTTTGGCGGCACGGATCCGCCGGCGGCCCTGTTCTACTACTCACGCAACCGGGCTGGAGAGCATCCGCAAAGCCATCTTGCCGGCTATGTGGGCCTCATGCAGGCCGATGCCTTCGATGGATATAACTAGCTCTACAAAGCCCAAAGGAAGCCGGCTCCGATCCTTGAAGCGGCCTGTTGGAGCCATGGCCGCAGAAAGTTCTTCGACCTGGCGAAATCTGGAGAGGCGCCGATTGCCAGCGAGGCCGTGCGACGCATCGATATCCTGTTCGAGATCGAGCGCACCATCAACGGCAAAACGCCGGAACAACGGCTTGCGGTACGTCGTGATAAGTCAGGCCGATCGTCGCCGATCTCGAAATCTGGATGCGCCAGCAACGAACCTTGCTTTCATCAGGCAACGATACTGCAAAGGCGATCAACTACCTGCTCAACCGCTGGACGGCGTTCACGCGCTTCCTGGACGATGGCCGCGTCTGCCTCTCGAACAACGCTGCCGAACGAGCGTTACGCGGCGTGGCTGTCGGAAGACGAAATTGGACCTTCGCAGGTTCAGATGCTGGCGGCAATCGTGCCGCCGCCGTCTATACCCTGATCGAAACCTGCAAGCTGAATGATCTCGATCCGCAGGCCTGGCTCGCTGACGTGCTGGCAAGGCTTCCAGATCACCCCGTCAACAGAGTCGCCGACCTGCTCCCGTGGAATTGGAAGGCAACCCAACAGTCCAAAGCGGCTGCTGCCTGAGCGCCGCGGCAGACCGGCGCGCCTGCCCGGGGTGCTGGCCGGATGCGTACAATTAGAGCGGCCGAGGGGGTAGACGACAGGCATGCCGACCACCCGGGACCCTCTTTATCGGCGCCATCGCTTCCCACCGGAAGTGATCAGCTGTGCCGTTTTGTTGTATTTCCGGTTTCCCTTAAGCTTGCGCATGGTCGAGGAAATCCTGGCGGCGCGTGGCATTGGCGTGACCTATGCCACCGTGCGCCAGTGGGGCGGAAATTCGGCAAGCCGTTCTCCGATCGGATCCGCCAGCGCGCACCCGCTCGCGGTGACAAATGGCATCTGGACGAAGTCGTTATCTCGATCGCGGGCGCACAACATTGGCTCTGGCGCGCTGTCGGTCAGAATGGCTTCGTTCTCGACGTCTTGATCCAGCGCCGAAGAGACTTCGCGCGCTGCGCAGCGGTTCATGAAGAAGCTCTTGAAATCTGCCGGCACGCCGCCGCGCGTGATGATCACGGATAAGCTCCATGAAGCGTTTCAAATTGTTCCGTCAGGCCCAACGGTTTCTGTCACTTCACGATCAGGTCGCGAACCTTTTCTACATCCCCTATCCCGGAACCGTCACCGCCGACTTCCGTCGCGCTTCGCGCGAGCGAGCCTTTGCGACTTGGCGCGAGATCTCCACGACAAGCGCTGTCGCCTAATCTCGAACCTTTGAGTCAGCTCGGCGGTCGATTAAGTTGACGATGCCATTGCCAAGCTTCTACCGGGCAGCTTCGCCAACTTGTCGGATCGATTACCCGCCGTATTGGTCGATACGCTGCGCGAACAATTCGCGCCGAATGCGCAGAAGGATGAAAATGAATTCTAACACATAGGTGGCTTTAGTAAAAGGATGCAATGTTGCTGTTCAAGGAGCGCGGACTCTTGTCCGCAAGCAAGGAGAGTTCGATGGTTCGTATTTCGTTCACACAGCATCCGGCCTCGGTAGGCGAGACCTACTCAGCATATGCGAACCGCTTGGCCCCTCTCTGGCGGATGCAATTGGCAGCTCTCGCCTGCTTCGTGCACGGGATCTTCCCCTTTCTATTAACGAAGACCGGATCGACTAGCGTGAGCGAGCTATATTCGCGCATGGTTCAACACCGGTCGCGTTTGTAGACTCCGGAGCAGCGGGTCCAGACAATGCGTGGCGGTCTGGGACAAGTCGATTCAGCTAGTTCGTGAACCGGAGATCGGAGCGAAGTCGGCACCGGCTCGGGCGGTCTGTGGCTATTTCCCTCTGTTCTGCTCCGCTTGCATTGCCGCGCGCTTCTCGATCGACCGGGTGGCGAGCATGGTAGTCACGGCCCGGGCGCGCTTCAGCTCCTTGGTCAGCGCCTTGCGGTCGCCCCCGGACGGCCGGGGGGGATGGTGCATCGGGGCCATGATGGGCCGATGATCGCGCTGAATCGGGGGCGCGGGAAGTCGCTTGGCTTGGGTTTCGCGAACGTCGGAGAGCAAGACTTTGGTCAATCCGCCATTGTCATTTCGGTGGCTTTCGGAACTGAACTACGTTGCCGTCTGCGGCGCGGATCGCCACCCGCGCCAACTCGAGCGGGTCGAACCTGAGGTTCGCTATCGCTTTAGCCACACCTTGCCGCTGCAACTCGGCGACGATTGCTTCGGTCACCTTCATCAGTCGGGCCACTTCAGCGGTTGTGTCTATCATCAGGGCACCTTCAGACCGTAGGTGACTGCGAGAGCAGCGGTCCAGCCACAATTCACGGCAACGATACTCTCATGGGGTTCACCGAAGCTGTCCCGATTATACTCCGCCGGAACGAGCCCAGCATCGGGCTCAGCATTTTTGATGAAAGGGGACTGAGTGGCTGGCCAAGTCGGGCTGTCTGAGTTCTCCTTTTCGCATTCATCATCATGCATCACGATAGCTCAGCCCTCAGGCCGCCGCGACTCCCGGTTGGCCAGAGGCGCCAGCCGCGAGCGATCGAGAAGCACACGGGCAGAGCTCCGGCCAGCCTTCTGCAGCAGATTCTGTTTCCTGCAAGATGCTGATGAGACCGCGAACGAAGAAGTCCAACGACCAGCGCCGCGTTGACCGTTTTTATCGGTTGGGTTCGGGGAGATCTGACAAGCCATTGCCGGCTCGTTAAGGCTGAGCGGCCGATGGAAGCTCTTCGCACTGAGCCGGGAATGCCGTTCTCCGTATGCCGGAGAGGGTCGCAGCGCTCTAGCTTCTGCCGCGCGGTCGCCACGTGCGTGACATCCGCGGATCACTGCGATCATCGTATATGGCCACAAGCTCGCCGGCCTTTAGGCCGAGGCCCTTCAAATCGGCTTCGCGAAGTTCGGATTTGTCGATCGTTGCTTCACCGGCGCTGGCTGCCAACGAAGCTTTCACGGCTTCAGCCTGATCAGCCATTGCGACAGCATAAGCCACATATCGGAGCTTGTCGTTTTTGACGACGCCGACCGTAACCATCCACCCTGCTGCCATCTCAGTTTCACGGGGCATGCCATGATCTCCACGGCGTGTTGCTGTTCCCGATGCTACGGAAAAGACGCGGGCGGCTGGAGGAACCACCCGCGCGAAGTTTGGTACGCCAAGCTTGGCTGTCTGGGGGGCGTGAAGATAGACAGCCAAGCCGATAAGCATCTGAGCAACTCATGTGCCAGACGGTCACTACGCAAGGGTAGAGCCGGCCCGACAAAAAAACGTGCGGGTAGCCGCTTACGACCGCCCGCACTAGTTGCGATGCGAGGACTTGGCCCTCACGAGGGTCAATC
The DNA here is from genome assembly GCF_000426785.1 of Bradyrhizobium sp. th-b2. Lineage (NCBI taxonomy): Bacteria > Pseudomonadati > Pseudomonadota > Alphaproteobacteria > Hyphomicrobiales > Nitrobacteraceae > Bradyrhizobium > Bradyrhizobium sp. th-b2. The sequence goes on from NZ_AUGA01000119.1 coordinate 4,864, forward strand.
GATAAGCGACCAAGCCATACCTGGCTCAGCAATCAGCGTGCCAGACGGTCAATTGCGCAGACAAGCAAACGGCGCGCTTTCATACCTTGTGCGGACTGAATACTCGCGCGAGCGGCGGCTTCCGGACCACAACGTCATGAACCGGACACGACTGACGAGATCAGACGTGCCACGCTAATACGCCGAGGCCGCGAGATGATTGGATTGATCTCGTCATCTTGTACAACCAGAAGCTCGCCAGGCTTCAAACCAGGTCTTGGCAGCTGCTTCTCGTCGATCGGGCAGGTTAGCATTGCGGCCTTTGCGCCGCATTCCGCTATGGTCATTCTCACCGCGTCCGCCGGGTCGGCGAGGGCCACTACGTAAGTTATGTGCCTGAAATCTTCGTCATCGTGGCCGTCTTCCTTGAGGACAGAGACTGTCACTATCCAACCATCCATTTTGTTGCGCTCCGGCAGATCAGAACCGGCGGCACACGGGAGCCACCGCACACACCGACCGAACGCAGCTGAACGCTAGGTCGGTCACCTCATTGCATGAATATTGCGGCCGCTATGACGGCAAGCGAGGCTAGTCCCATCAAAATGACGCACGCGATGTACGGGAGGCTCCACGCACTACTCGGCTACGGCGCTTGGACGGAGCATACACTCCGGGACGCGGCAACGTGACACGGAAATCCAAGTCCTACACCTGCTTGTCCGCGTAGGTGGCGGACGCGTGCTCTCAAGAAATCTGATGTCTAGTTTACGGTCGGTCAGCCATAGGGCCACGCTGGAGAGCTTCGTCAAAGGCCTTCGGGGCCATAGAGCGGTCCTGCGAGCGATCAATCAGAAGAGGCCCGGCTTTGTCCGGCCTTTCTTTTGCCGCCTGTGGCGTGCCGCTAGATGCCCCTGAGTATCTCCGGCGGAAAGATGCCTTGCATCCGCCGCGCGATACTGCGTTTGACGGTCAACCTTACGTTCGCGAGTTCAGTAGAGCCGCACTCCGCCATCAGCCGCTCGGTGATGCCGACGAGCCGGCGGACGCGGTTCGACTGCCTGCGGTCCTGCTCGCGCCTTCTCTCAGCCCTGTTTGAATGTCCGCGTTTTCATCGCATGTATCTCCTCTCGTCCAGCGACTAGTCCGAGCCGGTGACAGCCGCAAGAGAACAGAAGGTCCGCGAGCCGGCGACGGGCGGCCGTTAACCACACTTCTTTTAGAAGCCATTGATCGCGCTCGATCCCGTAGCATTCCGGGAACCTCTTCCCTCTGCGCCGCACGTTGGTCTAGGCTCGCAACCTCAAGAGGAGCGACCGGAGTGACGAGGGAGAAGCGGACCAGCATCGAAGAGCGGCCGTCTGTGCTGTCGCGGCTCCGCCGGGTGCAGGCATGGCGCCGGAAGCGGCTCCAGCGGCGTTTAGCTGATCCCAACATCGTGGAAAACGATCCGGGGCGGTATAGGTCCATTAAGGCCGCACGGCACTACACGGCCGTCTCTATGCGTGCGGAAGCCGTCCTGAGAGGACTGATCGAGCGATAAGCGGTATCGAAGTGCAGATCGGCGAAATTGGCCTTTCTGTTTTGGAGGCGGCCTAGTCGCTTGCAGCTTCTCAATCGCGGCAAGTACGGCCCGTTTTGTGATCTTTCCTTGAAAGTATTGTTTGACCGTCGTTATGGCTTCTTCAGAGCCTGTTCTCGGGTCATGCCATGATCTCCGTCTACGTGGGCGGCACCGACTGCCGAAAGCGTGCGGACGGCTGCTAACGGCCGCCCGCACGCCGTCGCGCCGCGAACAGGCTTGGCCCTCACGAGGGTCATTCAATAAGGGACCAAGCCATACTAGGCTCAGCAACCCGCGTGCCAGACAGCTGGAGAAAGACGAGAGGGCAAAGCTGGCGCTATATCACAGCACGCCAGCTAGGACATGCATGTCGTCAACTGGACGCGGGTGAAGGAGATCAAACATGCCGCACTAGTGACGACGAGGGGGCGAGATGATTGGATCGAACTCGTCATCGTGTACAACAGAGAAGCCCGCCGGGCTTTAAGCCAAGTCACAGCAACCGCTCCTCCTCGATGGGGCAGTTGAGCAATGCGGCCATTGCGCTGCTTTCCGCTACGGTCCGGAACGCGGCAAACCAGCACAAGCGGCGCGCAGCGTTCCGCAACCGGACACGGCAAGTCAAGTCCTGCACCTACTTGTCTGCATAGGTGCCAACCTGACGGCGAATACATTAGACGTTAAGCCGCGCTCAACGTGCGGAGTATCTCGTTGACGCTTCGCGGGGAGAAGGTCCGTCCTCTCGCAAGCAAATTCGAACAGGGGCTGGAAGCCTCCTAGTCAATCGAACCAAAAATTGGTGTAGCAATCCACAGATTGCATTACGGGTGCGGACCAATGGCGCCTCTCGACAGACAAGCTCGCTTGAAGTTCCGAGTGCCCGAGGTTGTTATAGGTTGCTTGCTTACGGTTGCCGCTTTTGCGGTGGAAATGGCCTTCATGCCGTCTGCGAGAACAGGCGAGCCCTTGCTCGGTTGGTTCACCAAGGATGCAAGTGGCTTTTTCACTTCGCTGCAATTCACTGTGGCGACAGTCCAAGCGGCACTCTTCTTCTATCAGCTTCGTTTGATCAAGCTCAGCTTGGATGACGCCAAGGTCGCATCTGAGACGGCTACTCGGCAAGCTCGTGTTGCAGAAGATACCCTCACCAAGATCGAGCGCCCTTATGTCTTCGTCTTCAATGTGAGCCCTCTCACAATCGTACGTTTGGAGGATTGGGAAAACGGGACCGAGGGGGTGAGGTTGTCCGTCACCTACTCGGTCGCAAACTATGGGAAGCTCCCTGCCGTCATCGAAGCTATGCAAGTAAGTCTGAGCGTGCATGCAGAGCCGCCAGCCCCGGTCAACTACGACCACAACCATTCCCTTGCGATCTCTGCTGTCCTCGTGCCTGGCGAGCCCCGCAATGATCTGGATGAGGGGCTTGCGTGGAATGATGTGGAGCTTGACGACTACGAAGGTGACCGCCCCGATTTCGGCGACATGCATCTGTTCTTCTGGGTCTTCATTCGGTATCGCGGCACGTTCACAAGCGGTCACACCACCCGAGCGTGCTGGCGATACGATGAGCGAACACGCCGGTTCGCCGAGTTTAACGGAGGCCCCGAGTACAACAGTCAAACCTGATGGGTAAGGAAAGCGGGATGACAAAACCCGGGTCGATCATCGAGGAGTTGGAGCGAGAACGAGCGAACATTGATCAGCTTTGGGCAGGCCTTGGGGGGCGCCAAGTCCGCGTCCATGCGGCAGGCGCCTCCGAGGCCGTTGTCACAGCCGAATATGTGGACGGCCTCAAGCAAGCCTCGAACGCGCTCAACAAAGCCATTATGGCTCTAAAGAACATGGATATCTGAAGGCGATAGCTATTCATGATGGGCCGGCCCTCCATCACCTATGATGTGCCGATCAGCATCCTCTACCGGCCTGGCGCGATATTCACCGCCTTTGTAAAGACGTTGCTCTGTTTTTCAAAATTGCGACCATGCGGCACAATGTTTGCTGACCGCGATGGGCAACCCATCGGGGCATAGGAGCGTCACGACTATCAGCCGATCAACATCGACTACACGTTTAGCCATTTCTCGCGGACAGAAAGCCAGAATTGGCAGATGCTGATGGAGTACGGGCGCCGTGCGGGAATGGATAAGAAAGAGCTCGAGGCCTTATTCAAGGGAGAGGGGTTCGCGCGCCTAGTTGTGGCGGGCGGTGGCGTTCCGCGTGACGTGCTGTCGCTATTTTTGGAATCTATGAGTCCGAGCGAGGGCGAAGCGGTAGGCATGGATGAAATCCGCGTCCTTAGTCGATCAAATCTCGAGCGGCACATCGAGGAGCTTAAGCAAGATTCCCAGATCGACGAACAGAACATCCTCATCGCCGGCATTTACGTTCTGAGGGAGTTTTGCCTCGGCAGGAAAATGAATGTCTGTCTAGTGCCAGAACAGCTGCTTCAGCAGGAGGAGGACTGGAAGTCGCTATTTAGTCGCCTCGTAGACTATAGGATCATCCACCAAGCGGCCAGCGCGCTAACGCACAAATCGCAGCAAGGAAATTTCAGGCTTTTGCGATCGATAGTGGATGCTACGCTCATCTTAGAAAGATGGATAGGCGCTTCAACGAAATCGACGAGTCGAAAACAGCAGCTAAGGATCAGATGCGCTCGGCGCCAGTTCTCAGCCTGACAGATTTGCAGACACTTTTTAAGAATGTTCCTAAGAACGCCGAGGAGGTCTTGAAGGAGGTGCCGGAAGAAGAATAGATGATTCCCCCGATGTAGGCAGGACTCCCCGCCGCCCTGGATTGCGAAGCGGCCTATCCGACACAAATTGTCTCGGTTTCGAAAGCTTTCGGTCGCCTGTGCGACCGCTGCCTTGTCGGATGGGCCCGCGCGCCTCTCATGCGGGGAAAGTTATATAGATACGCGTCCTTGAGGCTTTCGTGGCGGCCAATCTCAAACCTGAAGTCCTTCACGATTGATCGCTGCCAAGCTTTCGCATAGGCCCTGATCCGCCCAAACTCGTCGCAAAATCGAGACGAATTGCTTAACAGACGCCGTGAGCATGTGCGTGTGGTGGAGGTATTCGTCCATCGTGAACTGTATCTTGCCCTCAGCAGGGTTGCCGCCTTTGAACATTTTGTACATCAGGCCATCGTCGCGCCGCGCAGGTGCATCATCTTGACGATTTCCTCGCTCTTTTGCGGCGGCTGGCTGGTGTCATCGGACATGATCGCCAAAGCCTATCGCAACCTGAGGGCGCGCGAAAGCCGCCCCGGTAGGGCTTCTTCGCTATTGCCGATCGGTCGCAAATCAGGGAATCTGTCCGTGGGCTTGATAACCTGGACTAGTTATCTGGAACGCAAATTCATCACATTAGTTGAAGCTCGAATATCTACAGAGGAGAGAGCTCGTGGCTAGAGCGGTTTCCACTTGATATGGGTCACTACGCGTATCCAGCATGTCGAAAGTAGTTGGCAGCACTGCTCGGGTGCAAATGTCTTGATGAGCTTGCCGATCAACTTCATCAGCGTTGTCACGGTGCGAGCGGCCCGCTTGCGCAGCGCCGTCTTCAGCTTTGAGAATGCCATTTCGATCGGATTGAGGTCCGGCGAGTAGGCCGGCAAATAGCGCACTTTGGCGCCGACCGTGTCGATCGCCTGGCGAACGCCGTCGATCTTGTGGGTGCGCAGGTTATCCATGAAGACGATATCGCGTTTGCGCAGCGTCGGCGCGAGGATCTGCTCAACATAAGCGAGGTACGATGGCCCATCCATTGCGCCGTCAATGACATAAGGCGCCGTCAGGCCATTGATGCGCAACGCG
>NZ_AUGA01000120.1:0-10149 GCF_000426785.1 Bradyrhizobium sp. th-b2
TACAAAGCCAGCATTGGGCCACAGCGGTAGACCATCGAAGCACAGCTTCAGCCCCTGGAGGGTGAGCAGCTAGACTACGCCGCCAGCTATCAGAGCAAGCGCGAGGACGGCGGGAACGAGGAACAGCTCAAAAGCGAGGCTGACCGCGATCGGACTCGGCCCCTCCGGAATGAACTGAGGAACTGAAGATGAAGAAGGTTTTGATTATCACCGCGGCGCTGCTGACTGTCGGCGCCGCCCACGCCGCACCTCCTCTCCAGCAGATGCCGATCGATTTCGTCGGCGAGTGGTGCAATGGCGAGACATTCGAAGGCGAGACCAACTGGAAGCTGCCGAGCTAGATCGAAGAGGACGGCGAAAAATGCACCAACATCCTGAGCGTCGACAAATACGAGTTCAGGATGGTGATCAACAAGAAGTCAGAGCGCACCACTACTAGTCGCCGTCGTCCGATCGTTGTCGTGACGATACGCCCAGCTCCTATCAACTCGTAAAGCTTCGTGCGTCCCAAGCCGGTAACTTCGCATGCATCGTCAATCGTGCAGGTGAGCCGCTGAGCGAATGGCCACCGTGCTCAATTCTGCGGCTTTCGGAGCGGATAGACTGACGTGTGACTGTTGTCCGCCAGTTTTCTCTCGTCGATAGTATCTCACGTGGCCCTCCTGTTCGCATAAAGCTCGACAGGACAAGGGTCGATTGTGCGACGAGCAACGTCAATGCGAGCATCCGAGGGCGCTCGCGTACGGCAGCGCACGCTAGCGGCGGTTTGAGTATTTCCGGACACCAAGGGCGACGACGAAATTTTTCGCGAATGCGCCAGTCACAGTGAGGCATCGCGCCGGGGCTAGTCTGCGAATGTCGGCAGCAAATTCCCCAAGCGTTCGCCGCTGTTCACCAGCGTCTTATTCAACCATTATTCAACGAACGCGGCTGATGGCAACTAAGTGCCTGAGTTTGCTGGCGCGCCACCCAGAACAAAACTGCGAACTCTTATGTGATTGAAATTGCAATGTAACCTTTAACAATACCCGGTTGAGGCGCGCGTCCGCGCTCACAATTTCCCGGGGCCATTAGTGGCCGGCGGAGCGTCGGTTCATTTCCTCCAGGGGCTCGCGCAGGGCATCGAACTGCGTGCCGAACCCTTTCCAGTCTCCGGCCTTCAATCGCTCTACCGCCTGGTTGTAACGATCGAGCGCCTGCTGCGCCGGGCTCGCCGCCCCGCCCGCACGGGACACCGTTTCCGTTGCGTTTGAATCCTCCGGCACCGCACCGGGCTCTGCGAACAACGCGGCCAGGGCATCAGCGAGCGTCTCCTTCATCACGACATGCTCACCGTAGGCTGCGATCACGCGCTTCAGCTCCGGCAGATGTCCGTGCTCCGCTCGCAAATAGAGTGGCGATACATAAAGGATCGAGTTGTCGATCGGGATCACAAGCAAATTCGCGCCGCGGATCACCCGCGAGCCATCTGGTTCCATAGCGTGAGCTGTTGCGAGATCTCGGTAGTCTGATTGATCCGCGCCTCGATCTGGAACGGCCCGTAGACGAGCTTTTCCTTGGGGAATTCATAGACGATCAGCTTGCCGTAGTCGGGCGCGTCGCAGCGCGCGGCGAGCCACGCGATCATGTTGTCGCGGCGGCTCGGCACCATGGGAAGCATCAGGAAAAACTCGGCCTGCGGCTCGCCGGGCAGCCGCATGATGATGTAATAGGGGGTCATCACCGAGGTGCCGTCGCCGCCCGGCTGTCGCGGAAACTGCCAGAAGTCCTCGCGGTTGTAGAAAATTTCGGCCTGCTCCATGTGGTAGGTCTGATACAGCCGCGCCTGAATCAGGAACAGATCCTCCGGATAGCGAATGTGCGTCTGCAAATCCGCCGGCATGGTCGTGAACGGCTTGAACAGGCTCGGAAAGATACGCTGGTAGGTCGCTGCAATGGGGTCGCGTGGGTCGATCAGATAAAAATCGACCGTCCCGTTATAGGCATCGACAACAATCTTCACCGAATTCCTGATGTAGTTGAGATCGAGCTCCGGCACGGGCTGCGCGGAGGGGAAATAGGAGCTCGTGGTGTAGGCATCCTGCATCCAGAACATCCGCCCGTTGCTGATGACCAGATAGGGATCATGATCGAGCCTGAGGAATGGAGCGATCGTGCGCACCCGTTCTGTAATATTGCGCCGGATCATGATCCGGCTGTCGGCCGTGATGTAGCTTGAAAGGACCAGGTTCGCGTCGTTGAAGTAGTAGGCGAACAGCGTTCTCCATCCCAATGCTCCAATCGGCATACCGCCAATGCCGTCATAGGCCGCGTAGGCGTTGTCTTTCCCCTTCGGGTAATCGAACTCCGGGATGCTGGCCTTGACGATGACGTAGTCGTCGCTCTCTTCGCCGAAATAGATGCGCGGTTCGTCGATCTTGGGACCGCCGTCGGCAACGGGCGGAATATCGCGCAAATAGAAGAACGGCAGTCCTTCTGTGCTCTTGCGGGTGACTGGGCTCATCACCGCGCCGTTGCCGTGCGTAAACAGCACGTGGCGGTTGACCCAGGTCTGGGCGTTCGCCGGCAGCAGGGAGGCCCGCAGTTCGCGAGCCGAAAGCATCACGCTCTGGTACGAGCCGTCGAGCCAATAGCGATCGACGTCAAGATCGTAGAATTTGTAGTAGGTACGGATCTCCTGCAGCTGCGCGTAGGTATTCGACAGCGGCAGCCAGTCCCAGAGCCGGATATTGTCGATGGTCGCCTTGTTCGCTTCCAGGGTCTTGAAGGTCAGCCTCTGTTCGGCGGCAAACGGCTTGGCTGCGATCCGGTCGAGATTGTAGGCCTGCCTCGTGAGCGCGATGTTGCGTTCGATGTAGGGCTTCTCCAGCTCCAACTCCGTCGGTTTGACGACGAAGTGCCGGAACAGCGAAGGGACGAGGCTCGACAGCACGACAGAGCCGGCGCCGACGAGGATGAACCCGGCGGCAAGAAGCCGGTAGGTGCACGCCCACAAATTGGCCCATGCGATGAACGCCGCGATGATCGAAAGCCCGATCATCAGCCACAGAGCCGGCAGCCCCAGATGGACATCGGTGTAGCTCGCCCCGACCACGACACCATTGTCGCCGTAGAGCAGCAGATAGCGGTCGAGCCCATAGGACCAGGCCTTCACCGCGAACAGAAGGCCAACCAGCGCCGAACCATGCGCGATCACCGTCGGCGAGATTGATCGGTTGTGGACGTCGTACTCGATGTCGCCGCGCGCCCAGTAGATCGCTCCGGCAAACACCGCGCTCAGGACGATTGCGAGCAGCATCCAGTTCTTGATCGCGATATAGGCGGGTAGCGAAAAGAGATAGAAGCCGATGTCCTCGTTGTAGAGCGGATCCTCCTCGCCATAGGGCACCTGGTAGAGAAATTGCAGGAACATGCCCCAATTGCCGGCTTCGCCTGCGGCAACCAGCACGCCGAGCAAACCCGCGCCGAGAACGATAAAGCGAGGCCGGGTTAATCGATCGCACAGTATTGCGGACGGATCGGGCGGCGGCGTAATACCCGCCACCTTCCACGGGTCGACTGCGATCTGTAGCGGCTGCTGCATGGCAAACCGCGCCGCCAACACTCCGTTCAACCAGAGGACGACGGTGGTCGCCGTCAAGACGGCAAAAAACACGGTTGCCTTGGCGCCGATCGCCGTCAAGAAAACCTGCAAGTAGCCAATCGAGGAAAACCACAGCCAATCGACCAGGAAATTGCTCGCGAGCGAGAGCAGGATCAGGCCAATCGTGATGACGACGGCCGCAACGATCAGCCTGACCACGCCACTTTGCCGTGGTGCCTTCCGGCCGGGTCCGGTAATCCCGATCGTCATGGCTTGATCATAGCGGAAATGAGGGGCGCTCGCCGCTTGATTCGTGGTCGGATTGCCCCGCCAAGGCGGGCGACGCGGGTGCTTGAAGCTCCGTCGCCGGGATAGCGAACGAGCACAGGGCGGCAAACTCTGCTGATGCAGACCGGCGCGATCAATCAGTTGTCGAGCAGGATGGCTCCCGAACGGAGTCGCATCGTACAATATCGTGGAACAGCGCGGACTTGGCGCGGGAAGCCAGAAAAAAGCCGAAAACTCTTATGTAATTGAGATTGCTGTATAATTTTAGAAGCATTAAGTGCGGGTGGAAGCCGGCAGCACTCCGTGCCCTCCTATCGAATACGTCATGAAGACGCTGGAGCTCACGGACGAGCAGCCCGCCAGCATCCTGGGCGACAACGCGCCCAAGCAGCTCAAGATCAGCCTCAGCTGACGTTGCGCCAGCGTGACGACGCTAGCGCCCGGTAGCTTCGGCGTCGTCCCCTCGGACGACCGCCGTTTCACCGCGCTGCACCAGCGAGAGTGTGGACCATCCTCGATCTATTTCGCAGCGGCCAGCCAGGCAGCCTGCGACCCCGTGGCGGTTCGCCGAGCGGAACAGTTCGGCGTTGAAGGCGTTTTTTCGCACTCAAGAAGCGCCATTGGAGGGACGCATGTGCTGATGCGAAACGACCGAGCTGCGCCGACGCTTGAGTGTCCCGCGTGCAGCCGGGCGACGCCGCATCGGTTGCTTTACACCAAGAACGGTTGCGACATCTTTCAATGTCGTGACTGCGGACTGGGACGCACCGAGGCATCGAGCTTCGATCCCCTCGCCTACTACGACGATGGCTACTTTTCCGGCCGTCAGTCCGACGGCTACGCCGACTATCGCGGCGCCGAGCCCGTGTTACGGCGCGAGTTCGCCCGCTCGGTCGAATTCATCCAGCGCCGCAAGCCAGAGGGCCGCCTGCTCGAGATCGGTTGCGCCTACGGCTTCTTTCTCGATGAAGCCCGCCGCGCCGGATTTGAGGTGAGCGGCATCGAGCCGGTGGAGGCGGCTGCCGCCCACGCTGGCGATCTCGGCTTGAACGTCGTCTGCGGCCTGCTGAGCGAAGCGACTCTCAAGTCGCTTGGCACCCTGGATGTCATCGTCCTCCTCGACGTCATCGAGCATCTGCCCGACCCGCAGGAAGCCCTCGCGCTGTTCGCGAACCATCTCCGGTCAGACGGAATCATCGTGCTGACGACCGGAGACTTCGGTTCCTTGGCGGCGCGGTCGACCGGCGCGCACTGGCGCCTGATGACGCCTCCGCAGCACCTGTGGTTCTTCAACCGCGACAGCATCGCGTCTCTGGCCCATTCGGTCGGCCTTCGCGTCGAGAGTTCCGATCACCCCTGGAAATTCGTGCCGCTCTCGCTGATCGCCTTCCAGGTCGGTCGCATGCTCGGCCGCAAGATCGCGGCCGGCCCGACCGGCAACCGGTTCGCCATTCCGGTGAACTTGTTCGACGCGATGCGCGTGGTCTTGAGCAAGGCGTCGCCATGATACGAGCCTCCCACGGGTTGTTCTTGTTGCGGATGGATCAGACATGACCGGCCGGATTCGCAATCCCTGGGTCGTTGTCGCGGCGTACGATGAAGCGCCGGCGGTCGGCAGCGTCGTGTCCGGCATTTGCCGCGCCGGATACGCCGTCGTCGTGGTCGATGACGGCTCCGTCGACCGCACCGGCGACGTCGCGTTGCTCGCAGGCGCGGTCGTCGTCCGGCATCCGATCAACCTCGGACAGGGCGCCGCGCTGCAGACCGGCATCGACTACGCCCTCGAGCAGCGTGCGGATGCGCTTGTCACGTTCGACGCCGACGGCCAGCATTCCCCCGCGGCCATCGCGGCGCTGCTCGCGGCGATCGAGCAGCCCGGCATCGATTTCGCGCTCGGCAGCCGCTTTCTCACCGGCGCGACCGCAAATCTGCCGATGGCGCGCCGCATCCTGCTCAGCGCCGCGCTCTGGTTCACGCGCGCAAGCACCGGACTGCCGGTCACCGATACCCACAATGGCCTACGGGCGATGACCTCGCGCGGCGCCCGCGCGATCTCCTTGCGACAGAACCGAATGGCGCACGCGTCCGAGATCCTGCACCAGATCGCGCTCAGCCGCCTGCGCTTTGTCGAAGTGCCGGTGAATATCGAGTACAGCGCCTATTCACTGGGCAAGGGTCAACGCATCACCGATGCGCTGACCATCCTAATCGATCTGTTTGAGCGGAGGCTCTACCGATGATCGCGCAGCTGTTGCTGACGGCCCTTCTGACGTTGGTTCTGGTCTACGCCTGGTCGGCGCATCGAACGGTGCCGATCATCGGCCTGCTCGCGAGCAGCGCGGCGCTCGCCGGCCTCTACTTCGTCTGGATGCAAGAGCACGCCACAGCACTTGCGGCCCTCGTGGGAATCGGGCGCGGCTCCGACCTCATCGTCTATATCTGGGTCGTGATCAGCCTGCTCATCATGCTCAACTTGCATCTGAAGCTGCGGCTCCAGCTCGACATGATCACGCGGCTAGCGCGCGCCGTGGCGATCGATCGCGCCAAGGAGAGCCGGCGTGAGGCAGTCCCCCCGCGAAAACGTCGCCCGGTCACGTTGGGCCGAAAGGCTGGCGCGCCCCCGATTGAATCGCGGGCGAAGAAGTAGATGCCATTGCCGAGTCGCGCCTGACTTCAAGTCGCGGCTGACTTGGCGTCACTCACCGAGCCCGCGACGATTCGCGTAGATCTTGGCGAACGGGCGACCGAATCGCGTGACCTCATCAACCAATACGGCCGTCGTGCCGTCGGCACAGGGCCAGCGCTCGGTGGTGATCAGGTAGTCGGCCTCTTCCGGATGCGTTTCGGCAATCCAGTTGCGACGGAACATCACGCCTGCCAGTTGCTCGCGCCAGGCCAGGCAGATCAGCACGCGCGGCGGATCGCCCGCGAACCGGCCTTCGGCGTCAATTCGATCCTCGAGGCGGCGCAGCGCCTCGGGAGCCGCCATGCTCCAATAATCGAGGTCGAAGCGGCCGTAAGCGCCGGCAACGCCGCCTGCCAGACTGTTCATCGCGATATACTCGAGCGGATGCAGGATGATGAGCGTCGCCACGATGGCGGCCGTGTGCGCGACCCCGAGGGCCGCGGGCACAATCGGGAGGCGTCGGAAGAAGGGCAAGAGGCTCGCAAGCCCGCGCGCGGCCACGACGGCGAGCATTGGGATCACGAACAATACATGGCGGACACCGTCATAGAGCGTCGAGCCCTGCAGGATGAGCACCACGATAGGCCCGAACGCCGCCACACCGACGACGAGCACCGCGCGCGATCCTGCGAGCTCGGCCGCGACTGGTCGCAGGCCCGCGACGCCGGACCGACGCAGGGCGCCGAGGGCGGCGCGGCTCCACCACGCTGCTGCACCGATCCAGACCGCCATGCCGATCAACAGCAACGCCAAAAAGCCCTCCGGCAGGCGCGCCAGGAGCTGTCCGGGGATGTACCAGGCGGGCACGTTATCGGTGAATGTGAGCCGGCTCCAGTTCTGGAATTCGAACGAGGTGTCGAGCGTACCAAAGTGCCGATAGGCCTCGAGGAATTGCGTGAGCGGATTTCCAATCTGCAACCAGGGCCAGAGCGCAATCGCCGTCAGCCAGGCGATGAGGATGACAAGCAACGTATGCAACGCGATCTGGCGCAATTGGCCATAGCCCGCGCGGCCATGGCGCAGCAGCGCCTCGAGCGCGCACAGGCTCATGCCGCCGACGAGGTAGGCGTGCGTAATCACCCCGCCGGTGCGCGTCGCGATGGCGAGGCCAGTGGCAAGGCCTGTCGCAAGAGTCAGAGGCCAGCTCGGCACCTCCTGCCGCACCATCAGGACGATCGCGAGCGTCGACCAGCTCATGGCGAACAGGAACGGCACGTCGATCGGGGCGAAGAACAGGTTGCCGTACAGGTAGCCGGTCAGCAGGCACAGGGTGAGTGCCGTCAATCCAGCCCAGTATCCGACCGTGAGCCGTGCCATCGGCACGACGGCGGCGAGCCCGGCGAGGCCCAACAGGAAGGTCATTGCGTGCCGGACCGTGATCGGGTTCGCGAGCTCAAGCGACTGCACGGCCGCAACAAGCATCTGAAACCACGGTCCATACATCCACAGATACTCTTCGACCGCCTCGAACTGAGACCGGTCCGCAAAGGCGCTCGTGTACCAGGCAAGCGCCTTGGGGCCGTACTCGTCGGTGTTGAATTCGTCGGTGGACAGCCCGTAATCCGCGGCGGTCGCAAGCCCGATGACCAAGGCCACGCCCAGCACCAGGAGCACGACCGACGTCTCAGCATAGCGAGCAGCAAATGCGAGGCCGAGTTTCGGCCTCGCAAACCCAGAGCTGTCGTCATCCACCCGTTCAAGCGCCATGCATTATCCTGCGATCGAGCGGCTGCGCGAGGGGTTCAAGTGCCGGATCAAGCCGTAAACGGTTCTACCCCGCCGCCTGCATCACATCGGGCGACACCTCGCTCAACTGCCTAGTCGCGAGCGCCCCCCCAGCGCACCTCAAGTGTTGTCCGCGGGCTTCGATAACATGCCTGAAGGGAACTTTGTTCCGAAAGTTCAAATCAGCTCGCGGGCGTTTCCGCGGTGAGCAATCAGTTAGCGCGCGACATAGCGCTACCTGACGGGGGCGGCATCGTAGAATGTCGCAGAACATCGCGGAATGTCGCAGCTTGGCGCTCCCTAGGGGAATCGAACCCCTGTTTCAGCCTTGAGAGAATTGCATCGCGTACGTTGGCGAACGTCGGCGAACGAGAATAACACTTGTGATTTCAATTGCTTAGTTCGTACTCGTTTGGTACTGTTCGTGACCATCTTCGACCGCCTGTTGAAGAAAACTTGAAGAAATGGGGAACGGCAGTTGGCGCGGTCTGCGCGGCATTCTTCGCTTGAAACCCGTACGGCTCGTGCGCGGTTGCCGGCGCGACGGACGCCCTACTTCGCAAAAATCGCGAAGGGGCTGCGTCTCGGTTACTATCGCGGCGCAGGTTCGGGATCGTGGGTTGCCAGCTTTTATCGTGGCACACGGGGCTACGAGACGAAGGCGATCGGTGCGGCCGACGACACCATCGACGCTGACGGCGTCACGGTCTTCGATTTCTGGCAGGCACAGGATCAATCTCGTGTCTGGGCGGAGCGGCAACGCCTGGTCGCGGCGGGAATTGTTCGGACCGGACCGTACAAGGTTGAGGATGCCGTCAACGACTATCTGTCGGAGATAGCCGCCGAAAAGAAGCCTGCTGCCGTCAAAGGTGCAAAATACGTCTTCGATGCTTGGATCTTGCCTGATCTGGGGTCGGTTATCGTCGATGAGTTGACGACTGAAAAGTTGACTCGGTGGCGCAATAAGATTGCAACCGATCCCAAGCGCTTGCGAACCAGGCGCGGCGCGGCCAGGCCAGCCACGCGAGAGACCCCTGATGACGAGGATGCGCGCCGCGCGCGGAAGGCCACCGCCAATCGCATTCTTACCGTCCTCAAGGCGGCGCTGAACCGAGCCTTTTATGCCGACCGCGCGTCGTCAGACACCGCTTGGCGTAAAGTGAAGCCATTCAAGAAGGTCGACGAGGCGGTCGTTCGTTACCTCACTCTTGCTGAATCCGTCGCCTGGTTGATGCCTGTCCTCAGGACTTTCGGAAGTTAGTCGAAGCGGCTTTGCATACCGGATGCCGATACGCGGAACTCGGCCGCCTCAAGCGTGAAGACTATAACGATGATAGCGGCACGTTATCCGTCCGGCTCAGCAAGGGCAAAAACCGGCACGTCGTTCTCGCGGAGGAAGGAAAGATTGCTTTCCGGCACTGGACAGCGAACATTGCCTTTGGCGAGCGGATCTTTTTGAGGAGTGATGGAAAGCCGTGGGGGACCTCGCACCAACAGCGGCCGCTTGATGAGGCGAGTGGCCTGGCTGGGATCGTACCAGCAGTGAACTTCCACATCCTACGGCACACTCACGCCTCCTATCTCGCGATGGCCGGCGTGCCCATGGCGGTGGTCGCGCGACAACTTGGCCACGCAGATACGCGAATGACGGAAAAGCACTACGCTCACCTCGCGCCAAGTTATGTCGCTCAAACAATCCGTGAAAGTTTCCCGGCTCTCGGCCTCGCGCCGCCGACGCAGGTCATCGCATTTTCGGAAGCTCACAGCGTAGTTTGTCGCCCGTTAAGAAGCTTCCAGGCGACTGATCTGGAATCGTAATTTGGCTGGAATGACGTTCTGAGATTGCAAGGTTTTGGTGTTTTGTGCA